>CP032046.1:1306041-1632552 GCA_008032955.1 Helicobacter pylori
AGTTTTAAACTCTCTTTTAATTCAAAACTCACAAACTCCAACAAAATCTAAAAAACAAAAAGCGATTGCTAATAAAGAACTAGTTATTGAATTAGCTAAGTGGGGAAACAATTTAAACCAAATCGCTAAATGTCTCAACACTAATCAAGGAGCGTTGTAATCATTTGAAAGCGCGCTAGCGATCAGACGACCCATGCTAGCTTTTTCTGCAATGTAAAGATTAAGCATTGTCGTTTGCTTCCAAAATGATCGCAAAAGTGTCTAATGGAATGTGTTTTTTGCCAAGCTATCTCTTAGAGCCATATGAGAAACTGCTCACGCCTGAAGCTAGGAAACTTTTGGAACAACAGGCTCTAGATTGTTTGAAAAATGCCAAAACTGAAGCCGACAGAAAAGAATGTGTCAAAAACCTCCCCAAAAACTTGAGGAAAGAGATTTTAGATAAAAATAGCTTAGAAGCCTATAAAACGCCCCAAAAGTCAAGGACAAACCCGCTTGAAAAGGAAACCCCTAAGCTTTTAAACTCAGGGGAACTTTGGCTAATAAAATTACTTTTCTATAGAAAAGACCACTTTAAACCCCTTAAAAGAGATTTTAATGTATAATACTAACCAAGAGTTTTTATCATGTTTTCTTTTCATGATAAACCCTTTTAAGAACAGATTTGCCCCATATCGTAACTATGGGGCGTGATGAAATCCTACAACAAACCCCCTTAAAATCTCATCTAATCAAAAACAAGGCGTTTTTAAAACATTAAAGAGTGAGCGTTATTAAGCGGTATTGTTTAAAACTAATGCTTCAAACAATCTTCAAACAAATACTGATGCTCGCCAGGTAAAGCGTCAAATAAGGCTTTGGCTAAATCTTGCATTTCTTTTAAGGCTTTATTACTGCTTCTTAAAGTCAATAAATTTTGCAGACTCCTAGCGTTAATGCTATAGGCTAAATGCGTTTTATAGCTTTCAGGCATGGCGTATTTGGCTAAATCGTTTTTAATGTTATGCTCGCTCAATAAAACCCTGAGATTTTCCAAAGCTAAAACGCTCATTGCATTCACTTTTTCATCATCTACAAAAACTAAAAACTCTTTAGCTCTTTCTAAATTCGTTTCATTAAGGGGTAAAAAGCTCTCCACTTCTTTCAATTCCCTTAAAGTGTAACGGCTTGATTTCACGCTCAAGCTCGCTATTCGATGCCGGCTCAATTCTTGCAACGCCCCCCTGCTCAAACCCTTGATTTCAAAATTGTAATAAAGGTGCTCTAAAGTGGAAGAATGCCTGAAAATATTCCCCACCCTGTGGATGAGTTCCTTATCCTTACAGCCTCCATTATCGCTGTATTCAAAACTCTGCCAGCAAGTGCGGATCGCTTGGCTCGCAATGTCTAAAGGGGTGTAATGCTTGCAAATCACTTCCATTATTTGACTCCTAATATCGCTTTTTATTCCACGGTAACGCTTTTAGCCAAGTTTCTTGGGTGATCCACATCGTGGTTCAAACGCATAGCGATTTCTAAAGCTAAAAGCTGCATCGCTAAATTCATGCGGAAAAATTCTTCCATATAACTTTCGCTCTCTTCTAATTGGATAAAATCATCAGCGATCTCTAAAATTTCAGAGCTTAACACGCAAATCGTAGAATCCCTAGCGCTCAATTCTTCAATATTGCTTTTGGTTTTATCAAATAACAGATGCTTAGACAATAAAGCAATGGTAAAAAGATTGGAATCCACTAACGCAATAGGCCCATGCTTCATCTCCGCGCTCGCATACCCCTCAGCGTGCAAGTAACTGATTTCTTTAAGTTTCAACGCCCCTTCTAAAGCGAGCGGGTAAAACACATCGCGCCCGATATAAAAAAAGCCATGCCCATGCAAGTAGCGTTTGGATAAGCGCTTGATCTTTTCATGCAATTTAGACTCTACTTTCATCGCCTTCACGCTATTGAGCATGTTTTTGGCTTGGATTCTTTCTTCTTCTTTAGAGATGGTCCCTAATTGTTTGCCTATATACACGCTCAAAAGCCATAAAAGCATCACTTGTGAAGAAAACGCCTTAGTGGATGCCACGCTCCGCTCCACCCCCGCTCTAATTAAAAGCGTGTGATCACTAATGCGGCTCATCATGCTAAAAGGGGCGTTACACAAACTAATGGTTTTAAGCCCTTGGGCTTTGGCTAATTTTAGCGCCTCCAAAGTGTCAGCGGTTTCCCCGCTTTGAGAAATCGCTATAAAAAGCTCGTTAGGGTTGCTTTTAAAATGGGCGTAGCGGTATTCGCTCGCTAAAATGGCCCTCGCTCTTATTTTGGCTAATCTTTCAAACAAATACACGCTCGCTAAACTCGCATGGTAACTGCTCCCGCAAGAACACAGCGTGATTTCATTCACATTCTCTAAAAATTCAGGATCGATCTCACAATACACACTCAAGGCTTCCAAGCGCCCCTCTAAACACTCTAACAAACTGCTGTGCTGCTCATAAATCTCTTTTTCTAAATAATTCCTAAAATTGCCTTTAGAATAATCCTTATCCTCAAAAGCGTAATCTTTCATGTTTTCAATGTGTTTTAAATCTTTAAAATTTTCTAAAGAAATCTGCCCCACGCTGTTTTCTTCTAAAATGACAAATTGATCCACTTTAGGGGCTAACACGCTCAAACTGGACGCAAAAAACACCCCCTCT
Source organism: Helicobacter pylori (assembly GCA_008032955.1). Lineage (NCBI taxonomy): Bacteria > Pseudomonadati > Campylobacterota > Epsilonproteobacteria > Campylobacterales > Helicobacteraceae > Helicobacter > Helicobacter pylori. The sequence goes on from CP032046.1 coordinate 1,308,725, forward strand.
TTGCCCTTACCCACAACTAAAGGCGAAGAAGATTTAGCGTAAAACAAGCTCTCTTTAGCCCTTTTATGGAGCATTAAAATCGCATAACTCCCTTTTAAAAGGCTGATGCTTTTTTCAAAAGCTTTCAATAAATCGCTCTCGCTTTTAAGCGTTTCTTCTAATAAATGCGCAATGACTTCCGTGTCCGTTTGGCTTAAAAACGCATGCCCTTTATTTTCCAATTCTTTTTTCAAACTCGCGTGATTTTCAATGATGCCATTATGCACTAAAGCTAAATTTTCTGTAAAATGCGGGTGGGCGTTTGCGCTGCTTGGCTTGCCATGCGTGGCCCATCTGGTGTGAGCGATACTCACGCCAAAATCCAAAAACTCTTTATTTTTAAGCTCTGATTTAAGGTTTTCTAATTTCCCTTGAGTTTTAAACACTTCCAAACGATTGCCGCTCAATACGGCTAAACCCGCACTGTCATAACCTCTGTATTCCAATTCCTTTAATCCCTCTAAAAGAATGGATTTTTTCTCGCTATCCCCTATATAACCTACAATCCCGCACATTTAAAACACCAATAACCCTTTTTTGATCTTATTTAAAGCGTTGATAAGCTCCTTCAATCGCTCCACTTCTTCGCTTAATTGCGTAAAAAACGCTTCATTCACGCCCTTTGGCATGTCCATGCTCCCTCTTTTAATCTCAATGAAATCCCCCAAACTCAAATTCGCTAATTTTAAAAGCATTTCAATTTCATTTTGCGAATCTTCAATATCCGCTAAAATCTTGCGTATTTTTTCAAACATGTGATCGCCTTTAATTTAGAATGCTCCATGATAGCTAAACTATTAAATTATCAATGATGTTTTCTAAAATCTGTTTGACTTTGGCATGGTTTTCTTTAAATTGCTGATGCGCATTAAGTCCTGCATGGTTACTCACGCAAAAAATCCCTTTAGCCTTTAAAGAAAAAATTTTAGCCACGCTTAAGACGCTAAAAAACTCCATGTTTTCTAATAAAACGCCCTTTTGAGCCATTTTTTTAGCAAACATTTCGCCGGTGTGGATGTAGTTACTGCTATTCACACGCACCCTTTCAAAAAGAGCCTGCTCTTTAGTTTCTATGTGAATGAAATTATCTAAAGGCGTGTAGCTGTTTAAATGGCTAAAACTCTCTTCAATTTGATAGCCGCAAACGCTTTCAAACACGCTCAAAAGCTCCGTTTCTGGGCTATAACTCCCCGCGCTCCCTATAAAAATAAGGCTTTCTGTATCAGGGTTTTTTAAACATATCCTCGTTAAATTAATCGCGCTCTCTATCAAACCCACACCAATAGGCGCCGCTTTTTTTAAAGTCTCATTCCTTCCCGCGCAAAGCAGCATGAAAATCCTTTTTTCGCATCCATTAGCTTATTATAAAGCAAGCATTATAGACAAACCCTTAAAAGAAACACCTTAATTTTAGGGCTTCATTCACATTTCATTCACATGTTATTCCTTTTTCATTCACCACTTATTCACGCTATAATAACGCCATGGATACCAACAACAATATTGAAAAAGAAATCTTGGCGCTAGTCAAACAAAATCCTAAAGTTAGCCTCATAGAGTATGAAAATTACTTTAGCCAACTCAAATACAACCCTAACGCGAGCAAGAGCGATATTGCCTTTTTTTATGCCCCTAATAGGGTCTTATGCACCACGATTACGGCTAAATACGGCGCGTTGCTTAAAGAAATTTTAAGCCAGAATAAAGTCGGCATGCATTTAGCCCATAGCGTGGATGTGCGTATTGAAGTGGCGCCTAAAATCCAAATTAACGCTCAACCTAGTATCAATTACAAAGCCATAAAAACGAGCGTCAAAGACTCTTACACTTTTGAAAATTTTGTCGTAGGCTCATGCAATAACACCGTTTATGAAATCGCTAAAAAAGTCGCCCAAAGCGATACGCCCCCTTATAACCCGGTGCTTTTTTATGGCGGCACAGGGTTAGGCAAAACGCACATTTTAAACGCTATCGGTAACCATGCCCTAGAAAAGCATAAAAAAGTCGTGTTAGTCACTTCAGAAGATTTTTTGACAGACTTTTTAAAGCATTTAGACAACAAAACCATGGATTCTTTTAAAGCAAAATACCGCCATTGCGACTTTTTCTTGTTAGATGACGCTCAATTTTTGCAAGGAAAACCCAAACTAGAAGAAGAATTTTTCCACACCTTTAACGAATTACACGCCAACAGCAAACAAATCGTATTGATTTCAGACCGATCGCCTAAAAACATCGCTGGCTTAGAAGATCGCTTAAAATCGCGCTTTGAATGGGGGATAACCGCTAAAGTCATGCCCCCTGATTTAGAAACCAAACTTTCCATTGTCAAACAAAAATGCCAACTCAATCAAATCACTTTGCCTGAAGAAGTGATGGAATACATCGCCCAACACATCAGCGACAATATCCGCCAAATGGAAGGCGCGATCATTAAAATCAGCGTGAACGCGAACTTAATGAACGCTCCCATTGATTTGAACCTCGCTAAAACCGTTTTAGAAGATTTGCAAAAAGATCATGCTGAAGGCTCAAGCTTGGAAAATATCTTACTCGCTGTCGCGCAAAGCTTAAATCTCAAATCCAGTGAAATCAAAGTCTCTTCGCGCCAAAAAAATGTCGCTTTGGCGAGAAAATTAGTCGTGTATTTCGCCAGGCTTTATACCCCTAACCCCACGCTTTCGCTCGCTCAATTTTTGGATTTAAAGGATCATTCAAGCATTTCTAAAATGTATTCTAGCGTTAAAAAAATGCTTGAAGAAGAAAAAAGCCCTTTTATTTTAAGCCTTAGAGAAGAAATCAAAAACCGCCTGAACGAATTGAACGACAAAAAAACCGCTTTCAATTTGAGTGAATGAAAAAAGGCTTATCAAAAAGCGTTTCATTCACTTTTTTTTACATCCCACAACCCCCCTAAAAACGTGCGTCTCTAAAGCTTTTTAATTTTTCATTCCATCCATTCACGCCCCTACTACTGTTACTAATTATATTAATTAAAGTGTTACCTATCTATAACTTATTGATGACTTTTACTAAACCTTTTTTTAAGATATAATCCAAAAATCCAAAATAAAAAGGAACAAGCATGAAAAAAACCCTTTGTCTGTCTTTCTTTCTGACTTTCTCTAATCCTCTTCAAGCCCTTGTGATCGAGCTTTTAGAAGAGATCAAAACTTCGCCGCATAAAGGCACTTTTAAGGCTAAAGTCCTTGATTCTAAAGAACCAAGACAAGTTTTAGGCGTTTATAATATCTCCCCACACAAAAAACTCACGCTCACTATCACCCACATATCCACTGCAATTGTCTATCAACCCCTTGATGAAAAACTTTCTTTAGAAACGACCTTAAACCCTAACCGCCCTACTATCCCCAGAAACACCCAAATTGTCTTTTCCTCAAAAGAATTGAAAGAGTCGCACCAAATGCCTTCTTTAAACGCACCCATACAAAAACCACAAAACAAACCCACTTCATCGCAACAATCTCCTCAAAACTTTCCTTACCCAGAGTCCAAACTAGGCTCTAAAAACCCTAAAAACAGCCTTTTACAGCCTTTAGCCACTTCTAATAAAATAAGCCCTACTAATGAAGTTAAAACGCCAACAAACGACACTAAACCCCCTTTAAAGCATTCTTCAGAAGATCAAGAAAACAACTTTTTTGTAACGCCACCCACTGAAAAAACGCTCCCTAACAACACCCCTAACGCTGATATTAATGAACACAATGAAAGCAATGAGAATAGGGATAATGCGGAAAAACAAGCCATTAGAGATCCTAATGTTAGAGAATTTGCATGCGGGAAGTGGGTCTATGATGATGAAAATTTACAAGCCTATCGCCCAAGCATTTTAAAACGCGTTGATGAAGACAAACAGACTGCGACAGACATTACCCCTTGCGACTACAGCAACGCTGAAAATAAAAGCGGTAAAATCACTACCCCCTATACTAAAATCTCTGTCCATAAAACAGAGCCTTTAGAAGAGCCGCAAACTTTTGAAGCTAAAAACAATTTTACCATCCTCCAAGCTAGAAGCTCTACAGAAAAATGCAAAAGGGCCAGAACACGAAAAGACGGCACGACTAGGCAATGCTATCTGATAGAAGAGCCCTTAAAACAAGCGTGGGAGAGCGAGTATGAAATCACCACGCAATTAGTGAAAGCTATTTATGAGCGCCCCAAACAAGACGATCAAGTAGAGCCGACTTTCTATGAAACCAGCGAACTAGCTTATTCTTCCACACGAAAAAGCGAAATAACGCGCAATGAATTGAATTTGAATGAAAAGTTCATGGAATTTGTGGAAGTGTATGAGGGACATTATTTAAACGATATAGTCAAAGAAAGCAGTGAATACAAAGAATGGGTTAAAAACCATGTGCGCTTTAAAGAAGGGGTGTGCATGGTTTTAGAAATAGAAGAGCAACCACGAGCCAAAAGCACGCCTTTGAGTATTGAAAACTCTCGTGTTGTTTGTGTCAAAAAGGGGAATTATTTATTCAATGAAGTTTGAGATGGTGGCTTGAGGCGGAATCGAACCACCGACACGAAGATTTTCAGTCTTCTGCTCTACCGACTGAGCTATCAAGCCAAGCAAAAGACAATTATTACATAAAAAAGGTAAAATAAAGCTTAATTTTTAAAAAATGACTAAAAAATATAATTTACTCAAAAGGGAACAAGGATTACAATGAAATTGATTTCATGGAATGTGAACGGATTAAGAGCTTGCATGACTAAGGGCTTTATGGATTTTTTCAATAGCGTTGATGCGGATATTTTTTGCATTCAAGAATCTAAAATGCAGCAAGAACAAAACACCTTTGAATTTAAAGGGTATTTTGATTTTTGGAATTGCGCGATTAAAAAGGGCTATTCTGGGGTGGTAACTTTCACTAAAAAAGAGCCTTTAAGCGTGAGCTATGGTATCAATATAGAAGAGCATGACAAAGAAGGGCGCGTGGTAACTTGCGAATTTGAGTCGTTTTATTTAGTGAATGTTTATGTCCCTAATTCCCAACAAGCCCTATCTAGGCTTAGTTATCGCATGAGTTGGGAAGTGGAATTTAGAAAATTTTTAAAAGCTTTAGAGTTAAAAAAACCTGTCATTGTGTGCGGGGATTTGAATGTGGCTCACAATGAAATTGATTTAGAAAACCCTAAAACAAACCGAAAAAATGCGGGATTTAGCGATGAAGAGAGAGGGAAATTCAGCGAGCTTTTGAACGCCGGTTTTATTGACACTTTCCGTTATTTTTACCCTAACAAAGAAAAGGCTTACACCTGGTGGAGTTACATGCAACAAGCGAGGGATAAAGACATTGGTTGGCGCATTGATTATTTTCTATGCTCTAATCCTTTAAAAACGCGCTTAAAAGACGCTTTAATCTATAAAGATATTTTAGGGAGCGATCATTGCCCGGTGGGGTTGGAATTAGTTTAAAGGTAGAAAGTGTGCGAAATAAAGACAGAAAAAAGCCTTACAAAGGGTGAGTCGTATTCAAAAGCAAAAGGCCATTTGATCCCCACTTCAATACTAGCGTCATGGTTGAATAGCACGGTTTGGAATTTAAACCCCACTAAACCCAACATTCTGAAATTGGAAGTTTTGAGCGAAAACCCTTGAATGCTACGCCAATCGTCAATGATAAAATTCGCGCTGTGTTTGGAAATCGTCCATGTGTTTTCGGCAACTTGCATGCCATAAAAAAGGGAAAAAACATACAAGGGGTTTTTATTGTATTCCACGATCAAATCCCCTCCAAAGCCGTAAGTGAACATGTTCGCTTGAGCGCCCGTTCTTTTATTGAGAATGACATTCCCGTAATCCATAAAAAAGTAATAGCGCGAATAAAACCAGTAATTAGTGGGGTTAATCTCCCAGCCTAAAGAAAAGCTCGCCCCTTCAATCGTGCGTTTGAGATCGTTGTATTTTTTCATGATCATTTTGCCTACCTGATATTGAGAAGCCACATAAAAACGGCTTTTGGCTTGCGTAAGGGTAGGACTTAAAAAACAAACGCTTAAAAATAAAGGGGTTACTTTTTTAAATAAATCCTTTGAAAAAAATTTCACACTTTAATACTTCCTGTTGAGTGGGGAGTTGAGATTGTCTTGGTGGTTAGTGGCTCGTTGCAAAACGTTGTTCGTTCTTTTTTGCGAAGGATCAGCGTTTTCTTCATTATTGATTTCATCAATTTTATTTTCGTTATTGATCAGATCATTCACTTCTTTGGTGACTTTTTCATCTTCTTCTTCATGTTCAATTTTTTTTATATCCTTATTCGCTTGATTGATTGGATTGTTTTGCATCGTTTTGGTGGTTTTAGTGTTGTTTTGGTGCGATTGGGACGATTTTTTAACTTCATCTTTACATGCAATAAACAGGCTTAAAACAAAAGAGATAGCGATAAAATGAGTGATTTTAGATTTCATCAATTAAATTTCCTTAAGTCAATGTATAATTTGACTATCTTATCATAAAAATGATTAAGGATTGGCTAGGGTAAGAACAAATTGCAAGAAACAGATGATTTATTAAAAACATTGAATGTGAAATCGCTTTTAGAAGCTTTGCTTGTTTATACGCCCAAAGGCTATAAAGATTTGAATTTATTAGAGCGTTTTGAAACGGGCTTGAGCGGCGTTTTAGAAGTGGGTATTTTAGAGAAAAGAAACTACGCCAAAGTTTTAAAGATTTTTGCCTATTCCAAACGATTTTACAAAAATTTAGAGCTTGTTTTTTTCAATTACAGCATGTTCCATTATAACCAATTTAAAACCGGCGAGAGTTTGTTTATTTATGGTAAATTAGAGCAAAGCTCTTTTAATCAAGCTTATATCATTAACACGCCTAAAATCCTTACCGAATTTGGAAAAATTTCTTTAATTTTTAAAAAAGTTAAAAATCATAAAAAAATACAAGAAAATTTACAAAAACTCATTTCATTAGAAAATTTAAAAAAGGAAGGCGTTAAAGAAAATATCGCGCGTTTGTTGTTAGAAATCTTTTTCCCCACGCCGCATTTTGTCAAGGATTTTGAAACGAATAAAAATTTCCCTTCACAACATTTAAATGCATTAAAATACATTGAAATGCTTTTTTATATGAAAAATTTAGAGCACAAAAAATTGCAATTCAGTGCTAAAATCGCATGCCCCAATAACAGCGAACGCTTGGATAATTTCATCGCTTCTTTACCCTTTAAACTCACGCACGATCAACAAAACGCCATTAAAGAAATCCAAAACGATCTCACCAGCCCCATAGCGTGCAAGCGTTTGATTATAGGCGATGTGGGGTGCGGGAAAACGATGGTGATTTTAGCGAGCATGGTATTAGCTTACCCTAATAAAACCCTTTTAATGGCGCCCACTTCCATTCTCGCTAAACAGCTTTATAACGAAGCTTTAAAATTTTTACCCCCTTATTTTGAAGTGGAATTACTGCTTGGCGGGAGCCGCAAGAAGCGATCCAATCATTTGTTTGAAAAAATCACGCATGTGGTTATAGGCACGCAAGCTTTATTATTTGATAAGCGCGATTTGAATGAATTCGCACTAGTAATCACTGATGAACAGCATAGATTTGGCACCAAGCAGCGCTACCAATTAGAAAAAATGGCGAGCAGTAAGGGCAATAAACCCCATTCTTTGCAATTTTCCGCTACCCCCATTCCTCGCACTCTGGCTTTAGCCAAAAGCGCGTTTGTGAAAACGACCATGATTAGAGAAATCCCTTATCCTAAAGAAATTGAAACTTTAGTTTTGCATAAAAGAGATTTTAAAATAGTGATGGAAAAAATCAGCGAAGAAATCGCTAAAAACCACCAAGTCATTGTCGTTTATCCGCTGGTGAATGAAAGCGAAAAAATCCCGTATTTATCGCTCAATGAGGGGGCGAGTTTTTGGCAAAAACGCTTTAAAAACGTTTATACCACTTCAGGGCAAGATAAAAATAAAGAAGAAGTGATTGAAGAATTTAGAGAGTTAGGGAGCATTCTTTTAGCGACTACGCTCATTGAGGTGGGCATTTCTTTACCACGATTGAGCGTGATGGTGATTTTAGCGCCTGAAAGGTTAGGCTTAGCGACTTTGCACCAGTTAAGGGGGCGCGTATCTCGTAACGGCTTGAAAGGCTATTGTTTTTTATGCACGATCCAAGAAGAAAACGAACGATTAGAAAAATTTGCTGACGAATTGGACGGCTTTAAAATCGCTGAATTGGATTTAGAATACAGAAAAAGCGGGGACTTACTCCAGGGCGGGGAACAGAGCGGGAATAGTTTTGAATACATTGACTTAGCCAAAGATGAAAACATTATCGCTGAAGTGAAACGGGATTTTTTGAGAAGCGTTTCACGGGGAACATTTGAAAATTAAGGTGGAATTGGGTAATTTAAATCATTTAAAAAAGGATAGAGATGCAAAATAAAGAAATTTGTGGAGAAAAAAGCGTTAAGGAAAAAAATTTAGAGGTTTTTAATCGTTATTTTCCCGGTTGCTTGAGTGTGGAAAATGATAACAAGCTCACGCTAGATGTGAAAAGATTAAAAGCGTTACTAGGGGATTTTAGCGAGATAAAAGAAGAGGGCTATGGGTTGGATTTTGTGGGTAAGAAAATCGCCTTAAATCAAGCTTTTAAGAAAAATAATAAGATTTTAAAGCCCTTAAACGAATCCACTAGCAAGCACATTCTCATCAAGGGCGATAATTTAGACGCTCTCAAAATCTTAAGACAAAGTTATAGTGAAAAAATCAAAATGATTTACATTGATCCGCCTTACAACACTAAAAATGAGAATTTTATCTATGGCGATGATTTCTCGCAATCCAATGAAGAGATTTTAAAAACATTGGATTATTCTAAAGAAAAGCTGGATTATATCAAGAATCTTTTTGGGTCAAAATGCCATAGCGGGTGGCTTAGTTTCATGTATCCTAGATTGTTGCTCGCTAAAGATTTGCTCAAACAAGACGGCGTGATTTTCATTTCTATTGACGATAACGAAGCCGCCCAACTCAAACTTTTATGCGATGAAATTTTTGGGGAGGGGAATTTTTTATCATCTTTGACTTGGCTTAAAGGTAACGCACAAAATGATGCCCAATATTTTCAAAACAATTACGAAAATATTCTTGTTTATGCAAAGCATGTTGAAGCGCTCAGTCTTAATCGCATGACTTCAAAAAAAGAAGTCAAAGTATTTTGTGAAAATGATAAATACTATTATGAAGGGGCTGGGCTTACAACAGGCGGAGCTGGAGGGACTTTAAACGCACGAGCAAATTTAGGTTATAGTATTTACTATAATCCTAAAACGCTAGATTTTTTAGGTGTAGATGATTATGATAAAGAATTAGCAAAAAGTAGTAATGATGAAAATTTAGTTTATAGTGATAGACAAGACTTATTAAAACAAGGTTATGAAATTATAAGACCTCCAAAAAAGGGTGTTGGACTTGGGTGTTGGACTTGGGCGTTGGATACTTTTAATAGTAATAAAAATATTATTTCTATTAAAAAAAATAGTAGAAATGAATATGTAATTTGTAAAAAAGAATTTTTAGATAAAAACCAAGTCAAACAAAATGAAAACGGCGAATTTTATGCTATTTTAGACAAGTCATCGCCCGCAAGAAATGTGATAGAAAATATCGGCGGTGGTAATGGGACAAAAGAAGTTAATGATCTTTTTAATCAAAAGATTTTCAATAACCCTAAACCTACAAAACTCATTAGTCGACTGATTGAATTATCCACCAATGAGGGCGACATCATCTTAGATTTTTTTGCCGGGAGCGGGACAACCGCGCATGCCGTGTTGGAGAGTAATAAGAGCGATTATCAAAAATTAAGTGAGGGGGGGGGGGTATTTAATGGCTTGAACGCCGCATTTAAAGAAAGGCGCTTCATTCTCGTCCAGTTAGATGAAAAAATTGATCCCAAGAAAAACAAAAGCGCGCATGATTTTTGTTTGAACACCCTAAAATCCACCTCGCCGAGCATTTTTGACATCACCGAGGAAAGGATTAAAAGAGCGGGGGCTAAAATCAAAGAAGCTTGCCCCAATTTAGACGTGGGGTTTAGAGCGTTTGAAATCGTTGATGATGAAACGCATGCGAACGATAAAAATCTCAATGAAACCAATCAAAAGGATTTATTCGCTTATTCTAACCCAAAAAAAAGAGAAACTCAAACGATTTTAACCAATCTTTTATGCTGCGAGAATTTAGAGCTAACCACCCCTATAACTTGCTTGATTGAAAACGCCTTGTATCTGGCTCAAAATACGGCTTTCATTGTGGGGGATATAGAAATGAGCGAAGTTTTAGAAAACTTGAAAGATAAAGGGGTGGAAAAAATTAGCGTGTATATGCCAGCTATCAGTAACGATAGGCTGTGTTTGGAATTGGGCAGTAATTTGTTGGATCTGAAGTTAGAGAGCGGCGATTTAAAGATTAGGGGGTAGAGATGAAAATCAAATTCAAACGATTGGATTATCAAGAAAAATGCTTGAATCAAATTTTAGGGGTGTTTAAGGGGATTTATTTGAGAGAGCCAAAAAATGACGCTCAAAGGATTTCTAACCCTGTTTTTGAAATAGGGGAACTCAAAGATCTTTTATTAGAAAATATCCAAAACTTGCAATCAGAGCAAAAAATAACCCAGAAAAGCGTGGGGATTGACAAGTCGTTAAACTGCGATATTTTAATGGAAACAGGCACCGGGAAGACCTTTTGCTTTTTGGAATGCGTTTATGCCTTGCACCAAAACTACCATTTGTCAAAATTTATCGTTTTAGTGCCAAGCAACGCCATTAAATTAGGGGTTTTAAAGAGTGTTGAAATCACAAGAGAATTTTTTAAAAGCGAATATTCTAACACGCATTTAGAAAGCTATGAAAATGCAGAAAGATTCATTCTAGCGAGCAACCATAAATGCTGTGTGTTGGTGATGACTTTTTCTGCCTTTAATAAAGAGAAAAACACTATCAATCAATCATGCTTAGAAAACACGAATCTGTTCAATGGCGCAAAAAGTTACATGCAAGCTTTAGCCAGTATCCGCCCTATCGTGATCTTAGACGAACCGCACCGATTTTTAGGCGATAAAACAAAAAAATATTTGGAACAATTAAACGCTTTAATCACGCTCAGGTTTGGGGCGACTTTTAAAGATGATTATCATAATTTGATTTACGCGCTAGACAGCAAAAAAGCGTTTGATAATGGGCTAGTGAAAAGCATTAGCGTGGCGTCTGTGGGGGAGAGTGATGAGTATTTTTTAGAGCTTAAAGAGACTAACAAAAAACAAAATGAAGCGACGATCAATTACACGAATTTAGAAAATAAAACTCAAAGCGTCAAAGTCAAAACGCATGATAATTTAGGCGCGCTAACTCATATCAGCGCTTTAGAAGATTACATTGTAGAAAACATCACTAAAAATGAGATTCGTTTTCTCAATGGCGTTAATTTGTTGCTGGATCAAAAAGAGCCTTTTTCTTATTTTGTAGAGGGCGAGCAAGAAGTGATGCTGAAAGAGGCGATAAAAAGCCATTTTGAAAGAGAAGAAGGGCTTTTTAAAAAGGGGATTAAAGCCTTGTGCATGGTGTTTATTAGCGGGGTGAATAGCTATTTAAGCGAAAATGAAAAGCCGGCTAAATTAGCCCTTTTGTTTGAAAAACTTTACCAACAAGAGCTTGAAGAAGTCTTAAAAAAGCCTTTAGACGAAAATTATAGAGCGTATTTAGAGCGCACCAAAGACGCTATTCAAAAAGTGCATGGAGGGTATTTCGCTAAAAGCAAGAAAGAGGGCGATGAAACTAAAACGATCGAACTCATTTTAAAAGAAAAGGAAAAATTGCTGAGTTTTGATTCCGATCTCAGGTTTATTTTTTCGCAATGGGCGTTGCGAGAGGGGTGGGATAACCCTAACGTGATGACGATTTGCAAATTAGCCCCCAGCCATTCCAATATCACTAAATTGCAACAAATCGGTAGGGGGTTAAGGCTCGCTGTGAATGATAAGGGCGAACGCATCACTAAAGAGCATGCGGATTTTGATTGTGTCAATGAATTAGTCGTGATCGTGCCGCAAGTGGAGGGGGATTTTGTGGGAGCGATCCAGCAAGAGATAAGCGAACACAGCTTGATCAAACAAGCATTCAGTGGGGGAGAGCTAGAAAAAAGCGGCATGGTTAAAAAAGGGTATTACGGGGCTTTATTTGAAAAGTTGGAGGGTTTGGGTTTTGGAGAAAGAACAGATGATGAAAACTTTAAACTCACCCTCAATCAAAACGAATTTTTAGAAAAAGCACCGGAACTAGAAAATTTAAAAGATGAAACATACTTGGATTTTGAAAAATTAAAAGATTTTTTAAAAAATCGTTTAATTGGCCATTTTAGAGTTAGGAACAAAAACGAGCGAAAAACTGAAAAAATCAAAATCAATAAAGAAAATTTTAAAAAATTTGAAACCTTATGGGCGGGTTTGAATCATCAAGCTAGGATCGCTTATGCCATTGATAGCGAGAGTTTGATTGATGAGATTGTCAAAAAGATCAATGCTTCTTTTAAGGTCAGTTCAAAAAGCGTTTCGGTTACGATGCATAAAAAAGTAGAAACGATGGGAAATAACGCCACAAAAAAGGAGTTTGAGCGAGAAAGCGCATGCGTGTGGAGTCTGCATGAATTTATCAGCGCCTTGTCTAATAAGGTGAAATTGAGTTTTAAAAGCGTGGCTAAAGTGTTAGAAAACATTGATGAAAACAAGTTTAATGAAATTAAAAAAAACAAACAAGAGGGTTTAAAGCGCTTAGAAGATCTGTTTTTGGAAATCATTTATCAAAATATTGAAGATAAAATTTTCTATCAAATGCGCGAAACGACGATTAAAAACAGAAAAAACGATGCGTTTTATGATGAAAAGGGAGAAATCAGAGAGTTTTTAGACGGGAGTTTGGGGGCGGATAAATATGAGATTAAAAATTCAAGCGTGCGAGAAAAATGTCTGTATGAAAATTTCATGCAAGTGGATAGCGAGATTGAAAAAGACACGATTGAAGAATCTAACGACACCAAAATCATTGTTTTTGGCAAGCTCCCTAGGGTTAAAATCCCGATAGGGTTAAATCAAACTTATAGCCCTGATTTTGGGTATGTGGTTGAAAATAACGATAAAAAAGTGTTGTTAGTGGTAGAAACTAAGGGGGTTGATAAAAAAAGCGAATTACGCCCTGAAGAAGAGCGGAAAATTTCAACCGCTAAGAAATTTTTTGAAGCTTTAAAAAAGCAAGGCGTGAATATTGAATACCAAACCAAAATGGGAAAAGATCAATTAAGTGCATTGATTAATGAGGTTTTAAATCGTAAAGATTAGAGTTAATAAGCTCAATTACTCTAATGTTTCACATGGAACAATTTCAATTTGAATCAATTTAAACTTAATCTTTAAAAAGGTCTTATTGAAATGAATACGATAAGGTTTGATTAAATTTACTAAGGAGTAGTCAATGGGGTTAAAAATTATCAATATAGAGAATTGTTATGGGATAGGAAAGATACAAAAAACATCTTTAGATTTTTCAAAATCAAACAGCTATCTTTTATATGCTCAAAATGGGGTTTTTAAAACTTCATTTGCAAAAAGCCTGACCGATTTGATAAATAACGAAATGCCAAAAGATAATTTTTATCCTAATCGTAAAAGTAAAATAGAGATTGAATTTAATGGTGAGAAAATATTAAAAGAAAATGTTGCTGTTTTTCATTCTTATGATGAAGAATTTAGCTCTGAAGACAGCGTTACAACTTTTATGGCAAAATCAGAACTCAAACAACTATATGATAATATTCTTTCAGAATTAGAAAAAGAAAAGAAGGCACTTTTAAAAAGTCTTAAAAGCGGTTTTAATTATGAAAAAGAAATTGAAACCATTAAAAATAAAAATTTTTATGAAATTTTAGATAATCATTTGACCGAAATAGAAAACAGCGAAGAACACTATTCTTTTAAATATCATGATATATTTGATAAATCAGAAAAAGTGAAAGACTTTGTCAATAAGAATCGTGATTTGATTGAGCAATATTTTAATAAATATCAAGAGTTATTGTCTCAATCTAAGATTTTTAAACATATGAATAGTGGGGATTTTGGAACAAACCATGCTGATGATCTTAAAAAAGCTCTAGAAAATAACAGGTTTTTTAAAGCTAACCATAGTTTGAAAATTGCTGGAGAGGAAATTACGAATTATCAAAAATTGTCAGATATTTTTGAAAATGAAAAAAATAGAATTGTCAATGATGAGAAGCTTAAAGAGAGCTTTGATAAGATTGAAAAAGTCATAAATGCTAATAAGGAACTTAAAGCCTTTAAAGATGCTATCAGTAAGGATAATACATTATTGACAGAACTTTTAGATTATGATTCTTTTAGAAAAAAGGTGTTGTTTAGCTATCTTAAACAAGTTATTCAAAATGTTAAAAGTTTGGTTAATCTTTATAGAGAGAAAAAGCCTAAAATAGAAGAAATTATAAAACAGGCTAACAAAGACCAGAAAGAATGGGAATCTGTCATTGAAATTTTTAATCAAAGATTTCTTGTTCCCTTTAAAGTGGAGCTTCAAAATCAAAAAGATATTTTATTGAATAAAGACACCGCGCAATTTAGATTTATATTTTCTGATGACAATCAGGATATGAATGTTCAAAAAGAAGATTTGCAAAAACATTTAAGCGGAGGAGAAAAGAGAGCGTTATATATCTTACAAATCTTGTTTGAAATTGAGGCTAGAAAAAGAAGCGACGAAGTCCAACTCTTAGTTTTTGATGATATTTCAGACTCTTTTGATTATAGAAATAAGTATGCAATTATTGAGTATCTTAAGGATTTGCAAGAATGCAGACAATTTAAATTGCTTGTGATGACACATAATTTTGATTTTTATCGCACCCTAGAAAGCCGTTTGAGTATTCCTAGAGAACAGATTAAAATGATCCGCAAAAATGATGCTAGAGAAATAATTTTTGAAAATGGTGGGTATTTGAAGAGTTTTATTAAATATATTAGAGACTCAGAAAAAGATAAAGACTTTTTCACACTGATACCTTTTGTGAGAAATTTAATTGAATACACAAACTTTCAAGCAGACAAAGACAACAATTATATAAAACTTACAAGTTGCTTACACATGAAAGAAGATACAAAAAATATTCAAATTCAAGAAATTTCAAAGATTTTTGACAGCGTCTTTGGCACAGAGCGAAAAAAGAAAAAAATTGAAGAAGATAACTCAAAATTATATTTTCAAGCAATTTATGATATTGCAGAAGAAATTTATAACGATAAAAATCGTAATCATATTGAACTACAAAATAAGATTATTCTTTCAATGGCGATCAGATTAAAAGCTGAAGAATGGATGTTAAATAAACTAAATCAAGAATTCGAATCGATGAACAATCAAACAAGGGAGTTATATGATGTCACTAAAAAAGAACTATCTGATGATGAAAAAAGGGTTATACAAAAGGTTTTAATGATTACTCCTGAAAATATTCACATTAACTCTTTCATGTTTGAACCCATTTTAGACACACCCCTTGATCATTTATATACATGTTTTGAGGAAGTCAAAAATTTAAATTAAACAAGGATTATCAACAAACTGATTACTTTAATGTTTCACATGGAACAATTTTAAAGAAAAGCGTTTTATTTAAAATTCATTGCGCTTTTGTTATAATCGTTTTTATCCCATTTCAAAGGCGTTTTATGATGAGTTTCGCTCGCATCCCGCTCAAAGATTTTATTAAAAAACACAATCCCCAAGAACCCAAAAAGGAAACTATAGAAGATTTTGAAAAAGAAATAAACAGCTTATTAGAAAACGCAAAAAGACGAGATGATGAAGAATTTCAAAAAAATGAAATTAATAAGTTTTTAAAAAACACTTATGGCTATCGCTGCAACACCCATAAAAAAGTGGATAGCGCGATCTATGTGGATGGGGAAGTTTGGGTGCTTATTGAAGTCAAAGCTCTAAATAAAAAGACAGAATTCCCTAAAAACAAAGAAAACCCACTCAGTAAGGCCTTTTGTCAAATGGTTTTGTATTTTTTAGAAGAGAGAGAAAAAGAAAAAAACAATTCCCTAAAACACACCATTATTTGCAATGCGCATGA
Source organism: Helicobacter pylori (assembly GCA_008032955.1). Taxonomy (NCBI): domain Bacteria; kingdom Pseudomonadati; phylum Campylobacterota; class Epsilonproteobacteria; order Campylobacterales; family Helicobacteraceae; genus Helicobacter; species Helicobacter pylori. Next base: position 1,324,964 of record CP032046.1, read on the forward strand.
ATTTTTTCTCTTTGATTGTAAGGATTTGCTTTTTTTAAAAGAAGATCAACGCATCAAAAAATTCTATAAAAATTACGCTCAAAAAGAAGGCACAGACTCTTCAAAACCAAAATTTTACGAAGATTTAGAACAATATTTGAAAGAAGATTTTCAAGGCAAACTCCCTTATACTTACTTTAATTTAAACGATGATTTTAAAGAACTTCCTTTGATTTATCAAGTTTTAAGCCAAGAAGTCCTTTTAAAACAAAAGAAAACCCTTGACGCTAACACGCTTAACAAAGATTTTTATGAAGAATTGCTCTACATTTTAGGGTTAGAAGAGCAAAATGAAAAAGGGAAAATTTTAATCAAGCCCAGCCGCACCCAAAACTCCCTAAGCGCTGCTTTAAAAAAGAAATACGAAAATTTAGACGATGAAGAAGTCATGGCGTTGCTCATCGCTTGGAATAACAGAATCTTGTTTTTACGGCTTTTAGAAAGCCTTTTAATTTCTTTCAATCATTTTGAAAAACCTTTCTTAACCACAGAAAACTTTAAAGATTTCAAGGCCCTAAACACCCTCTTTTTTGAAGTTTTAGCCAAGAAAAATAACGAGTGTTCCTTAGAAAAAGAGATTTCAGGAAAAATCCCTTATTTGAATTCCAGTTTGTTTGATAAAACGCCTTTAGAATTAAAGGGGCATGAAATCAAATCGCTCAATAACGAGCCTTTAGAGATTTACCCTAAATCCGATCTTAAAAAACATGAAAAATACCAAAAAGAAAAAGCTTTGCCCTTGCTGGAATACCTTTTTGCATTTTTGCATCTTTATAAATTCACCACCACCCCTGAAGACATTAAAGATAATAAGGATACCAGCGAAAGCCATTTGATTAACCCTAGCGTTTTAGGGCTTGTTTTTGAAAAACTCAACGGCTATAAAGAGGGGAGCTTTTATACCCCAAGCTTTATCACAAGCTACATGTGTAAAGAGAGTATCACGTCCATCGTGTTGGATAAATTCAATCAAAAATATAATATAGAATGTGAAGATTTAGAAGAATTAAAAAATTACCTCACAAGCTATAAAAAGGATAAACGCAAAGAATACTTGCAACTCCTTCTCACTTTACGCATTTGCGATCCGGCGGTGGGGAGCGGGCATTTCTTGGTTTCTGCGCTCAATGAAATGGTGTGGATTGCTTATGAGCTAGGGCTTATTGCTTCCTTGTATCGCCACTCTCTCAGATTAGAAAACGATGAAATCATCATTCAGAACATGCAAACGGGTGAAATCTTTAACTACACCAAAGCGCATAGCGAAAACGACCCCCACCACCACATCCAAAAAGAACTTTTTGAACTTAAAAAATCCATCATTGAAAACTGCCTTTTTGGCGTGGATATTAACCCCAATTCTTGCGAAATCACCAAGCTTAGGCTATGGATAGAGCTTTTAAAATACAGCTATTATATTTTTGAAGAGGGCAAAAACACTAACGCGCTTGAAACCCTCCCCAACATTGATATTAACATTAAGTGCGGTAACAGCTTGATCTCACGCTTTAGCTTGCATGACGATCTTAAAAAGATCCCCAACATCAAGAAAAAAATCCAAGAATACAAAGATTTAGTCGCTCAATACAAAGACCCAAACCCTCTCTTTCCTTTAAATAAAACAGATCTCACCAACAAAATCCAAGACCTAAAAACAACTTTTTCCCTAGAGCTCAAAGACTCTAAAACCAAAGCAGAGCTTGAAAAGGCTATTGAAAAACACATCAAAAAATACAATTTCTTTGCTCTAGATGATAAGAGTTTGCTAGATGGGTTAAATTACTTTATCCCAAGCCTTTTTGGCGTGCTCAAACTAAGCCCTAAAGAAGAGGAAGAGGCTTTTGCGTCTTATGGGCGTATTAGAGCTTTAAGAAAAAAGCTTGATGATGCCTTAAGTGGTAGAGAGTATCAAAATGCGTTTGAATGGCGCTTTGAATTCCCTGAAGTGTTGAACGATGAGGGGGATTTTTTAGGCTTTGATTGCATCATTGGGAATCCGCCTTACATCCGCCAAGAACAAATCAAAGACATAAAGCCTTTATTAGAAAAGCAATACCCAGATTTCTACAACAGCACCGCTGACATTTACACCTACTTTTTTGCCCTATCTTACCACCTTTTAAAAGAAAAGGGGTTTAACGCTTTCATCACTTCCAACAAATACGCGCGAGCCAAATACGGCGCTAAATTAAGAGGATTGCTGCTCAAAAAAACCACCATTGTTAGCTACATGGAATTAAACGCCTTAAAAGTCTTTGAGAGCGCCACCGTGGATACCAGTATTACGAGTTTCATCAAACAATCGCCCCCTAAAGAGAGCCGCTTTAATTATTGCAAACCCACCCCAAACGATAAAAACGATTTGAAAAGCGCCCACTCTTTGCCCATGAGGCAAAACGCGCTTTCAACAGAAAGCTTTATTTTTGCCAACGCCACGCTTTTAGACTTAAGGGACAAAATAGAGAGTGTCGGCACCCCGCTTAAAGACTGGGGTATTCAAATCAATTATGGGATAAAAACCGGCGCTAACGAAGCCTTTATCATTACCACTGAAAAAAGAGAAGAGATTTTGAACGCTTGCAAGACGCAAGAAGAAAGAAAGCGCACAGAAACGCTCATCAAGCCTATTTTAAGAGGGAAAGACATTAAAAGGTATTCTTATGAGTGGGCGGGGGAGTGGGTTATTAACACCCATAACGGCTACACTTCTAATCTCAAATCTAAAATCCCTCCCATTGATATAGAAAAATACCCCGCAATCAAAACGCATTTAAACTCTCATTACGACACTATTGCAACACGATCCGATCAAGGAGACACCCCCTATCACTTAAGGAATTGCGCGTATTTAGAGGATTTTGAAAAAGAGAAAATTGTGTATCCTTGTATTATGGCTAAAGAGCCTTGTTTTGTTTATGAAGAAAAAGGATTTTATGCTCCAGCGCCTGCAAATATTATTACAGGCGATAAGATAGAAATCAAATATATCACAGCCTTATTAAACTCTAAATGCATTTATTTTGCTATGCGTAAGTTTTATATGGGAGGAGGTATTGAGGGCGAGTTAAAAACAAATAATTTAGAAAAAATACCCATTCCTAAAATCACGCCACAAAACCAAGAATTAGCCGATAAAATCACCGATGGCGCGAAGCAAATCCTAGCGCTAAAAGAAAAAGACCCTAAAGCCAACACTCAAAGATTAGAAAAAGAAATTGACGCCTTAGTCTATCAGCTCTACCACCTCACCGATGAAGAAATCAAAATTATTGAAGACGGGCAGTGAATGGAAAAGTTATTTGAAAAGATATTGCATGAAATGAGATCAAGAATTTCTTTTCTGCTTGCTTTTGTCGTTTCGCTTATTGTTTTTATTGTAAATCCAAAAGGGGTTTTTCACTTTATTTTTGAGTCTATTTTCCAATACACCCAAAACAAAATCCTTTCTTTTTCTCTTTCTTTTTTCTTTATTTTCTTTTTCTTTTACGCTATTTTTCTTATTTTTTATCAAATATTTCTTTGGTATAGGGTTAAAAAATACGAACAAAATGAAAGAGATAAAATAGATAAAAAACTGCTCATCAAATTCATCAATTCCCTAATGAGATAAAAAAAGAACTTTATGAATGTTATTCTAAAAAACAAAATAAAATTCCTAGAACGAAAGAACTTGATAATTTGATAGGTCATCTTAGTTTGAGGGATTTTTTTGAACCGACAGAAAGTGATTATATTGTCAAACCGGATGTTTTAAGGGCTATAAAAAAATACCATAGAATTGCTTTTGAATCTATATATTGGCAACAGAACAAATAAAAAGCGATTGATCTTTGTCTAAGAAACACCCCCCTTTAAAAAAGGGGGACTCTTGAAAAACTATCGTTTGATTTTTAATTCCAAACAAAACCCTAAAAAACTGATTTTTAGGTATAATGTTTGAGTATTTACTATGATTTTTTCTCATAGAAGTCTCCTAGACAAACTTTACCCCCTAATCTCTAGCGAAAAATTAGGGGGTGAGCGTTATTTTATCCTAATCTTAAAAAAACGATTTTTATAAAAGCTTTAAATCACTAATTTAAAATCATATTAAAAAACTTCACAAGCAATAAAAAGCACTTTACCTTAAAGGAAACCCCTTAAATAGGGGAAACCTTTGGTTTTAATGGGTTTTTTTAACAACGATTTTAACCCTATACTTAAAAAAAGGTATTTTTAAGTATAATACGACCAAAGGCTTTTTACCATGTTTTTTGGACATAGTAATCCTTTGAAGGTAATTTACCCCCTAATCTCTAGTGGAATAAAAATTAGGGGGTGATCGTTATTTTATCCTAATCTTACAAAAACGATTTCTATAAAAGCTGCAAACCACTCATTTAAAATCGTATTGAAAAACTTTTCTTCCAAATTTTTGAAATTCCATTAAATATTTGTTCAATACCGCAAATTTTTAACTTAAAGCTTATTTTTAGAGCTTAAGTTATTGGCCTTACTTTTTTCTTGAAAAATATCTTTATAAATAAAGAGATTAAAATCATTGAAAAAGGAATGGTTAGAAAGTTAACAATATTTAGTTAAAATTAGCAAAAACTGACTAGGAGGTATTAATGGTCAATACTTTGGAGCTAGCAAAATATATTCTTAAGCATTCAAACAAAGAATTGAGCAACCTGGAATTGCAAAAAACTTTGTATTTCACAGAGCTTGACTATATCAAAAAGTTTGACAAACACCTAGTTTCTGATGATTTTGAAGCTTGGAAATACGGGCCTGTTGCAAGGGAAGTGTATTATGAATACCGCAATTATGGTGCCAATTCCATTGACAAACCCAAAGAAGAAACGCTCTCACAAAATCTTAGAAAAGATGAACTTGAAACCATCAATTGCTCCATAGAAAAATGCAGCAAAAAATCCTATTGGGATTTAGTGAAAGAGAGTCATAAAGAAGATGGTGCTTGGCATAAAATCTTCAAAGAAGATAGAAAAGAAATCATTAGTAAAGATTTGATCAGACAAGAAGCCAAACAAACAAATGGAAACTAAAGAAGTAAGATAAAGATAAAAAGCTAGAAAAAATTATTGTATTGCTGTGTGAAGAGGGGGATTTGTCTAGCCAAACAGATCAAATCATCAAAGATCTCAAAGAAATCTATCAAGGAGAATACAAGCATAAATACTCAAAAATTACAACTATTATTTTAAATTCCACAAGGGATAGAGAGCAAGCCTTTATGACGCTCACACAAAATATAAGGACACTCAAAGAGATTCAATAATAAAGAAGTTGAAAGCATTAAACCAAAACTAGAAAAGCTTTATGATCACATGAATTTAGAGTGTATCAGACTGCAAGATTTTGATGAGAAAATGAGTAGAGTTAAAGATATTTCTATCAAGTTAGAAGATCTAAATAAAAACTATGAAAAATTAAGCGAAGAATTGAATAAGCAACAAACACAATACATAACCATTTTAGGTATTTTTGCCTCTATTGTTTTAACATTTGTTGGGGGATTGGCATTTTCCACTTCTGTTTTATCAAATATTGACAAAGCGAACGCCTATCGTTTGGTTTTTGTTATGGCTTTTATAGCTTTATTTTTTTGGGAATATTTTGTATCTGCTTTTTTCTTTTTTATCAAAAATATCCTTATCAAAAGAGAAAAAAGATAAACAAGAAAATTTTTTCAAAAAACCCATGTTTTGGTTTAATTTAATAGTTACAATTCTACTTATGATTGGTTTTGTGGGAGAATTGCATATAATACAGAGATTAGTTTCTAAATATCTTTAAATTCAACCCAACCCATTTTTGCGTCCATTCTAATAAAATTTGATGCAAATTTTTCTTAATTGGGTGTTTTTTGCTATTTTGAAAATTTCAATATCATTCATTGAAAAACCTGAACTATTTCTTTCAAGTTTAGCCTTAAGAAATTCAACCACGCGCTTATTGAACACCGCAAGCCTTTTAGCTTAAATTCCTTTTGATTAAGGACTCAATAAGTTTCACAGAAATCATTTCAATTCTTAAACAAAGACTCTAAAGCTTCTACCCCCACTTTTGGCGTTTCTTTTTCGCTTTCATTTTCTGCGTTTTCTTTGACGCTAGGAATGGTTTCAAACTCTATGTGATAGCCTGTAAGCATGGACGCTAAACACACATTCACCCCGCCTTTACCGATAGCTTTAGATTTTTCAATGTCTAATAAGCGCACTTTAGCCTTTTGCAAATGGTTATTGACAATAAAACGCTCTTGAACGGATTCTTTTTCTTCAGCATTCAATTCTTCTATGGGGATTTTTTTAATTTCAACGCTTAAAATTTTGGCTGGAGCGAGCGCGAGAGTGATATAAATTTCAGGCACATTAGAATACTCTATGCAATCAATGTTTTCTTTATTCAATTCGTTACTGATCGCATTAATGCGCACGCCCTTAACCCCCACAGCCGCGCCTATGGGATCAATCCTAGCGTTATGGGAAAAAAAGCTCACTTTCGCTCTGTTGCCTGGGATTCGCGCGCAATGGATGATTTCAATTTCTTTATCTTTAATTTCAGGGACTTCTAATTCCAACAAAGCTTCAAGCATTTTAGGGGTGGTGCGGCTCAGCTCTAATAGTAAGCCTTTTTTCGTGCGTTTGACTTGCGTTAAAACCGCTTTAATGCTATCGCCCACTTTAAAACTCTCGCCCTTGATGCGATGGCGCATGGAAAGAACGCCCTGAAATTGCTGCTCAATCTCAATAAAGGTGTTTTGATTGTGATCCACTAAAATCACTTGCCCCATTAAAACGCTGTTAAGACGCTTTTGAAACGCTTCAAAGTGGCTGTCTTCTAACGCTTTTTCTAGTTGGTATTGCAAATCTTTAAAAAGGCGGTTGATCGCCCCTTGCTTCATGCTCTCCAAACTCAAGCTGTAAGACAATTCGTCCTTAATCTTAACGCTTGGATCCATTTCTTTGGCTTTAGACAGGCTGATGTATTTAGAAGGATCGTTAATTAACCTTTCATCATCATCTTCTAAAACTTCCACCAACTGGATAAGCTGGAGCTGCTTGTTTTCTTCAACCACCAAGTAGCGCGCTAGGGGGTCTAACTCGTTTTGCGCCATTTTTAACAAACAGCCTTGAATCACTTTTGAAATCATCTCTTTAGGCAAATTTTTTTCATACGCAATGCATTCTATAAGGTCGCTGATTTTTTCCATTCTTAAGTTCCTTTAAATTGATGTTCTGTCGTTTTTTGTCATTCTCTATTGTGGGGAGCGGCGCGTTTAAAAGAAATTTTATTATAGCGAATTTTTAAGCCTTATTAAGGATTTCTTTTAAAACCAGAGCGATTTTTTCCAAATCTTTTTCATTCAGGCTAAAGACTTCAAAACACACAAATTCGCATGAAATTCTTGTAATAACGCCTTTTTGGAAAAGCTTTAAATAAAGTTTCTCACCATTTAAAGCGTGGGTGTTTTTGGACTGGATTTTCACGCAAAAGGATTCCAATTCCCTACCAAACAAATTCCCTATTTTAGAAAAGCTAGAGGCTATACTCACATTCAATTCTAAAGGCTTTAAAAGGGCGTAGAGTTTGAGAGCTTTTTGCAATAAGGCATCTTTAGTTTGGTGGAGTAGCGCATGGATTGCAATGTCTTCTTGATGATTGACCCATGCTTTTAGGCTGCAAAAAAGCAAGGTGAGCGTGATTTTACCCACTCTCAAGGCTCTATAAAGGGGGTGGTTTTTTAACATTTCAACCCATTCTTTTTTCCCCATAATAATGCCCGCTTGCGCGCTGTTAAAGGATTTATCCGCGCTAAAGCTTAAAAGCGATGGTTTTAGGGCTAAAATTTCTTCTAAAGTCGTTCTGTCTAATAAATCCACATCCCCTAAATTGTAATAATCTATCAAATCATGCTCTTTAGCTAGGGTTTGTAAATCTTTAAAGGGCGTGTCTTTTTTGAAAGCGGGGTTGTGGGTTTTAAAGAGCATTTTGCTGTTCTCATTCAAGGCTAAGCGGTAATCCCTTAAATAAGCGCGATTGGTATTCCCCACTAAATGCAGCCTAGCCCCACTATTTAACAAAATATCCTTAAGGTTAAAATTCCCCCCCACTAATTCGCCATAAGAAACAATGATTTCTTTTTCTTGCGCTAAAGCGTTAGCGATGAGGAATACCGCGCTGGTGTTGTTATTCACAATCAAAACCTCTTCAGCGTTAAAACACGCCTTAAAAAGCTGTTTTAAGGGGGTTAAGCGGTTCGTTTTTTTAGCGGTGTTGAGATCGCATTCTAAATCAATGGGTTGGGTTAAAACTTCTTTTAAATAAGGTTCAATTTTTTCATAAAATTGCGGGCTAAAAAACGATCGCCCATGCTTTTCATCAAAAACGCTCGCGCTCGCATTGATGATTTTTGATAAGGGTTTTTCAAAAGATCCGGGGTTATTTCAAGCGTTTCTTTAGTCGTGATGTTAGCCATGATGAGCGCGTTTGGTTCCTTTTTTGAGAGCTAAAACAAGCGTTATCTTAAACTAAACTCGCTAAATTTTTGATAAAACTACTTTTTTAAAATCCTTAAGAGCGTCTTAATGAGTTTATTGAGCGAGCGGAACTTTTTCCATAGAGTTTGGCGGTTTCTATAGGGCTTTTTCATGTTTGTTTCCATGTTCAAAATTCAAAAAGAAATCCTAAGATTTCTTTCATTTTAGAACTGATAGGATACCTCAAAACGCGCGTTAAATCCAGGAGCCGGGAGCGCCATGCGCTTATCTTTAGGGATCATATCGCTCGCTGGGGCGTCCGCACTCGCTTGCCACACAGAAGTTTGATCCACATATTGCTTGTTTAAGATATTGTTAAACACAGCTGAAATTCTTAAACCTTGCCATTTTTTAGAAGTAGGAGTCCAATTGATAAAGACATTATGCACGCCATACCCGGGTTTATGGATTTTCATCAAACCGTATTGAGGGTAATAGATAGAATAGCCCTCATAATACATGTTAGTTACAAAGCGTGAGAGCCAGGTTAAAGTAAGCCCCCACCTGCGAACATCATAATCGGCTTTTAAGATAAACACATTCCCAGTCGTGGCAGCTAGAGCGTAAGTATCGGCCAATAAATGCCCCCTAGCCGTCGGCCAAGAGCGAGCCACTGAGAAAGTCCCTAAGAAATTCTTATACCTCACGTTCCCTGAAACTTCATAACCATAAATATTAATGGTTTCGGGCAAATTCCCTGACATGTTTTTTGCGGTCGCGTTACCCCCTCCATTTTTAGAAGTGTCTTGCCCGTAGCTGTTGATGAAGTTATTGATGACTTGATAGAACGCTGCCCCGCGCACATTGAAATACTTGCTGTTGAAATCCACATTGAATTCCACATTTTGACCGATCGCAGGGCGCAAGTTCCTTTGATAAATCACCGTGGGATCGCGCATCAAAACGCCATCGCCAGGCAAAGCCCCCTTAGTCACATACGCATAACTCACTTTCAAGCCAATGCTTTCAATGGGGTTATAAAGCACGGTTGCAGAAGGCGAGAAACCAGAAGTTACATGCGTGCGGCCGTTTTTGTCTAACAAGGTGTAAATATCATAACGAGTTCCCGCGCCCACGATCACATTGCTTAAAATATTGTAGTTCGCTTGCATGAACCCTCCGATGATATTCCCGATCGCATGCGAATTTTGGGGCATGTTACGATAGAGCGGGTTAGGCGCGTTCAGATTTTGAGGGTATTGAGAGCTTTGATCGGTGTAGTAATGGCGGTAAGGCAAGCCCGGCCCGTTAGGGTCGTTAGGATCAATGTTGTTTTTATAATAGCCGTTTTTGCCTTTATCCAATCCAGAAAAAACGCTCAGGTTTTGATAGATCATGCCGTATTCAAACACGTTCCCATAATCTTCGCTAATGGGGTGGGTGACTTTAACATTAACGCCTGAGTTGATTAAGAAAATCCTTCTGGCTAAAGTGCCTTCAGCGTCCGCATTCCCTAAGGTCCAATCGTTCGCGCTAGGGTTTTGAGCGTTAGGGGGGTCATGTCATAATCAGGATTTTTAGGAACAAGCCCATGATAGACATTCGCGCTTGCAGAAAGCATAGTAGCGTTAAGCTGCCCATACCCTGCTTGCGCCCCTCCACTAGAATCGCTATCCCCTTGCCAATTAATAGAGTTAGGCGCGCCATAGCCTATTTGATACCCTCCATTAGAAGGCCTGATAGCCCCTTGCGTGCATTGGCTGATATTGTCCGGATTGTTACACCAATCCTTAACTTCAGGGATATAATCCGGGTTGGCTGGCTCGTTAGAATTGTAAGCGAAAGGATTCACCACAGGGTTATAATCGCCTCCTCTTACCCCTAAAAAGGCAGTGGATTCAACGCGCGGCTGACTAAAACTAGTGCCTCCATCATGCTTGTATTTCAGACTCAAATTGTGGTTGAAGTTGATCGTATGGGCTAATTCTTTCCCAAAGTCAATCACAAAAGGCGCTGGCTGGCTTCCTGGGTCATTGGCTTTGGAGAGGGCTGAAGTGGTGTTAGGGCGTAAAAGCCTGGTGGAATTTTCCCTTGTCATGTTGTAGCTTAAGCTGATGGTATCCGTGTCGTTGATATAGCCATTGACTTTACCTAAAACGCTATTGACTTCACTCGGAGTCCCTACGCCAATGTCGCTATTGCTCGGATCTTGCAAGTCAAAAGTAGGGTGGAAGAGATCCCTAAAAGCGTTGTTCCCGTCTCTGTAATAAAAAATATTTTGATGGTTGTAATAGGCGAGTATATCCCAATTCTTCCCACGATAGGCTGCAGTAGCGTTCATGCGATACCCGAAGTTGGTGTAAAAGGCCGCTTCCGCTTTAGCCCCATAAGTTTGATTCTTTCTTAAAAAGTCGTTAGCGTCAATCGTGGTGAAAGACATTTTACCCGCAACAGCACCTGGACCTGCTGAAGCGTTCGCCGCCCCCTTAATCACTTCCACTTCTTTAATCATGTTAGGATCGATCACGGTGTTAGCGTCATGGTGGAAAATGTTACCATTTTGAGCGACGCCATCTATGGTTACCCTTAAGAGACGGCTCTCAATCCCCCTAACATAGATTTTTTGCGCCATCAAGCCCCCACTGGCCACATTCACATCCGCCCGAGTCCTAAAAATATCACGGATTTGGTTGCTTTGGCGTTGTTGGAGCTCTTTCCTGTCAATATACATTTTATTGTTGTATTCAAAAGTCCTTTCACCCTTAGTGGTTACTTTACCCAAAGTGTGGGTATTTTCTTGAGCTTGCAAACTGCTAGCGACAATACAAGAGACAAACACGATACGAAATTGATTTCTAAGCATTTCTTTTAGCCTTTCTATTTACTTTTTTCTAAAAAATTTAGTCAAGTTTAAACCTAAGGTTATTATTACATTATTCTATTTAATAATACCTTAAATTTGTTTTAGGATTAAGAAAATATGAAGAAAAATGTGATTAAAAAAGTTTTAGCATTTTATTGAGCGGCTGATTACTGAGCGACCGAATCGATCACTATGCGTGAAGAAGCGCTGCTGATCCCTCTTAAAAAAGTTTGAGAAGACACATTGATTTCAGCGTTCTGGCGGAAAATATCGCTTGGCTGGTTGCTCTGGCGCTCCTCTAAATCATGGCGTTTGATGATAATGGTATTCCCCCATTGGAAGGGTCTATAAGCGTGCTTTTTTTTAATGACAAAATGAGGTTCTAAATCTAAGAATTGCGTGTAACTGGGGAAATATAGCGGCTCTAATAAAGGGTTTATGGGGTGCGCTTTTAAAACAATAAGGAGGAAAAAGAGGTTAAAGAACGTTTTCATAGTAAATTTTCACGCTCGCCCCCACTTGAGAATTGGGAGAAATTTCTAACTTGCTGATTTTCAAATAAAGCTCAGAGATTCCACTATAGCGCGTTTTTAAAACATGGCTTAAATCTTTCAAGGCGTCTTCAATGAGTAAGTATTGTTTTTCTTGCATCATCTTTTGAATAAGCTCTTGGATTTCCATGTAGTCTAAATAAGCCTTATTGGGTAATTCCGTGTAGAAAAGATCCAAATCCACGCTTATTTTTTGGGGTTTTAAGCGTTCAAACTCTAAAATCCCCAAAATCGTTTCAAACACCAAGTTATGGATATGAACGCCTTGTTTAGTTTTCATAAGACTTTCTTTTCTTTGCCGGTCAATAAATTGAAAATATTGCCCAAATGCTTGATAAGGGTAAAAATAAAAATCAATACCATAGGCGTTTGCGTGCCGACTTCTTTAAGGATATTGACGCTATCTGGGATATGCATATAAGGCACAAAAAAGATAAGAACAGTCGCTGTGCCTACCCCTAAAATGCTAGCGAGTGAAGAGATTTTAAGCACCTTACCCACAAAAAACCACACCGTCAAACCGATCAGGCTTTCAATAGGGATGAGCAACACCACAGAGCCCATGATCGTAGAAACGCCCTTGCCTCCATTGAAATTCAAAAAAGGCGAATAGCAATGCCCTAAAATGCTCGCAATAGCGACCATCCATTGCAAACTATAATCCAACCCAAACAATTTGCTTAAAAAAACCGCAAACATGCCTTTGAATAGATCCAAGATTAAGACTAATAAGGCCATTTGTTTGGCGTTGCTCACGCCCTTACTTTGTAAGGCGCGTAAGACATTCGTCGCGCCAATGCCCCCCGATCCGATTTTAGTAATATCCATGCCATAAAAGATTTTCATTAACGCATAGCCAAAAGGAATCCCCCCAATCAGATAGCCCAAAAGGGTGAAAATCACATTGATATTGGTTAGGAAATTTAAAACGCCTTCCATAAATACCCTTTCAAATAAAATAGCGATCATTATAACATGTTGCTTTTTAAGTGAAAGCGTTAAGTTGTTAGGGTATAGTGGCTTAAAAATTTTAGGATATTGAGAATGCTTGAAACTTCTAGCCATTTTTTAAAATCGTTTCGCTTGAAGCGTTATATAGGGTTTTTATTGATTTCTTTAGCACTATTGATCACGCCATTTGTTCGCATTGATGGGGCGCATTTGTTTTTGATCTCTTTTGAGCATAAGCAACTGCATTTTTTAGGCAAGATCTTTAGCGCTGAAGAATTGCAAATTTTGCCTTTCATGGTTATTTTGCTTTTTATAGGGATTTTTTTCATCACCACTAGCCTTGGGCGCGTGTGGTGCGGGTGGGCTTGCCCGCAAACCTTTTTAAGGGTGCTTTATAGAGATGTGATTGAAACCAAGATTTTCAAACTCCATAAAAAGATCAGCAACAAGCAAGAAAGCCCTAAAAACACCCCAAGCTATAAGGTGCGTAAAGTATTGAGCGTTTTGTTATTCGCTCCTGTTGTGGCGGGGCTAGTGATGTTGTTTTTCTTTTATTTCATCGCCCCTGAAGACTTTTTTATGTATCTTAAAAACCCTAGCGATCACCCTATCGCTATGGGTTTTTGGCTTTTTAGCGCCTTAGTGGTGCTTTTTGATATTGTGGTGGTTGCGGAGCGTTTTTGCATCTATTTATGCCCTTACGCTAGGGTGCAATCGGTGTTGTATGACAATGACACCTTAAACCCTATTTATGATGAAAAGCGCGGCGGAGCGCTTTATGACAATCAGGGTCGCCTTTTTCCCTTGCCTCCTAAAAAACGCAGCCTAGAAAACGAATGCGTGAATTGCTTGCATTGCGTGCAGGTTTGCCCCACGCATATTGACATCAGGAAGGGCTTGCAATTAGAATGCATCAATTGCTTAGAATGCGTGGATGCATGCACGATTACCATGGCCAAATACAACCGCCCTTCACTCATCCAATGGTCTTCAACCAACGCCACCAACACGCGCCAAAAAGTGCGCCTAGTGCGTTTAAAAACGATCGCTTACATGGGGGTTATCGCTATTGTGATAGCTCTTTTAATCATCACTTCGTTTAAAAAAGAACGCATGCTTTTAGACATTAACCGCAACAGCGATCTGTATGAATTGCGAGCTAGTGGGTATGTGGATAACGATTACGTGTTTTTATTCCATAACACGGACAATAAAGACCATGAGTTTTATTTCAAAATTTTAGGGCAAAAAGGCATTCAAATCAAAAAGCCTTTAAACCCTATCGCCATTAAAGCCGGGCAAAAGATCAAAGCGGTAGTGATCTTACGAAAACCCCTAAAAAGTAACGCCACAGAATACAAGAGCGCTAGAGACGCTTTAATCCCTATTACAATACAAGCTTACAGCGCAGACGATAAGAATATTACGATAGAAAGGGAATCGGTGTTTATTGCGCCTAGTGAAGATTGAAGCCTAAAATTAGCGCTCAATCACTTCATAAGGCAAGCCTTGTTTGATCAATTCTTCCATGAAGGGATCGGTGTTTAATTCTTCTACGTTAAACACCCCGGCTTTAAAATGCTCCACGCTCCAAGTGTCGTTGCAAATCATTTTAGTCGCGCACATCGCTGGCACGCCGGTGGTATAGCTTATGGCTTGCGAACCCACTTCTTCATAGCATTTTTTGTGATCGCACACGTTGTAAATGTAGAGCGTTTTGTCTTGGTTGTTTTTAATGCCAGTCATATAGCACCCGATATTGGTTTTGCCGGTAGTGTCTTTGGCTAAGGACGCTGGATCAGGGAGTAAGGTTTTTAAAAATTGTATCGGCACGATTTTCACGCCCTGATGCTCTATTTCCTTAATGCCTAGCATGCCGACATTTTCTAAGCATTTCATGTGGGTTAAATAGTTTTGAGAGAAAGTCATAAAAAATCTCGCCCTCCTCAAGCCTTTAACATTTTTGACTAACGATTCCAATTCTTCATGGTATAAAAGATACGAATCCATTTCGCCAATCTGCGGGTAAGCCCACACTTGCTTGATTTCTAAAGGCTTAGTTTCAATCCATTTGCCGTTTTCATAATAACGCCCTTTAGAGCTGACTTCTCTCAAATTGATTTCAGGGTTAAAATTCGTGGCAAAAGGGCGTTTGTGATCCCCAGCGTTGCAATCTAAAATGTCTAAAGTGTGGATGGTGTCAAAATGGTGTCTTTGAGCGTGAGCGACATAAGCGTTCGTAACGCCCGGATCAAACCCAGCCCCTAAAACCCCTAAAATCCCTGCTTCTTTATAAGCCTTATCAAACGCCCACTGCTCTTTGTATTCAAACTTCGCTAAATCCGGATGCTCGTAATTGGCGGTATCAATGTAATGCGTTTTAGTCTCTAAACATGCTTGCATGATCGTTAAATCCTGATAGGGTAACGCCACATTAACAACGACTTTGGGCTTGTATTTTTGGATTAAAGCGATTAAAGCTTGCGTATCGTCTGCATCCACTTGTTCAACGCCAATTTCCCCCAAACCCTTTTTGAGCATGCTTTCTTTAATCGCATGGCATTTGTCTAAGCTCCTGCTCGCCAAAATGATATTCTTAAACACATCTCTGTTCATGCCCATTTTGTGTGCTACCACACTGCCTACGCCACCAGCTCCAATTTGTAATACTGTATGCAAGGAACACCTACTTTCTAACTAATCTCGTTCTTTTAGGGGGCTATTATATTATAATAAGATAAATTTGATAACAAGGATATAGGCTTGCAAGAAATTAAATTAGACATTTATGCCACTTTAGTGTGCATGGTTTTGGTGTTGCTTTTGGGGCGTTATGTGATTTCTAAAGTCAAGTTTTTAAGAGATTATGATATTCCAGAGCCTGTTGTGGGTGGGGTTTTAGTCGCTTTTTTTATCATGTTAGCGCGTCAATTTTATCATTTTGGCTTGCAGTTTGATTCTTCTTTAAAAGACCCTTTAATGCTGACTTTTTTATCACCGTTGGTTTGAGCGCGGATTTCAAATCTTTACAAAAAGGCGGGAAAATGCTTGCGGTTTTTTTGCTGGCTGTGGCGGGGTTTGTGGTGTGTCAAAATGCAGTGGGGATTTCTATCGCTAGCCTTTTAGGAGTCAATCCTTTAATGGGGCTTTTAGGGGGATCGATCGCTTTAGTGGGAGGGCATGGCACTAGCGCGGCATGGGCTAATTTTTTCACCCAACCACCTTATAATTTTAGCTCCAGCTTAGAAGTGGGCATGGCGTGTGCGACTTTTGGCTTGGTGAGCGGGGGGATTATTGGGGGCCTGTCGCTAAATATTTGATTTCTAAATACAAACTAGAACCTAAAGACACCAAA
The DNA here is from genome assembly GCA_008032955.1 of Helicobacter pylori. Lineage (NCBI taxonomy): Bacteria > Pseudomonadati > Campylobacterota > Epsilonproteobacteria > Campylobacterales > Helicobacteraceae > Helicobacter > Helicobacter pylori. Next base: position 1,341,206 of record CP032046.1, read on the forward strand.
GAAAAAGACACTTTAGAGGGCGTGGTGTCTAAAGGCTTTGAAACCCCTAAAGAGCAACGCCTAATCACCGCATCCAGTTTTGTGGAAACTTTAGCTCTAATTGCGATCGCTTTATTGGTGGGGACTTTTTTATCGCACTTGATTCCTAAAAGTTTCACCTTGCCGACTTTTGTGTGGTGCTTGTTTGTGGGGGTTATTTTAAGAAATGCCTTGTCGTTTTTTAAGATCCATAGCGTGTTTGACAGAGAGGTTTCAGTCATAGGGAACGTGAGTTTGAGCCTGTTTTTAGCCTACGCTTTAATGAGCGTGAATTTATTGGAATTGTTAAAACTCGCTGTGCCGTTAGCGGTTATTTTGAGCGTTCAAGTGGTGGTTATGATCCTTTATGTGGTGCTTGTAACCTTTAGGGTATGCGGGAAGGATTATGATGCGGCGGTGTTGTGCGCGGGGCATTGCGGTTTTGGGCTTGGAGCGACCCCAACGGCTATGGTGAATATGCAAACTATCACCAACCACTACGGGCCATCGCATGTAGCGTTTATCGTCGTGCCTTTAGTGGGAGCGTTTTTTGTTGATATTATTAACGCTTTAGCGATTAAAGGCTTTTTGCTCTTGCCTTTTTTCCCGTCATGAGACTTTATGAGAGTTTATTAGAAATTTGCTTGAATAAGGCGTGGGAATATCAAACCCTAGCCTTAGAAAACCCGAGCGTGGCTTGCATGGTTCTAGATAAACACCATGAGATCTTGAGTTTAGAAACCCACAAAAAAGCCAAAACCCCGCATGCAGAAGTCTTGGCCGCCAAATCAGCGTTAAAGATTTTACGCCCCCATTTAAAAAGCGATTTAGAAAAATTAGAAGACCCTAAAATTTTAAGCGATTTTTTAAAAACGCACCACGATAACGCCTTTAAAGACTGCGTTTTTTTAATCACCCTAGAGCCATGCAATTCTTATGGTAAAACCCCGGCATGCAGCGGATTGTTAGAAATTTTAAAGCCTAAAAGAGTGGTCATTGCCGCAGAAGAAAACGAAGCTAAAAAAGGGGGCTTAGCAAGGCTACAAAAGGCTCATATTGAAACAATGATTTGTCATAATTTAGAAAACAAGGCTAAGGACTTGCTCTTGCCTTTTAGGGTAATGGAACAAAAGGGGCGTTTCAATTTGTTCAAACTCGCTTTAAGGATGAATGGGGATTATTACCATGGCAAGATCACCGGGCAAAAAAGCGTTATTTTCACGCACAACCAGCGAGCAATATGCGACACGCTCATCATTTCTGGGAAAACTATAAGAACGGATAACCCCTTATTGGACGCTCGCTTTTGCGACAGCTTTTATCACAATAAAAACCCCAATATCGCTATTTTATCCAAGCACTCAATTAGCCCTAGTTCAAAAGTTTTTTCAGCGCCCAATCGTTTGGTTAATATTTTCAACAACCCTAAAGATTTACCCCTAGAGAAAGGGTTTAATTTCATTGAAGGGGGGTGGGGATTGTTTGAGAGCTTGAGGGACAAAATTGATGCGTTGCTTTTGCATTCGCATGCGTCTATGATTAACGAAGCGTTTAACGCACTCGCTTTAAAAACCCCTTTTAAAGGGCGGTTGTTGCATGCGCAAATCTTAGAAAATGAAGCCCTTTTATGGATAGAAAACTCTTAAGATTATACCAGCCTTTAAACGCTTATTCTTACAATAGCGATTCGCTTTTTTTATACGATTTTTCACGCCCTTTTATCAAAAATAGCGGTGCGATTTTAGACATAGGCTCAGGGTGTGGGGTTCTAGGCTTGCTCTGCGCTAGAGACAACCCGCTAGCGAGCGTTCATTTAGTGGAAAAGGATAGCAAAATGGCGTTTTGCTCCCAAAAAAACGCCCTTAAATTCCCTAACGCTCAAGTGTTTGAGGGCGATTTTTTAGATTTCAACCCTCCAATTTTGTATGATGCGATTGTGTGTAACCCTCCTTTTTATGCCTTAGGATCTATTAAATCTCAAATTAAAGGGCATGCGAGGCACCAGAGCGAATTAGACTTCGCTTCTTTAGTGGCTAAAGTGAAAAAATGCCTAAAACCTAAAGGGTATTTTATTTTTTGCTATGAAGCCTTGTCGCTTTGCTTGGTCATAGAGAGTTTAAAAAGCGCTAAACTCACGCTAGAAACTTTAAGGTTTGTCCAAAGTTTTAAAGACAAAAACGCTCATTTGATGCTTGGAGCGGCTAGGAATAATTCCAAAAGCGCCCTAAAAGTCTTGCCCCCTTTAATCACGCACCATTCCAAAAACCAAAGCGACAACACCAAAGAAGTTTTAAGCATCTATCAAATCTGTAACACTTATTCTATCAAAGCGCTTTTAAATTAGCGCCTCATAAATTAAGGATTAAAAAATGAAATGTTCGCATTGCCAGTTGGAGTTTAAAGAAAGTGAGCTTTTTAAAGAGGTGATCAATCATAAAGAATTGTATTTTTGCTGCACGGGGTGTGCTAGGGTGTATGCGTTATTGTTAGATTTGAATTTAGAGAGCTTTTATGACAAATTAAACGATTCCACTTTAGCCCCCGTAACGCCCCAAGATTCAATGAGCGCTTTAGAATTAGAACAGGCCCTTGAAGAAAACAATAAAAGCGAATTAATCCTTAATCTTTTGCTAGAAAAAACGCATTGCAACGCTTGCTTGTGGCTCAATCAAAAGGTTTTAGAACGCTTAAAGGGGGTTAAAAAAGTGAGCGTGAATTTCACCACCCACCACTTGCAAATCGTGTTTGACAAATCCCTAAACCCTAAAGAGATTATTCAAAAGATTGAGAGCTTGGGCTATGGGGCTAAAATTTATAATGCGCAAAATTACACCCTAAAAGCCCAAAAAGAGCAACGCTCCTATTTGCTCACTTTAAGCGTGGGGTTTTTTGCCACCATGAATTTGATGTTTATTGCCATTGCCAAATATGCGAGTTATGGTAGCGCGAGTTATGGCGGTGCGAGTTATGGCACTGGCATGGATAAGCTTATGCAAAGGAATTTGGATCTCGTGTCGCTCTTTTTAAGCTTGTTAGTGTTAGTGGTTGTGGGGCGTTTTTTTATTAAGGGGGCGTTTTATGGGCTAAAAAATGGCGTTTTGGGCATGGATTTGAGCGTGTCTTTTGGGGCGTTATCGGCGTTTGTTTATTCTCTTTATGCCATGTTGGTGTCCCAAGAGACTTATTTTGAAGCGAGCAGCACGATTTTAACGCTTGTTTTTGGCTCTAAGTTTTTGGAATTAAAAGCCAGATTGTTCGCGAATGAAAAATGTCTGGCCCTAGAATCGCATGAAATCCATAGCGTGATCGTTGTAGAAAATGGCAAACAGATAGAAAAACACCCTAAAGATGTGGCGATAGGCTCTGTTGTTTGGGTGCCAAGCGGGGCTAAAATCGCTTTAGATGGCGTGCTTTTAAATAACGCGAGCGTGGATGCGTCTTTGATCAGCGGGGAGTTTAAGCCTTTGGAATTGGGGGTTAATGATCCAATTTTAGGGGGTTATGTGAACGTGGGCGTGCCTTTTAGCTATCAAGTGAGCGCAAATTTTCAAAACTCACGCCTTTCTAGTTTGTTAGAAACTTTAAAAAAGAGTTTTTTAGAAAAGCCCTTAATTGAGAGCAGCGCGAATAAAATTGCGGATATTTTTTCTAAAGCGGTGTTGTTTTTAGCCTTTGTGAGCTTTTTATTATGGCAATTTGGTTTGGGGGGTGATTTTGAAAAAGCCTTAATGGTGTGTATTAGCGTGTTAGTCATCAGCTGCCCTTGCGCATTCGCTTTAGCTACGCCCATTGCGCTAGTGATAGGGGTATTTAAAAACCCTTTGATCGTGTTTAAAGAAGCGTTGTTTTTAGAAACTCTGGCTAAAGTGAAAAAAATCTTTATAGACAAAACCGGCACGCTCACGCAAAAAGAAGTCCTTTTAAAAGAAAAAATCATTTATGAAAAATTTGATGAAAGGCTTTTAAAGAGCCTTTTAAAAATCAGGGAGCATTTAGCCCATAGCGCGATTCTTAAAACATTAGATGGCGATGAGGTCAGTTTAGAAAAGATAGAGTTTTTCGCTCATGGCTTAAAAGCGAGCTATCAAAACGAAACCTTGCTAGTGGGGAGTTTGAAATTTTTAAACGCTATGGGGGTTGGTATAAAGACTAAAGAGAGCGCTAATATCATGGTAGGCTTTGCGAAAAATAAGACTTTATGCGCGTTATTCATTTTAGAAGAGCGTTTGAAAGCTAACGCTAAAGAAGTTATTCAAGCTCTACAAAATCAAGGCTTAGAATTAGAAATTTTAAGCGGGGATAATGAAAGCTCGGTTAAGGAGTGCGCGAAAAAATTAGGGATTTCTAAGTATCATGCTAATTTGACCCCTGAAGATAAGGCTCAAATCGTCAGCTCTTATAAGGGCGTGTGCGCAATGGTAGGCGATGGCAATAATGACGCGTTGGCCTTGAAACAAGCGAGCGTTTCTTTGGGGTTTGAAAAAAGCGCTTTGAGTAAAAGCTCATGCGATATTTTGCTTTTAGAAGAGGATTTGAGTTTGTTGGAAAAAGCGTTTGATAACGCTCAAAAAGTCTATCAAGTGGTGTTGCAAAACATTGTTTTAAGCTTAATCTATAACGCTGTTTTAATCCCGGTCGCTATGCTAGGATACATTAATCCTTTAATAGCGAGTTTGAGCATGAGTGGCAGTTCGCTCTTAGTGGTCTTAAATTCTTTGAGGCTGAAACGCTCTTAAACAAACCACATCGTTTTGGCTAAAATAGCAATTAAAAAACCAAAAGTTAGAGCGATAGGGTGGATATATTTACCAATAGGGTTTTTCTTACCCAAAAACTTACACGATAAAGAAAAAAGCACTAAAAGAAAAATGCTTAACGCTAAGATCACTTTAAGCATGAGTATCTTTTGAAAAGGGGTTTCACACCAGCCTTTATCGCCCCCCATGTATTGACTAAGCATCATGCCCCCTGTTAAAACAAGCCCTAAAACGCATAAGGGCATGATTTTGATCGCTCTTTGAGTGATTCCTGTATTTGCCTTATTGGCAAACTCTTCGCCAAACATTTTCTTCACATTAGGGAAAATTACCCCATCAAAAAACAAATAGCCAATAAAAATAATGGCACACAATAAATGAACAACCAACACATAAGGATAAATCGCATCCATTTGAAATCCTTTATTCATGGGAAAATTAAAGAGTTTTTAATCTACTACAAAAAGATTTTATTGTCAAGTAGCCCATTATTATGGGAATTTTAGGGGTGGTTTTTGTTTGACTTTTAAGATTGCAATTAGCTATAATAAAATAATTAAAAAAGTAACACTTAAGCGGAGTACCCTAGAGAGTGATGTTCAATTTTATGACAAAGAAGAAAAATAGAATGCAAGGTTGCAAAATGGTTGGTAAAAATTTTAATCGTAAGGAATCTGTTTTGATAGCTCAATCTTTAGATATTTCTAAAAAAGGTTCGGTAATTTTAGGCGCTCTTTTGAGTTCGTTATGGCTGACAAACCCCTTAAATGCCCATGAAAAGAATGGCGCGTTTGTGGGGATTAGCTTGGAAGTGGGTAGGGCTGATCAAAAGACCAACGCTTATAAAAACGGCGAGTTGTTTCAAGTGCCTTTTGGCGATGTTTCGGCTAATGATGATGGCAAAGTTCCTGACGGGCAGACCGGTGGCTGTCAGCCAGCTTCAGGGACGCCAGGAACGCCAGGCTATACTAAAGCTAATTGCGTGGTCAATTGGACTTCTCGCACCATGCTTAGCACCAATAAAAACATTCCTGGCCGTAACCAGCCGATGTATGGGCTAGGCGTGATGACAGGCTATAAGCATTTTGTGGGTAAAAAAAGGTGGTTTGGGCTACGCTATTATGGCTTTTTTGATTACGGGCATACCAATTTCTCTAACTCTAGGGCCGCTAACGCCATATCGCCCTTTTATTTGAGCGATCAAAAAGCCGACATGTATACTTATGGTTTTGGCACAGACATGCTTTTTAACGTTATAGACAAGCCTAAAGCCACGGCCGGGTTTTTTCTAGGCGTGAATTTTGCGGGTAACACTTGGACCAATAATCGTGTGGGGTATTTTAAGGATGGGTATGTTTATGGCGTCAATACGGACGCTGACGCTTACATGACTAACGCTGATGGCACGATCACATGCGGGGACACGACGCCGGCGAGTTGTGATGTGGGGATTAACCCTAATAGCGTCTATACCACAGGAAAATTAAACGCTAAAGTGAATAACACGATTTTCCAATTCTTAGTGAATGTGGGCATTAGGACTAATATTTTGAACACCATGGCATTGAGTTTGGTATCAAAATCCCCACGCTCCCTAATTACTTTTTCAAAGGTTCTACCACTATCAAAGAGCAAAGCCAAGGCCCGCTAAAAGACGGCAAACCAACCACTATCACCGGAGCAGAAACCAATTTCAGCTTGACCCAAACCTTACACCGTCAGTATTCTATGTATTTGCGCTATGTTTATACTTTTTAAGTTTGGTAGGGTTTTTAGGCAGGGCTTATAGCTTATATTATGAAAGCTTGATTTGTCAAGCTTTTAGGTTGTCATTGAGTTGCAATAACTCTGCGCTGTTTTCTACTTTTTTGATAAAATCATTAATAGCATAACAACATATATTAATATTGTCTTTGAAATGGGCAAATTCCGCATATTCTTTGGCGTCATCATGGATATTTGGAGCCACAAAAACACTAAATTTCTCTCTAATATCAGCACTATTTTTAATCAATTCTTTTAAATGTCTGGCAATAGGTATCATTTCGCTTTGACTTCTATCCCTAATCAAGCTCACTTCTATATAACTTTGGGCTTTTGTGTCCATGGCTACAATATCAGGTTTGTTACCGCTTGCTGTGTATACGGGCAAGCCTTCATCATCGCTTTTATAATTGGGTATCACGCTTAAATTTTCAAAATGTTGTTTCAAGAAAATAGCGCTTAAAAATTCCAAGCACAAAGGTTTATCAATGAGTCTTAAAAAACTATCTTTTGATTCTTGCTTGTTACAAGTAATGAGTAATTCTTGCTTGATAAAATCTTTAGTATAAGTGTTTGCTAGTTCATTCAATTTGCTTGATTTAACGCTCTCATCAGCACTGATTGGAGTAACATTAACAAGAAAGCTATCCACGATCGCCATGTAGTTAAAAAAGGCGAGTTTGTTAGCTTGAGTGTCGTTTAAATAATCCCCTTTAAAAGCCTTATGAGTTTGTAAAATGTAATCTATTTTATTATTTTCATTAGTATTAATATCAATAAACCTACCATTACCACGCAATGAAATAAGTCCTGTAATACGCATTTTTCTAATGTATTCATCAACGGCTTCATTAGTGATTTGGCTCATTTTGAATCGTGTTTTATTAACACTTTCTAAAAGATTTAGGCATTTTTCATAGATAAATTCATCTGAGTAGCTGAATTCTGTTTTATTGATAGTAACAATTTCTTGTCTTAAATGAACAATGTAGTCATAAAGCCCATTAGCGTTATCGTCTTTCCAACAAAGTAAAATAGGGATTTCTTTGACAGATAGGGGGGTTAGATGGGCATTTTTGAGTCGTTTTAAAAGCGAGAGCAATAGTTTGAGGGGGTTGTTATGGTTTAAATTTTTTTTGTAAGGGTTTCCTACTTCATATTTAGACAGAGCGTTTAAAAATATAGCCCCAACTACGCTTTCATCAACGCTTTCTTTAAAAGCATCGTTTTCTTTATCATAATAAGCGAGAATAAGAATCTTAGCACTATCGCTGATGAGTATTTTCTCATATTTTGCATAGTAGCAAAAACCAAACTCACACATAAGCTTATACCAAGTGTCAAACCGACTTTCCCATCCATGCTCAAAGCCCATTTCTTTGTGCTGTTGTGGGGATATTTCTATAATGCGTTCTAATTCTTCATCGCTAAAGATATATTCATTGGAGTCAAATTTTTCTTTCAATTCTTTATTTTGATTGATAGAAGTAGGTCTATAAAGCCTATGAGCCAAAACGGATTTGATAATTTGCATAATCGTTGAAGATTTAAGGATTTGATTTTCAAACTTTTCTAAAACAGCTAAAAATTGTCCTATTCTTTTAGGGTTTCGCATAGTGGTTGAAAAGCTTAAAATTTTTCGTGTCGGTTTTTTAGTCATAACAATTGCCTATAATTAGTTACAAAGATTTCTTGACTATCTTCTTTGATGGTGTTGTCATTATAGCTGATATAATTACTTTTGATATTAAAAATATAATATTTTTTAGCCCATTCTTTTAAAATAGAATTGGTCTCTCCCTTGTGATAAATAAGATTAGTTATACCAAATAAAACTCCCTTTTTATCTAGGCTATCTAAAACACCATATAGGGCTATCTCATTATTGCTATCCCATAACTTGTTGTATTCACTATTGGAGATTAAATAAGGGGGGTCAAAATAAACATAATCATCTTTTAAATAGGTAGTATGGTTAAGAAAATCAATATAATCATTATTATGAAAAATAATGGTGTTTTGTTGCATAAAGTCTAGGTAGTTTTTTAGGGCATTATAAACATTTTCGTTAAAATCTACATTACCTACGGGTAAATTAAAAAGCCCTTTAGAATTAAATCTAATCATGTGATTAAACCCATAAATTAAAAGCAAATACAAATAAAGCATGTTGTTTTGATTGGAATTAAAATCAGCCCTTAGTTTTTCATAAGCTATTTTATTGTATTTAGCATAGTAAGTTTTTATATATTGTTTTTTTAATTCACTAGGAGCTGTAATCCCCTTAAAAGAGAAAGACAAGCCATAACGAATGATGATTTTAGACAATTCATCAAAAAGCTCACAAGCATTAAACTTGCTTAAAGTTTTATGTAAATTGATAATATTAGCATCTATGTCATTAGCTAAGTATCTTTTAGCCTTAGTGTTTAAAAACACGCTACCCCCACCCACAAAAGGCTCAATAAATTGATTAATGTTATTTGGGAATAGCTTATTGAGCTGTGGCATGAGTTTATATTTATCCCCTACATAGAAAAAGGGAGAACGAATACTTTTTTTCAAGGCTTCACTTCCACTATAAATAAAAATTCTTTATGCTCTTTAAAATCAGTTTTTCCTGAATTAAAAAAACTATGAGCCTTTTCTTTAACGCTTAATTTTCCTTTTTGACTCAAAATTCCCACTAAATCTTTAAAGTCTATTTTATTTTGCGAAGAGCTAGACTTAGAATTATAGGTATTATTATAAGTTAAAGCAATCCTTTTACAATCTAGTTTTTCAATTAAATCGCTCAATTCTTTCTTGGCATTAGAGCGACAATATTCGCTCATGTTCTCGCATGATGGCTTTAAAGCTGTTCCATAGAGTTTGGGTTTTTTCCACTGCACTAGGTTTTCATAGAGATGATAAAACCGGCTGTATTGCCTTGAATTGTATGGAGGGTCAATAAAAACTAAGCCTATTTTTAAGGTTTTAGCCAATTCGTTAGCGTCTTTTCTCTCTATCATGATATTTTTATCATGCTTTATAGGGCTAATAAGTTCAAAAATAAATCTATCTTGTAAAATCTCTTTTTTCCTATAAGCTTCATAATGCCCCACCGTGTTAGCTATCTTATCCATTGAATAAATCAAGCTTGTTAATAAAATATCTTTATTTAATTTATCTAAGTTCAAGCTTTCTATATGCTCTCTAATGCTACCGATTTTGACACAATCTTTATAGCTGAAAAATTTGTTGCTAAAATGTTGGCTAAAATAATTTTCTTCTAGCTTTAAAGCTTGAGTATAATATTCTTTCAGTTCTTCAAGCACCTTAAAATCAGCGTCTTGCCCCCTAAAAAAAGCATGATAAATGACTTCATTAGAAAATAAAATATCATTTATAATAATATTTTTAATGTTAGGAATAGTGGCAAATTGACCAGCCACTACCCCACTTCCGGCAAAAATATCGCACACGCTTTTGATATTATTTAATTTTAAATTCCCAAATACCCACTCTATAAGCTTAGTTTTTGAGCCGATATACCGGCGGTTTTTTAGATTAAATTTTTCCACTAGCCACCTTTAAACTAAGAGAATAAAACCACTTAGTAACATATAAGATTAAAAAATCACAATCTCTTATTAAGCTTTTTAAAATACCAAAGACTGAGGGCTAAGAATACGAAAAAGGGCGATAGCACGCCTATTTCAGGAATGAGTATCCCTGAAATGCTAAACTTCCCCAAAGCAAAGAATAGCCCCCAAACAACGAGCGTGATGATGATAAACTTTAGCCCTAAAAGAGCCAGGTTTTCATAGCGGGCGAGACTGGGCGAAAAATAAGCGATTAAAACGCTTAAAAACGGCACAAAAAAGGGCAAAATCGCAAACACATACAAAAACGAGCGCACTTTTTTCGTGTCTGCGTTTTGGCGTACTAGAGCATGCAAGGAAAAAAGAGCGTCTGTGATAGAAACCGCGGGCTTGTTTTGGTAAATGGTGTCTAAAACTTTAGGGCGGAAATTTTTGAGCGTTTTAAAGGTTTCTAAACGCGTGGTGTTTAAAGCGTTCGCGCCCAGTTCAAAATTTAAAGGCAGGCTATAAATAGTAGCGTCATGCAAGATCCAATACTTGTCTTCAAAAAAAGCCTCTTTAGCTTCAGCATAAGATTCCAAAGTCTTATCTGTTAGGCGAAAAACCTTGATATTTTGGGCTTTTTGCAATAAGGGATTAATCTTATCAAAATACACGTAATCGTCATTATATTTCACTAACAAATGCTCTGAAACGCTCAAAGAATTGTCTTTATAGATCAAATTTTGCGTTTTTTCTTCCATATACACAAAAGGAGTCGCGTTCAACCCCACATAAACAGCCGTGAAAAACAAGCTAATCAAAAAAATAGGGTTTAAAATCTGGCGTTTGGAAAAGCCAATGGAGAGCAGGGCGGTGTATTGGTTGGATTTAATGAAGGCGATATAAAATAAAACCATCGCCAAAAGCAAGGAAATGGGCAGGGTGTAATTGAGCGCGAATAAAATGTCATAGGTGAAAAATAAGATGATCATGTTCGCAGAATCGGGCATTTTATCGGCGTATTTCAAGCTGTCAATGCCCACAAAAAATAATTCCAAAGCTAAAAGCACGATTAAAAAGTATTTGAAATAATACCACCCTACAAATCTAAACAAACGCACTTTAAACCCTTATTCAAACCATGATAAAAACTTAAAATTTTGGATAGAGCGCATCTAATTTTCTATTTTTAAAGGGTTTTTGAGCGTGAAACGATTTTGCATGGCGTTAAAATCATGGCTTTCTATAAAAAATTTTAGGGCGTTTTTGGCATGTTCAAACGCAGCGTTTTTTAAAGGTTCTTCGTTGTTGTGGAATTTTGAAAGCACATGCTCAGTGATATTGATCCCTTTAGAAATCCCCACCCTCAAGCGGTAATAAGAATTAGAACACAATAAGTCAATGGATTTTAGGCCATTATGCCCCCCATTCCCTCCACCATTTTTAAACTTCACAACGCCTAAAGGTAAATCCAAGTCGTCATGGACAATTAAAAGCTCTTTAGTTTTGTAAAAATTTTTAGCGCTTAAAACGCTCTCGCCGCTTAAATTCATGTAAGTTTGGGGCTTGAGTAAGATAAAATCCTTATAAACACACAAATAAGCGTTGTGTTTGGAATAAAAAGTGAAAGAAAGATCCAACTCGCTAACGAGTGAATCTAAAATATCAAAACCAGCGTTGTGTCTGGTGTGAGCGTAACGCAAAGTAGGGTTGCCTAAACCCACTAAAAGCGTCATGACCTGAAATCACTTCGCTTTAATCACACCGATCACAGCGATAGAATCATGATCTAAGATCTTCACATTTTCGTGTTTTTCTAAATCGCGCACCAAAATAGACTCATTCACGTCTAAAGGGGCTACATCCACTAAATAGTGATCGGGCAAATGCTCTGGAGCGCATTCCACGCTGATACGCTTTTTAGAGAGCATCAAAATCCCTTTATTTTTCAAGCCCACTGGAGTGCCTTGGTGTTTGACAGGGACTTTAAACTTGGACTTCACGCCCTTAGTAACAGCGAGTAAATCCACATGGATAAGCTCGTTAGTAACAGGGTTTTTTTGGTATTCTTGAACCACGACCTCAAAAGTCTTATCCCCTAATTTCACCGGGAAAATCAAATGCTTTTTTTCCTTAAGGTATTTAATGAAAGGGTTTAATTTGAACGCGCAATTCACGTTTTCAATACCCTTTCCATAAACGTTTGCGATTAGATAGCCATCTTTTTTTAAAGCTTTAGCGCTAGCTTTAGTAATACTCTCTCTAATAACGCCTTCTAACATGTCAATCCTTTAAAATAAAATAAGGGCTTATTCTATCCAAAAAACCCTTAAAAATCAAAAACCGCTTAAAAGCTTTTCAAAGGATTGTTTGAACGCTATCAAGCCTTCTTTAAGGAGTTTTTGAGCAGTGTTTTCTAAATCAATGTTGTGCGTTTTTAATTCTTTTTTAAACGCTTCAATTTCTGTAATCTTTAAAGGGGTTTGATACTCGGTGTTTGGGTCAAGCAAATAAGCGTTTAAAGCCTCTAGGGGGCTGTATTGATAGAGTTTTTAAAACACAACGCTTTAATGTAATAATCTTTAGCTAAAGAATTGGATTTAACGCCCGTGGATGCAAAAAGGGTGCTTGTTAGCTTGTTGGCATGCTGATGGATTTGATAATAGCACTCGGTAGCGTTGATAATCCCGCTTTGAGCTTGCAAATTTTTTGGCGCTAAAGGGTCTATTTCTTTGTCAAATCGTGAGACAAACACGCTAATGACCGCTCTTTTTCGCGCTTCTTTGGCTAAGATTTGAGCGATTTCACCGGCAATTTTAGGCGAAAAAACTAAAGTTACATTAATGGGGATAGAGGCTTGAGTTAAAGCGCTAATGACTTCAAGAGCGCTTTCGCTCGCTGGGACTTTAATCATCACATTAGGGCGGTTTAGTGTTTTGAATAACCGCTTGGCTTCATCAATGCTTTTAGTGGCATCATCTTCTAAAAAAGGGTCAATTTCTAGGCTAATGTAGCCGTTGTTAGGGTCTTTTTCATATAAAGGCATTAACGCGCTAGAAGCCTGTAAAATATCCTTTAGCACTAGGGTTTCATAAATTTCTTTAGCTTTTTTGCCTTTGAGTTTAGCGATTTCATCTTTATAAAACGCGCTTTTTGTGATCGCTTCATAAAACAAACTGGGGTTACTCGTCGCCCCGCAAATAGCCCCCTTATTGATGAGCTTTAAAAAGTCGTTTTCTAAAAAATCCCTTTCTATAAAATCGCACCACAAACTGAATTCTTGCATGTTTCATCCTTGTTTTAAATTGAGATAATAATCTTTAACGACTTCTTGGTCGCTAAAAAAAATCGTTTTGTCTTTAAAAATTTGAATGCTTTCATCGCCCTTGCCTAAAATCAATAACACCTCATCGTCTTTTAAATTTTCTAAAGCGTTTAAAATGGCTTTCTTTCGGTCTTTTTCTATAACCACTTTAGAAGAATTGCTGATGCCTTTTAGAATATCCTTAATAATGTCTTCTTCATTCTCGCTTCTGGGGTTGTCTGAAGTTAAGACGATTTTATGCGCGTAGTAGCTCGCTATCGCTCCCATTTTAGGGCGCTTGGTTTTATCCCTATCGCCCCCTGCTCCAAAAAGAGCGGTGATTTTTTGGTTTTTAAAGCTTTCAAAGACTTGTTGCATGCCGTCTGTTGTGTGGGCAAAATCCACGACCACTAAAGGTTTAGAATGCACAATTTCCAAACGCCCTTTCACCCCATAAAAGTTTTCTAATAATGGCGCAATCGTTTCTAGAGGTAATTGGGTGAGTAATTTGACCCCTAAAACGCCCGCTAAGATATTATAAAGGTTGTAACGCCCTAAAAGGGGGGAATGGATGAGAGCGATTTCTTTAAGATTAGGATCTCTTAAATTTTGTTGGTAGCATAAAGACGCGCTAATGGAGGGGTTGAGCGAAAAGGCTTGAATGTTTAAATGCGCTTTTTTATCCAGTGCGTAAGTGTGCGCGTTAATGGGGTTAAAAAGGGCGTTTGTTTCATCTCTGTTGATGATTTTCAAGCCCTCATCTTTAAAAAAGCTGTTTTTAGCGTCCCTGTAATTTTCTATATTTTGATGGAAATCTAAATGATCGCTTGTGATATTAGTGAGAACTTTAAGGGCGAAATCAAGCCCGGCGATGCGTTTTTGGACGATCGCATGGGAGCTCACTTCCATAATAAAGTATTCACACCCCAAACGAATCGCTTCTTCTAAATCGCTATAAAGCTCTAAAAGAGTGGGCGTGGTCAAGCCCTTTTCCTTGATTTGTGTGTCGTTAATAAAAAACCCTCTTGTGCCTAAAAGAGCGGTCTTTTTATTCAAATCTAAGAGCAAGGAATACATCAAACTCGCTGTGGTCGTTTTACCATTAGTGCCAGTAATCCCTACAATTTTAATCTTAAAATCAAAGTAGTTTTTAAGCTCGTTAAAATCTAAAATAGCCAGGTTTTTTTCTGCAATTAAAGGAGAGTATTTTTCATTTAAAGGCGTTTTGACAAAAAGGATTTCTTTAGGGTTTTCTAAAACTTCATGCGTGTTATCGCTCAAAAAAGAATAGGTGTGGTTTTGATAAGTCAGGGTTTTTTTAAGCTTCATTCTTTAAGCCTTATTGGATTTGAGAGCGTCTTCTAAAAGAGAACGCAAAAATTCATCGTAAATAAAAGAATCTTCATGCATGTTTTCAATGTAATTTACCGCTAATTCGTAATAGCCATAGTGGTTCAATTCTTTCAAAAATTCATAAAAATCCTCTTTATTGTCAAAAATCACCCTAGAGCTGAACATCAAATCTTCAAACGCTTCCTTAAAGCCGCGCTCCAAGCTCAAGCGTTTGAAATCCGCGTACAAAATGCCATTCAACTCCTCGCCTTTTTGAGAAATTTGCGCATCAATCTTTTCAGCCATTTGGTTCAATCCCTCATCAAAAGAAGCGATCAAATTGATGATTTGCTCTTCAGCCTGGTTTTTTAAACTCCGTTTTTGCATAGCGATCAAGCTTTGATACAATTCATAAAAGCTATGGGCTTCTTTGGGGAAATCTTTAGCGATGTCGCTTAATAACGCCCCCACTTTGGCTTTTTGGTTGTCTTTATCCAAAAACAACACTTCAGAAAAAAGGCGTAACGCTTCAGCGTAATGGGCTTGTTTGAACGCTAAAAACCCCTCTTTAATCAACGCACGCTTTTTAAATTCATAATCAAACTTTTGCATGCCTATAATCCTTAAAGCTTATCAAACTCCTTAGCGTTTTCTAAGCACACCACTTCTAAATTGGGGTGGATATCCATTTTAAGCTGCCTTTCAATGACATTTTTTAAAGTGATTTTACTGCTAGAGCAAGTCTTGCACGCTCCCTCTAAAGCCACATAAATTTTCATGCTTTTCACCCCTAGCACTTCAATATTGCCGCCATCTTTGAGCAAGTAAGGGCGGATTTTTTCTATCACAATACGCACCGGTTTTTGTAAATCTTCATCGCTAAATTCTATCATTTTTAAAAACTCTCTTTAAAATTTTACTTTAAGATACCATATAATGAGCCATTTTTATCAAACGACTCTTTTTAAGAGTGGCTCAAGGGCTAATTGGATAGAATAGAGCCACTATTAGAATAAGGTTTTGATAACGGTATGGAAATTAAAAACATCAAAGAGTTTGAAAAAGCTTCCAAAAAACTCCAAAAAGACACTTTAAAGATCGCTCTCGCTCTTTTGTTCCTCATCGGTGCCGCTTTGCTCGCTCTCATTTTTGGGCAGGCTAATTCTAAGGGATTGCTGCTCATCTTTGCGGCCGTGATTGGGGGGTATATGGCGATGAATATTGGCGCGAACGATGTGTCTAATAATGTCGGCCCTGCCGTAGGCTCTAAAGCCATTAGCATGGGTGGGGCGATTTTGATTGCTGCGATTTGCGAAATGCTTGGAGCGATCATTGCTGGGGGGGAAGTGGTTTCTACGATTAAGGGCCGTATCGTTTCGCCTGAATTTATTAATGATGCGCATGTTTTCATTAATGTCATGTTGGCTAGCCTTTTGAGTGGGGCGTTGTGGTTGCATGTGGCGACTTTAATTGGCGCTCCTGTTTCCACTTCACACTCTGTAGTGGGGGGGATTATGGGGGCTGGAATGGCAGCAGCTGGAATGGCAGCGGTCAATTGGCATTTTTTATCAGGCATTGTGGCTAGTTGGGTAATCTCGCCTTTAATGGGAGCTTTGATAGCCATGTTTTTTTTAATGCTCATTAAAAAGACTATCGCTTATAAAGAAGATAAAAAGAGTGCGGCTTTAAAGGTCGTGCCTTATTTGGTAGCGTTGATGAGCTTAGCCTTTAGCTGGTATTTGATCGTTAAGGTTTTAAAACGCCTTTATGCGGTGGGTTTTGAAATCCAGCTCGCTTGCGGCTGTATCCTTGCGCTTTTAATCTTTATCCTTTTTAAAAGATTTGTGTTAAAAAAAGCCCCGCAATTAGAAAATAGCCATGAAAGCATTAATGAGCTTTTCAATGTCCCTTTGATTTTTGCTGCTGCGCTTTTAAGCTTTGCGCATGGGGCTAATGATGTGGCTAACGCTATAGGCCCCTTAGCGGCCATCAGTCAAACTTTAGAAGATGCAAATAGCCCTATAGGGAATACTTTAAGCTCTGTGCCTTTGTGGATTATGGTAGTGGGGGCAGCTGGGATTGCTTTAGGCTTGAGTTTGTATGGGCCAAAGCTCATTAAAACGGTGGGGTCTGAAATCACAGAATTAGACAAAATGCAAGCTTTTTGCATCGCGCTTTCTGCAGTCATTACCGTGCTTTTAGCCTCTCAATTAGGCTTGCCGGTAAGCTCTACGCATATTGTGGTGGGCGCGGTGTTTGGGGTGGGCTTTTTAAGGGAGCGTTTAAGGGAGCAATCCAGAAGGCGTTTTGCTAGGATCAGAGACAACATTGTAGCCGCACACTTTGGGGAAGATTTAGAAGAAATTGAAGGCTTTTTAGAGCGCTTTGATAAAGCCAATTTGAAAGAAAAATCGCTCATGCTAGAGAGCTTGAAAAAAAGCAAAAACACCGCCATCGCTTTGGAATTGAAAAAGAAAGAAAAAAAGTCGCTTAAAAAAGTGTATAAAGAAGAAGTGATCAAACGCTCCATTTTAAAAAAGATTGTTACCGCTTGGTTGGTAACCGTGCCGGTTTCTGCACTTTTAGGCGCGCTTTTGTTTGTGGCTCTTGGTTTTATAGAAAAGTATTTCTAGGGTTTTTGAAGGCTTGATTTTTAAAGTTAGGCTTAATCTTTTATGTTAAAATTCTAAGATTTTATATATTTTTTATATTTATCGTTAGGTTTTAGGTTTAAATCATGGGGAGGAATCAAGGAGCTTATTTGGATCCGTCTGAATCGATTTTGATGTTGATGGTTGCTTTTTTATTGGTGCTGTTGAACGCTTTTTTTGTGCTTTCAGAGTTTGCCCTTGTGAAAGTGCGTAAAACCCGCTTAGAAGAGCTGGTTAAAATCGGTAATTCCAACGCTAAACTCGCTTTAAAGATGAGTCAAAGACTAGACACTTATTTGAGCGCTACGCAGTTAGGCATCACCCTTTCTTCATTAGCTTTAGGCTGGGTGGGTGAGCCCGCTATCGCAAAATTGTTAGCCGCGCTGTTTGAGTCTATGGATTTGAGAGAAAATCCTATTTTTATCCATTCAATGAGCGTGGTCATAGCGTTTTTAAGCATCACTTTTTTGCATGTTGTGCTAGGCGAGATTGTGCCTAAATCTTTAGCGATCGCTAAATCTGAAAAAGCCGCTCTTTTTGCCGCGCGCCCTTTGCATGTGTTTTGGGTCGTGTTTTACCCGGTGGTGCGCCTGTTTGATGTGATTGCTCATTTCTTTTTAAAAAAAGTGGGCATCAATCCTAAAGAACATGATGGCACGCATTCTGAAGAAGAGTTAAAAATCATTGTGGGCGAGAGTTTGAGAGAGG
Source organism: Helicobacter pylori (assembly GCA_008032955.1). Lineage (NCBI taxonomy): Bacteria > Pseudomonadati > Campylobacterota > Epsilonproteobacteria > Campylobacterales > Helicobacteraceae > Helicobacter > Helicobacter pylori. Next base: position 1,359,306 of record CP032046.1, read on the forward strand.
GCATTATTGATTCGGTGGAGGGCGAAATCATTAAAAACGCGGTGGATTTTTCTGACACGAGCGCTAAAGAAATCATGACCCCACGAAAAGACATGGTGTGTTTGGACGAAGAAAACAGCTATGAAGAAAATATAGACATTGTTTTAAAAAGCCGCTTCACGCGCTACCCTTATTGTAAGGGGTCTAAGGATAACATTATCGGCATGGTGCATATTAGAGACTTGCTCTCTCGCTCTATTTTTACCCCCAAAATGCATGATTTCAATCAAATCGTTAGGAAAATGATCATCGTCCCTGAAAGCGCTTCCATTTCTCAAATCCTTATTAAAATGAAAAAAGAGCAAATCCATACCGCTTTGGTGATTGATGAATACGGCGGCACGGCCGGGTTGCTCACTATGGAAGACATTATTGAAGAGATCATGGGCGAGATTAGCGACGAATACGATTTGAAACAAGAGGGCGTGAACAAGCTTGAAGAGGGCGTGTTTGAATTAGAGGGCATGCTGGATTTAGAGAGCGTAGAAGAAGTGCTTCACATTGAATTTGACAAAGAATGCGAGCAGGTAACGCTTGGGGGCTATGTTTTCAGCTTGCTAGAGCGCATGCCTATGGAGGGGGATACAATCGTTTCGCATGGGTATTCTTTTGAAGTCTTAAGCGTGGATGGGGCCAGGATAAAACGCTTGAAAGCGGTTAAACAAGATCAGGGAGAAAATGAAGCATGAAAAAAACAACCCTCTTTGTATTGGGCTTATTATTGAATAGCTCTTTGAACGCTGTTGATGGAGTTTCTAAAACCGATCTTTCTTCTTTGAATTTGGCTGAAGACAGTGCGCCTTTGAACCATCCTGACGCTCAAAAGCTCTCTTTAAAAAACGCATGGGCTAGGGTATTGTCTAATCATGAAGGCTTGCATGCGCAAGAATACGCCATTAAAAGAGCGAGTAAAATGAAATTAGCGGCTAAGCTTTCTTTTTTGCCCCAAATTGATTTGAGTGCTTTTTACGTGTATCTCTCTAACCCTATTAAAATGGATTTTGCCAGCCAAAAACAACCGGGCGTGCAAAAAGCCACCAACCAGATCCATCAAGGCTTGCAAAACATCCAGCAAAATATCCCCCTCAAGTATTAACCCCTCAAATCCAAGCGGGCATGCAAGGGGTGATGCAAGGTTTTGGGGCTTTGAGCAGCACTTTAGAAGCCCCCTTATTGTTTTCTAAGCAAAATGTGGTGATTGGGGCTTTGAGCATTATTTATCCCCTTTATATGGGTGGGGCAAGATTCACGATGGTGCGCATTGCGGATTTGATGCAAAAAGACGCCAATGAAGTGTATCGTTTGAAAAAGCTTTCCACTTTTCAAGAGCTTGTGAGCGTGTATTATGGCATGGTGTTAAACGCAGAAGTGGCTGAAACTTTAGAGGAAGTAGAAAAAGGCCATTATAAGCATTTCCAAAACGCTTTAAAAATGCAAAAAGTAGGGCAAATCGCTAGGGTAGAAACCTTAGGCGCTCAAGTGGCTTATGATAAGGCCCATATCGCTAGCGTTAAGGCTAAAGATGTGTTAGAAGTTTCGCAGCTCTCGTTCAATTCCATTTTATCTAGCAAGGACGATCTAGCGCCTTCAAGCAAATTAGAGATCCACACCGAGAAAAATCTGCCCGATTTGAGCTTTTTTGTTGCTTCCACGCTCAATTCCTACCCGGCTTTAAAAACTTTAGAAAATCAGGTTCAAATCTCTAAAGAAAACACGAAACTACAGATCGCTAAATTCTTGCCCCAAGTGAGTTTTTTTGGCTCTTATCTCATGAAACAAAACGATTCGGTGTTTGAAGACATGATCCCTAATTGGTTTGTGGGCGTGGCCGGGCGTATGCCTATCCTTTCTCCCACAGGGCGTATCCAAAAATACCAAGCGAGCAAATTAGCGGAATTACAGGTCAATAGCGAACAAATCCAAGCTAAAAAAAACATGGAATTATTAGTGAATAAGACTTATAAAGAGACGCTTTCTTATTTGAAAGAATACAAAAGCTTGCTTTCTAGCGTGGAATTAGCCAAGGAAAATCTAAAACTCCAAGAGCAGGCTTTTTTACAAGGCTTAAGCACGAACGCTCAAGTCATTGATGCGAGGAACACGCTTTCTTCTATCATCGTGGAGCAAAAAAGCGTGGCTTATAAATACATCGTTTCATTAGCGAGTTTAATGGCGTTAAGCGATCATATTGATTTATTTTATGAATTTGTTTATTAAAGGAAAAAATCATGTCAAATAGCATGTTGGATAAAAATAAAGCGATTCTTACAGGGGGTGGGGCTTTATTATTAGGGCTAATCGTGCTTTTTTATTTAGCTTATCGTCCTAAGGCTGAAGTGTTGCAAGGGTTTTTGGAGGCCAGAGAATACAGCGTGAGCTCCAAAGTCCCTGGCCGCATTGAAAAGGTGTTTGTTAAAAAAGGCGATCACATTAAAAAGGGCGATTTAGTTTTTAGCATTTCTAGCCCTGAATTAGAAGCCAAGCTCGCTCAAGCTGAAGCCGGGCATAAAGCCGCTAAAGCGCTTAGCGATGAAGTGAAAAGAGGCTCAAGAGATGAAACGATCAATTCTGCGAGGGACGTTTGGCAAGCGGCAAAATCCCAAGCGAATTTGGCTAAGGAGACTTATAAGCGCGTTCAAGATTTGTATGACAATGGCGTGGCGAGTTTGCAAAAACGCGATGAAGCCTATGCGGCCTATGAAAGCACCAAATACAACGAGAGCGCGGCTTACCAAAAGTATAAAATGGCTTTAGGGGGGGCGAGTTCTGAAAGTAAGATTGCCGCTAAGGCTAAAGAGAGCGCGGCGCTAGGGCAAGTGAATGAAGTGGAATCCTACTTAAAAGATGTCAAAGCCCTAGCCCCTATTGATGGGGAAGTGAGTAACGTGCTTTTGAGCAGCGGTGAGCTTAGCCCTAAGGGCTTTCCTGTGGTGCTCATGATAGATTTAAAGGATAGTTGGTTAAAAATCAGCGTGCCTGAAAAGTATTTGAACGAGTTTAAAGTGGGTAAGGAATTTGAAGGCTATATCCCAGCGTTGAAAAGAAGCGCGAAATTCAGGGTCAAATATTTGAGTGTGATGGGGGATTTTGCGACTTGGAAAGCGACGAATAATTCCAACACTTATGACATGAAAAGCTATGAAGTGGAGGCCATACCCTTAGAAGAGTTGGAAAATTTTAGGGTAGGGATGAGCGTGTTAGTTACCATTAAACCTTAAAAAGGATTGTTTTGTTCAGATTGATAAGCGCATGGGTTTTACAAGACAAGTTCTTGTTTATCGTGTGTTTTATATTGCCTTTTTGTTTAGGGGTTTTAGGCACGCAAATCTTTAAACAAGAAATCCCAAGACAGCTCCCTATCGTGGTGGTGGATTTGGATAAGACCACGACAAGCCATCAAGTAGCGTTTGAATTAGGCGCAACGAGCGCGCTTCAAATCAAACACCAAGTGGCTAGCCTTTTAGAAGCCAAACGCTTTTTAAATTCCGCTGAAGCGTATGGGGCGTTAGTTTTGCCTAGAGATTTAGAGAAAAAAATCAAAATGGGGCGAAAAGTGGATTTACCCTTTTATTATAACGCTGAGTATGTTTTAGTGGGGAAAACGCTCAAAAACGCCTTTTTACAAACTGCTTTGACTTTAGACGCTAAAACCTTAGCCACCAAAGCTTTAGTGCGAGATTCCAATTTGATTTCGGCTAAAGCCCAAGCAATGCCTATTGTTTTGCAATTGCATGCCCTATACAATGAAGAAAACAATTACACGCAATACCTTTTAAGCGTGATGCTGCCTTGCATGTGGCTCATTTTTATTGCGATTGGCATGCTCAATTTCATTCAAAAAATCTCTAACATGCGAGAGCTTTTGATCAGTATTTTAGCGAATGCGTGTGTGTTTAGCTTTTGGGGGATGGGCATGGCGTTTTATTTTAATCTCATTGGCATGGAGGGGAATTATACGCATTTGTCATTGGTCTTTTTAGCGGTAGTCTTGATGACGCTCATTATGAGCGGGTTTGTGGTGCTAGTTTATGGCGTTTCAAAAAACGCTATTGAAACCGCTGGCGCGATTGGGGTCTATACCGCTCCAAGCTTTGCGTTTGCTGGGGTAACTTACCCGCAAAACAACATGGAAATTTTTGGGGATTTTTGGAGCCATTGCTTGCCCATTAGCCATTTTATGAGATTCTTTTTACAAGAGGCCTATTATAAGACGGATTTAACAGAATCTTTAAATTCTTTAATGCCCCTTTTGTTCTTTTTAATCTTTTTAGCCTTAGGGCTTTTGGTTTTTTATTTTTCTTTTAAAAAAGACAAGGCTAGTGCATGAATTTTTTTAAAATCCTTTTAATGGAGTTAAGAGCCATTGTTTCTCATAAGGGCGTTTTATTGATCCTTATAGGCGCTCCTTTAATCTATGGCTTGTTATACCCTTTGCCTTATTTGAAAGACATCGTAACGCAGCAAAAAATCGCCCTTGTAGATGAAGACAATTCCTTCCTTTCTAGGCAATTAGCCTTCATGGCGCAAAGCTCCAACGAGTTAGAAATCGCTTTCTTTAGCCCCTCTATGCTGGAAGCCAAAAAGCTTTTAAAAGAAGAAAAAATTTATGGGATCTTACACATCCCTTCGCATTTTGAAGCTAATATCCATAAACAAGTGCCTGTAACGATAGATTTTTATGCGAACGCCAATTACTTTTTGATTTATGGCGCGTTAGCGAATGCGGTGGTGGGGAGCATCAATGCTTTAAACGATGAAATCAGGTTCAAACGCAACGCCCAAATAGAAGAAGCTGAATTAGGGACAGACGGGATTAAAATCAGGCCTATCGCCTTGTATAACCCTAGTGAGGGGTATTTGAATTACGCGCTCTCTAGCGTGTTTATTTTCATCTTACACCAAGTGATGCTCATTGCAAGCAGCATGTTTACTAGCTCCAGGCGTTTGGAATTAGCCCTTTTAGACAAGAAACAAATCGCTTTAAGGCTGTGCGCAAGACTCTTGGTGTTCATGGGAGCGTTTAGCGTTTTTATTTTATGGTATTTTGGGGCGCTGTTTTCTTTTTATGGGATCGAACGGCATGGGAGCGCTTTAATGGTGTTTTTGAATAGCTTGATTTTCATGCTTGCGGCCTTGAGTTTGGGGTCGTTTTTAGGGGCATGGATTAAAAATGAAGCCCACACCACTCAAATCGTTTTAATTTCTTCTTTGCCCTTGATTTTTATGATGGGTTTTGTGTGGCCTTTTGAATCCTTGCCCTCTTATTTACAGGTTTTCGTTCAAATAGTGCCAGCTTATCATGGGATCAGTTTGCTCGGGCGGTTGAATCAAATGCATGCGGAATTTGTGGATGTTTCCATCCATTTTTACGCGCTTATTGCGATTTTTATCGTGAGTTTTATAGGGTGCGTGTTCAAACTCAGCTCTTTAAAGAAAGCTTGTGAAAACGCTTAAAAACCTTATCACCTCCAAGCACCAAACTAAAGCGTCTCGTTTTTTAGGGTATCTTATGCCTTTTGATGATTTTGAAAAAACCCTTTTGCAATTGAAAAAAGAGCATTTTAAAGCCGCGCATTTTGTAACGGCGTTCCGCTATTCTTTAGGGGGCAAAATCACGGAGGGTTTTAGCGATGATGGCGAGCCTAAAGGGAGTTCAGGCATGCCTGTGCTTAGCGTTTTAAGGCGAGAGGATTTGATCAATATAGGATTAGTGAGCGTGCGTTATTTTGGAGGCACGCTTTTAGGGGTGGGAGGCTTGATGAAAGCTTATGCTAAGAGCGCGTTATTGTGCGTAGAAAACGCTCAAAGAGAAAACGCTTTGAAGGATTTTGTGGAGTTAGAAACTTTAAGCGCTCATTATTCTTACAAAGAATTAGACGCTCTTCAGCGTGAAATTAAGAAATTTAGCTTACAATTAAACAAAAAGAATTTTTCAAACCAAAGCGTGGAAGTGGAAATCAGCGGTGCAAGAGACGATTTGCAAGCGTTTTTACAACAAAATAAGATAAATTAGGGAGAATGAATGGAATTTTTGAGCGGGTATTTTTTATGGATCAAGGCTTTCCATGTGATAGCGGTCATTTCGTGGATGGCGGCGTTATTTTATTTGCCGCGCCTTTTTGTCTATCATGCAGAAAATGTGCATAAAAAAGAGTTTGTAGGAGTGGTTCAAATCCAAGAAAAAAAGCTCTATTCCTTTATCGCTTCACCGGCTATGGGTTTTACGCTTATTACAGGGATTTTAATGTTGTTGATAGAGCCAACGCTTTTTAAAAGTGGGGGTTGGTTGCATGCTAAATTGGCTTTAGTGGCATTGCTTTTAGCCTATCATTTTTACTGCAAAAAATGCATGCGCGAGCTGGAAAAAGACCCTACAGGGAAAAACGCAAGGTTTTATCGTGTGTTTAATGAAATACCCACGATTTTAATGATCCTCATTGTGATCTTAGTGGTTGTCAAGCCTTTTTAAAGACCAATCATGAAAAAAGAAAATCGCCTCAAGCAAGAAAAAATCATCAACATGTTTGATGATATAGCCAGCTCTTACGATCAAGCCAACCGCTTGATGAGTTTTGGTTTAGACGTTAAATGGCGAGAAAGGGCTTGCGAGCATGCGTTTTTGTTTTTGGAAAACAAGAAAGCGTTAAGGCTTGTGGATGTGGCATGCGGGACAGGGGATATGCTTGTGGCTTGGCAAAAAAGCGCTCTCAATTGCGGTATAGAGTTTAAAGAATGTTTGGGGATTGACCCCTCTAATAACATGCTTGAATTGGCCATTAAAAAATGTGAAGAGCTTGAAAACAAAGCTTCTTTCATCCAAGCTCAAGCCAAAGATTTAAAGGGCGTTGAAAGTAACAGCGTGGATATCCTCTCCATTGCGTATGGCTTGCGTAATATCGTGGAAAGACAAGAGGCTTTAAAAGAGTTTTTTAGGGTGTTAAAACCCAGGGGCGTTTTAGTGATCTTAGAATTTTTAAAAAAGGATAACCCCACATGGTTGGATAAAATCTCAGGGTTTTACACGAATAAGGTTTTGCCTTTGGTGGGAGGGGCTATCAGTAAAAATTATGGCGCTTATTCTTATTTACCACAGTCCATTGAGGGGTTTTTGAGTTTGGAGGGTTTGAAACATGAATTAAAAAACGCAGGGTTTGAGATTGTAAGAACTGAAGATTCTATCGCTCAAATTTCAACGACCATGCTTGTTAAAAAAAGCTAAAGGAATGCCATGCAAGATGAATTATTTGAAACCGAAAAAGCCCCTCAAAAAAACGCTAAAAACGCTAAAAACGCCCCTAAAAAAAACTTTGAAGAGCATGTTCATTCTCTAGAGCAAGCCATAGATCGCTTGAATGATCCTAATTTGTCTTTAAAAGACGGGATGGATTTGTATAAAATGGCTATGCAAGAATTATTTTTGGCTCAAAAGCTTTTAGAAAACGCTTATTCAGAGTATGAAAAACTCCAAACGCCAGACAAAAAGGCTTAAAGCATGCGAGTGTTTGCTTTGCAATTAGAGTCTTTTGAAGAAAACCTCATGCAATCCCTATTCAACTCCATACCCAAGAAAAGCGTGGTGGTGTTGCCTGAATACGTGATCAACCCCTTTTTCCACCATAACATGGGATTGGATTTGAATGAGATTAACGCGCAGTCTGCGCGAGCGATTGGGTTTTTGTCGCAAAAATGCGAAGAATTAGATTTGATCGTTTCAGCCCCGGTGCTTTTAGAAGAAGATTCTAAAATCTATAAAAAAATCGCCCTCATTTCTAAAGAAAATATCCAGTATTACACGCAACAACGCCTAATCCCCTATCCTCACTGGGATGAAGAAAGCTTTTTTGACAATGAGAAAAGCGCTTTTAAAGAATTGTTAGTTTTTAAAAGAGACAGCTTAAGAATCGCCCCTTTGTTTGGCTTTGAAGCGCATTTTGATGAAATATGGGTTCAGGCTAAAAATCAGGGCGTGGATGTGGTGCTTTTAAGCAGCGTGGCCACTTTTGAATCCAATGAAAGGTGGCGGCTTTTGTGCCAGATGCGCGCTTTTTGCGCTTCTTGCGTGGTGGTTAGGGCTAATAGGATCGGGGCGTATCGCCAAATCCTTGTAGAAGGAGATCAAAAAAACGAATTTTTGTGGAAATTTTATGGGGATAGTTTTGTGGCCTTGCCTAATGGTGCTATTGAAGATTCTTTAGAGGGTAAAATGGGGGCTTTGAGCGCTCAAATAGATAAAAACGATATAGACGAATGGGCTAAATTGTGGCATTTTAGAACGATTAAAGAGGGTTGAATGATTGATAGAAAACTTTTATTGCAAGATTTTGACAAGGTGGCTCTTTCTTTAAAAAAGCGTAACCATGCGATGGACGATGAATTAGAGCGTTTGCGCGAAGCCATCACGCATTATAAAAAACAACTCATTGAATTAGAGGGCTTACAAGCCTTTCAAAACAAGGTTTCTAAAGAATTTGGTATTAAAATGGCTCAAAAAATGGGTACAAGCGATCTCAAAAAAGAGCTAGAAAACAATAAAATCAAACTGAATGAGCTTTCCAAAAGCGTGGGCGAAGCAGAACAAGAAATGGATTTAAAGCTTTCCATAATCCCTAATTTAGTGGATGAAAAAACCCCTTTAGGCGCGAATGAAGAAGACAACATAGAGATTAAAAAAATCTTAACCCCAAGAAATTTTACTTTCAAACCTAAAGAGCATTTTGAACTCGCTCAAAAAAACGGCTGGATTGATTTTGAAAGCGGCGTGAAACTTGCCAAAAGCCGTTTTTCGGTCATTAGGGGTTTTGGGGCGAAAATTTATCGCGCGCTCATTTATTTAATGCTGGATTTTAATGAAAAAAACGGCTTTGAAATCGTCTACACGCCGGCGTTAGTGAATGAAAAAATGCTTTTTGGGACCGGGCAATTACCCAAATTCAAAGAAGATGTTTTCAAAATAGAAAATGAAAATTTGTATCTGATCCCCACCGCTGAGGTAACGCTCACCAATTTATACAACGACACGATTATTAGCGTTGAAAACCTCCCCATTAAAATGACCGCGCACACGCCTTGTTTCAGGAGCGAAGCAGGGAGCGCGGGCAAGGATACAAGGGGGATGATAAGACAACACCAGTTTGATAAAGTAGAGCTAGTGGCTATCACGCACCCTAAAGAAAGCGATGCGATGCAAGAGTGCATGCTAGAGAGCGCGAGCGAAATTTTAAGGGCTTTGGAATTACCGCACCGGTTCGTGCAATTGTGCAGTGGGGATTTAGGCTTTAGCGCGAGCAACACGATAGACATTGAAGTGTGGCTGCCTGGGCAAAATTGTTACAGAGAAATCAGCTCCGTGTCTAACACGAGGGATTTTCAAGCTAGGCGCGCTAAAATCCGCTTCAAAGAGAATCAAAAAAACCAATTAGCGCACACCTTAAACGGATCTTCTTTAGCGGTAGGCAGGACGATGGTCGCTTTAATGGAAAACCACCAGCAAGCGGATGGGAGCATCCATATTCCTAAGGCGTTAGAAAAATACCTTTAAGGCTAGTTTGTGCTGAATGAAGAGCAAAATTCATTAGAAGAAAAAGGGGGCGAAAACAAAAACGAAAAAGAAACCCCCCTAAAGGGCATTCATTCTAAAATCCCCTCTTTGAAGCAGGCTTTGGAGCAGACGATTAATAAAATCAAAAGTTCTAAAGAGTTTTTTAAACAGATTTTACACAATAAAAAAAAGCTTTATATCGCGCTTGGAATATTGCTTTCACTCATCGCGCTCATTGTGGCTTTGAGTTTGTTACTAGGGCATAAAAAAGAAAATAAACAAACTTCTTTACAAACTAATACCGCCACCACCAATGACGAAACGCCTAATAACACCAACAACGCTAACAACGCGCAAGCCGAGGGACAAATAGAGAATTTAGACTTACCCGATCTAATCGGCAAGGACTCCCTCAAACGAAGCGATGAAAATCAAGTGGATGCGATCATGAAAAAAGCGAGCCTTTTGTATGAGCAAGGGCAAAAAGATGAAGCCTTACACCTGTTTGACAAAGCCGCTTCTTTTTCGCAAGGGATTGCGAGCCATAATTTAGGGGTGATTAAGTTTAAAGAAAAGGATTTTAATGGGGCGTTGGATTTGTTTGATTCTAGCATCGCTTCTAAAGAAAACGCGAGCGTGAGCGCGATTGATGCGTTAGTGAGCGCTTATCATTTGCAAGATGAGGATTTGTATTATCATTATCTAAAAATTGTGAGAGACACTTTGTATAAAGACTATAAAAAGTCTTTTTATTCCTACGCTTACGCGCTCAAATCCTATTACGCTGGAGAGTATTTTGAAGCCCTTTCGCCTTTAATGCACCCTAATTCCAACGCTTTTTTAAAGCCTAACGCGCGCTTGGCGTCTAAATTGTTTTTGATGTTTAAAGATGAAACGAACGCTTACAAGCAATTACAAAAAAGTGCGAACGCCCAAGATGAGCTCGCTTTAGGGCTTTTGCAGGCCCGTTTGGGCCATTACAAGCAGGCTTTGGAGCATTTGCAGCATTATTTGCACAACTACCCTAAAGATTTAAACGCTTTAATGGCTTTGGAATTGGTGAGTTTGAAAAAAGGCGACACCCTTAAAGCGAGCGAAGCCTTAAAATTAGCCAGCCACACCAAAGAAGACACGCTATTAGCCAACTCTTTTTACCCCATCAAGCCCACTATAAACCCTGTTTTTTTAGACAAAGAAAGAGCCAAAGAGCGTTTTTGGAACACGCAATATTTTGAAGGCAAAAGGGATTTTATCTACCGCTTGCTCTTTTATTACGCTCCTTTTAAGGTTTTAGACTCTAAAGAAACCTTAGGCGTGATTGAAGAGGGGCTGTTTCTTTTGGATTCTGATACGCAAAAGGATTTAGAGGGGGCAAGCCTTGCTTTTAAAAGGGGGCGTTTGATGGCGATAGCGGATAAAAACGCGCTCAAAGGGTTGAAAGCGTTAGAAAACAAGCGCTTAAAAAAAGCCCTTTCTTTTTTTGATTTGTCTTTAAAAAATAGCCCCAATAACGCGCTTTTGCATTATAATGTGGGTTTGATTTATGCGCAATTGGAAAATTACCACAAAGCTTATTTCCATTTTTTAAGGGCTTTCCATTTGAATTCTGCGGATTATTTGAGTGCGGTTTTTGCGATTCTAGCCTCGCATTTCACCCACGAAGACACCACGGAGTTTTTAAGAGAAATCACCGAGAATTTTTATAGTCATGATTTTTCTAGCCCCACGCAAAAAGCCTTACTCTCTTCGCTCATCGCTTATTTGAATTACCGCACCAATTGGGATATGGATTGGCTTAAAAACGCCCCTAAAAAACTCCCCTTTTATTACGCGCTAGAAGCGGCGTTCGCTAAAGAGAGCAAGGATAAAAAATTGATGGTGCAAGCTTTTGGGAATTTAAAAAAAATGCTCCCTAAAGATCTCATCTCTAATATCTTTTATGAAATCGTTTCGTATTATGATGCGAGCATCCGGCACACTTTAAGCATTTACACCCTTTTAGATTCGCGTAAAATCAGCTGGGATCAAACCATGCAAGGACCCATTTTAGGGCGTCATTTCTACGCTTACATGGGATTTATGGTCAATGATTTAGATCATCAAGAAAGATTACTAGAGCAAAAAATCGCCAGTTTAGAAGAGGGCGAATCCCCTAACGATTGGTTGGAAAATTTAGCGTTAGTGAGTTTGTTTCAAGGCCAGTATGAAAAAGCGAGTGCGTTGTATCAAAACTTAATTAGCGATCTTAAGGATAATGAAGTGCGCTTAAAAATCCTAGCGGGTTTGACTTATATCGCGCAGAATAATTACAATAACGCCGCTTTATGGCTAGAGCTTGGGAAATTAGACGATCCGAATAATGAAAATATCCGTTACGCTTTAGGGTTGTTGTATCAAAGAAAGGGGGACTTGAAATCAGCGCTAAACCATTTTTTAGCCATTAAAACCTCTGATTTTTCGTCGCCTTATTTTGATTTTGAAATTGACACCAACCTTTTAAAAGAGCGTTTGAACCAAGAAAAAGAAGGCGAGTTTTTAGAATAATGGGTTTTGAAAAAAGCATTTTAGACAATTTGAACGAAGCGCAAAAAATCGCCGCATGCCACATTCAAGGGCCTTTATTGATTTTAGCGGGAGCTGGGAGCGGTAAGACTAAGACTTTAACGAGCCGTTTAGCGTATTTGATTGGCGCTTGTGGCGTGCCTAGCGAGAACACTTTAACGCTCACTTTCACCAATAAAGCGAGTAAGGAAATGCAAGAAAGGGCTTTGAAATTGTTGAAAAACCAAACTCTTATCCCTCCCTTGCTTTGCACTTTCCATCGTTTTGGTTTGCTGTTTTTAAGGCAGCACATGGGCCTTTTAAAAAGAGCGTGCGATTTTTCGGTGTTAGATAGCGATGAAGTAAAAACGCTGTGCAAACAGCTCAAAATTTCAAGCTTTAGAGCCAGTATTTCTCAAATCAAAAACGGCATGATGGATTTGAGCATGCAAGATAGCGAATGTCATAAAGCGTATGAGCTTTATCAAAACGCGCTCAAAAAAGACAATTTAGTGGATTTTGACGATTTGCTTTGTTTAAGCCTTAAGATTTTACAAGATAATGAAAAACTCGCTAAAGAGATTAGCGAACGCTACCATTACATCATGGTAGATGAGTATCAAGACACGAACGCCTTACAATTGGAATTTTTAAAACAATTGAGTTGCACGCACCATAATTTGTGCGTGGTGGGCGATGACGATCAGAGCATTTATGGGTTTAGGGGGGCTGATATTTCTAATATTTTAAATTTTTCCAAGCATTTTAAAGGGGCTAAAATAGTGAAATTAGAGACCAACTACCGCTCCAGCGCTGAAATCTTAGCGTGCGCCAATTCCCTCATCAGCCATAACCAACACCGCCACATTAAAACGCTTCAAAGTTTCAAAGGCTCGCATAAAAGCGTGGTTTGTAAGGAATATTTAACGCAAAAAGAAGAGAGCCTGGATGTGGCTTATCAAATCAAAGCCCTTTTAAAGAAGGGCGAGAATTTAGAAAATATCGCTATTTTGTACCGCCTAAACGGGCTTAGTCGCAGCATTGAAGAGAGCTTGAACGCTTTGAATATCCCTTATAGGCTCATTGGGGCGCTGAGTTTTTATGAAAGAGCCGAGGTTAAAGACGCTTTGGCGTTCATGCATGTGGTGGCGAAAAAAGACGATCGCTTTTTTATTAGGCGCGTTTTAAACAAGCCCCCAAGAGGTCTTGGCAAGATCACTCAAGAATGGATTTTTTCTCTTTTAGATGAAGAGGATTTGAATTTAGAAGAAGCGCTAAAACTTGGGGCGTTTAAAGACAAACTAAACTCTAAAAACGAATACGCTTTAAAGAAATTCATGACTATGATAGGGCGTTTGAGGGAGGCTTTTGAAATTTCAGTGGAGGAGTTTTGCGAGCGGTTTTTAGAAGAGACTAATCTTTTAAAAAGCTATGAAAAAGAAGACAATTACGAAGAAAGGGAGGGCTTTGTCAAAGAGCTTTTAACCTTGCTAAAAGAGCATTTTAAAACTAACCCCACGCATTCTTTACTGGATTTTTTGAATGAAAGCGTGTTAGATGTCCATAATACAGAAAACGCGCAAAAAGTGAGTTGCATGAGCGTGCATATGAGTAAGGGGTTAGAGTTTAAGCATGTGTTTGTGATCGGGTTAGAAGAAGGGTTTTTCCCGCATAGGGGGTTCAATCAAGAAAGCGATTTAGAAGAAGAAAGGCGCTTGGCTTACGTAGCGATCACTAGGGCTAAAGAAGGATTGCAGCTCTCTTATGTTCAAGAGCGTTCGTATTTTGGGAGGAAAATTTCTTGCTCGCCCTCTGTGTTTTTAGAAGAAGCCCAGTTGCTTAAAAGCGATCAAACCCCTAAACAAAATCACCAAAAAAACACGCCCATTAAAGTGGGGGATTTGATCAAGCATAAGATTTTTGGCACCGGTAGGGTTTTAGGCGTGGAAAAGGGCTTGAGCGGTTTGTGCTTGAAAATCAATTGCGGAGGGAATGTCTATGATAAAATCTCAGAAAAATTTGTAGAAAAAGTGGATAACGGGTTTTGAAAATTTTAATCCTTTTTTTTATCTGTTTAAACGCGCTATTCGCCCTGGATTCAAACGCGCTTAAAACAGGGATTAAAGAAATTTACCTCAAAGAATACAAAGACTTAAAATTAGAAATTAAAACCATTAACTTAGAAATCCCAGAGCGTTTTTCTCACGCTTCCATTTTAAGCTATGAATTGAGTGCTTCTAATAAGCTTAAAAAAGATGGGGTCGTGTTTTTAAGATTGGAAAATGAGCCTAATTTACGCCTACCGGTGCGTTATAGCGTGGTAGGTAGCATGCAGGCTTTTAAAAGCATAAGTGCGATTAAAAAAGATGAGAACATCACCGCCAACAACACTCAAAAAGAACGCATTCCTTTTGGCGTGCTTTCTAACCCCTTATTAGAGGGCGCGATTGATAGAGTGAGCGCGAAACATTTTATCCCCCCTGACACGCTTTTAAGCATGGATAAAACCCAAGCTTTAATCATCGTGCGTAAAAACGACATTATCACCGGGGTGTATGAAGAGGGGCAAATCAGCATAGAAATAAGCCTAAAAGCCCTAGAAAATGGCGCACTTAATCAAATCATTCAAGCGAAAAATTTAGAAAGCAATAAAATACTCAAAGCAAAAGTGTTGAGCAGCTCTAAAGCGCAAATCTTATAAAGGATATTCATGAAATTGGTTTTAGGCATCAGCGGGGCGAGCGGGATACCCCTAGCCTTGCGGTTTTTAGAAAAATTACCTAAAGAAATTGAAGTTTTTGTCGTGGCGTCTAAAAACGCGCATGTCGTGGCGTTAGAAGAATCGAATATTAACCTTAAAAACGCCATGAAAGATTTACGGCCTGGCGCGACTTTTTTTAACGAGCAAGACATTCATGCGAGCATCGCTTCAGGGAGTTATGGTATCCATAAAATGGCGATCATTCCAGCGAGCATGGACATGGTGGCTAAAATCGCGCATGGCTTTGGGGGGATTTGATCTCTAGGAGCGCGTCTGTGATGCTTAAAGAAAAGCGCCCCTTACTCATTGCCCCTAGAGAAATGCCTTTAAGTGCTATTATGTTGGAAAATTTGCTCAAACTCGCCCATTCTAATGCGATCATTGCGCCGCCGATGATGACTTATTACACCCAGAGCAAGACTTTAGAAGCGATGCAAGATTTTTTAGTGGGGAAGTGGTTTGACAGCCTAGGGATAGAAAATGACTTATACCCACGATGGGGAATGAACTGATGCAAAAAATCGGCATTTACCCGGGCACTTTTGATCCGGTCACTAACGGGCATATAGACATTATCCACCGCTCTAGCGAATTGTTTGAAAAGCTCATTGTCGCTGTGGCGCATTCAAGCGCTAAAAACCCCATGTTCAGTTTAAAAGAGCGCTTAAAAATGATGCAACTCGCCACTAAAAGTTTTAAAAATGTAGAATGCGTGGCGTTTGAAGGGCTATTAGCCAATCTGGCTAAAGAATACCATTGTAAGGTGTTAGTTAGGGGCTTAAGGGTGGTGAGCGATTTTGAATACGAATTGCAAATGGGCTATGCGAACAAATCCTTAAACCACGAATTAGAGACCTTGTATTTCATGCCCACTTTACAAAACGCTTTCATCAGCTCTTCTATCGTGCGATCCATTATCGCGCATAAGGGCGATGCGAGCCATTTAGTGCCTAAAGAAATTTATCCTTTGATTTCAAAGGTTTAAAATGTATGTGGCGTTAGAAGGCGTTGATGGCGCGGGCAAAAGCACTCAAGTAGAACTATTAAAAACCAGGTTTAAAAACGCCCTTTTTACCAAAGAGCCAGGGGGGACAAAAATGGGCGAGAGTTTAAGGCGTATCGCTTTGAATGAAAATATCAGCGAATTAGCCCGAGCGTTTTTGTTTTTAAGCGATAGGGCTGAGCATGCAGAAAGCGTGATAAAACCGGCATTGAAAGAAAAAAGACTCATCATTAGCGACAGGAGTTTGATTTCTGGCATGGCTTATAGCGAATTTTCAAGCTTAGAATTAAACCTACTTGCCACTCAAAGCGTCTTGCCTGAAAAAATCATTCTTTTAGTGATAGACAAAGAGGGCTTAAAACAGCGCTTAAGCCTTAAAAGTTTAGACAAAATAGAAAACCAAGGCATAGAAAAATTACTCACCATCCAGCAAAAGCTCAAAACTCACGCTTACGCGTTAAGAGAAAAATTCGGGTGCGAAGTTTTGGAACTGAACGCCAAAGAAAGCGTTAAAAACTTACACGAAAAAATCGCCGCCTTTATAAAATGCGTTGTTTAACCTGTTTGAAGCTTTCTTTTAAGCTCCTTTGCCCAAATTGCTTAAACGATTTGCCTTTAAGCTTAAGAGTAAGGGTTTTAGAGGGCGTGAGCGTGTATAGTTTTTACGCTTATAGCGAAATAGAAGAACTCATTAAAAGCAAATACGCGCTGATTGGCTCTCGCATTTTGCCCTTGCTTTCTCAAAAAGCCGGTGCGGAATTTGTAAGGATTTTACAAGAAAAAGGCTTAAACACCCCCCTTTATGGCATTGCTATTGATGATAAAATCAAATCCTTTTACTCGCATTCAGCCGCGCTTTTAAAAGGCTTTTGTCAAGGGAATTTAAAAGCCACTTACGGGCGTTTAAGGGCTAATAATGCTGTTTCGTATGCCGGGAAAAGCTTAGAATTTCGCGCCAATAACCCACGGAATTTCACCTTTAAAGGCGATAAAAATTTAGATTATTTTTTACTAGATGACATTATCACCACCGGCACCACCCTAAAAGAAGCCCTAAAACACCTTAAAACCCTAAACATTAAAGCGCACTTTGCGATCGCGCTTTGCAGCGCGGATGAATGAGTTATAATTTTGTTTTTTTAAAAAGGATAAAACCATGCAAGCTTTTCGGTTAGAAGATGATGTTGATGACTATGTCAAAAAAGAATTGATTAATTTAGGGCTTGTGAAAAATAAGGATTTTAATGTTAAAAGCCAAATGAGTCCTAGCCTTAAAAACGCCCTTTTGAATGCGAGTAAAACTAAAGATAAAACTTCTTATGGCGAGCCAGATTTTAGCTTAGAAAAATACACGCACCCTAAAAATAAAGAGAGCGTTATCCCTGTAATTATAGAAAACAAACTCTACGCTAAAAATTTAAAAAAGCTCAAAAACGACACGCTTGCAAACGATGACAATTCCATTTCAAAATTCGCCGTGAATGGGGCTTTACACTACGCTCAAAACATCTTAAGAAACAAAGAAAAATATAAAGAATGCATCGCCATAGGCATCGCCGGCGATGATGAAGAAAACCTTTTTATAGAAGTGTATTATGTTTTTGCGAGCGGGATCAATTCGCACAAGCTCACTAATACAAAAAACTTGCATTTTTTAGAAAATCAAGAATCGTTTAACGCTTTTTATAAAGAATGCACGCTCACTGAAGAAGAAAAGCATCTCATCTTAATCAAAACCAAAGCCGAGTTGAACGAAACCGCTAAAAAACTCAACCGCCTGATGCATAACCACAACATCACCGCGCCTCAGCGCGTGCTATACGTGAGCGGCATGCTTTTGTCCATGCAAGAAATTAAGGGCAAAAAAGGGGGCTTAAAACCAAGCGATTTAAAAGGCGAATTGACTGATACTAGTCGTGATGGCGTTTTAGTGTTTAACCAAATCAGCGAATTTTTAAAAACCAAAAACTTGAGCGAAGAAAAACGAGATCTCATGCTCGCCAGTTTTAAAGAAATCAGAAAAGATCCGCAGCGCGATAAAATAACGAGCTTGGATAAAGCCATCAGCATGCTTTTAGAAAAAGATTCAAGTATCACTAAGCAAATTTTTACCTTTCTTTATGAATTTGTCCATAAGCCCATTAATGAAAGCGACAATACCGGTCATTTAGACATCATGGGCGAACTTTATAGCGAATTTTTAAAATACGCTTTAGGGGATGGTAAGGAATTAGGCATTGTTTTAACCCCGCCTTATGTAACTAAAATGATGAGCGAACTTTTAGGGGTTAATGCGAAATCCTTTGTGATGGATTTAGCCGCAGGGAGCGCCGGCTTTTTAATTTCTTCTATGGTGCTAATGATTGAAGACATTGAAAAAACCTATGGTAAAAACACCACTAAAGCGAACGAAAAAATCAAAGGCGCAAAAACCACGCAGCTTTTAGGCGTGGAGCTTAATGCTGAAATGTTTTCGCTAGCCACCACTAACATGATTTTAAGAGGCGATGGATCAAGCCTAATCATCAAAGGCAACACTTTTGAAACCAATAAAAAGATTTATGAAGATTTTAAACCCAATATCCTTTTATTAAACCCTCCTTTTAGCTACGAAGAAAACGGCATGCCTTTTATCAAGTTTGGGTTAGAGCATATGCAAAAGGGCGGTTTAGGTGCGATCATTATCCAAGATAGCACAGGGAGCGGGCAAGCGTTAAAATCCAATGTTGAAATTTTAAAAAAACATCGCTTTTAGCGAGTATTAAAATGCCTACCGATTTATTCATGCCTCAAGCCGGGGTGCAAACAAGCGTTTATATTTTTAAAGCTCATGAGCCACACGATTATGAAAAGCCCGTTAAATTCATAGACTTTAGAAACGACGGCTTCAAACGCACCAAAAGAGGCTTAAATGAAACCTCTAACCCCACCAAACGCTACGAAGAAATCATTAAAATTTACAAAGCCGGCTTAAACGCTAAAGTTTCTAAAGAGCTGTGGGGCGCTTTAGAAACAATCTATATTGAAGATTTTATCGCTAAGCCGCATGAAAACAAGCATGCTAAAGACTTTAATTTTGAAGCCCATCAAAAGAATGAGGCTAAACCCGAATTGGAGGATTTTAAAAGAACGATAGCCGATTACCTTTCTTATGAAGTGGGCTTGATTTTAAAAAACCAAACGCCCCCAAAGTGATTGGCCCCCTTAGTAGCCAACTCAACGCTATTAAGTGGGGCGAGTTCAAATTAGGGGATTTGTTTGAAGCGAGTAACGGCGATTTTGACATTCAAAAACGCCACATCAATCATAAGGGCGAATTTGTCATCACTGCAGGGCTTAGCAATAATGGCGTTTTAGGGCAAAGCGATATAAAAGCAAAAGTTTTTGAAAGCCATACCATTACTATTGACATGTTTGGTTGCGCGTTTTATCGCAGTTTCCCTTATAAAATGGTAACACACGCTAGGGTATTTTCTCTCAAACCTAAATTTGAAATCAACCATAAAATCGGCTTGTTTTTATCCACGCTATTTTTTGATTACCCTAAAAAATTCGGCTATGAAAACATGTGTTCATGGGCAAAAATTAAAAACGATAAAGTCATTCTACCCCTAAAACCCACCGCTAACGCTCAAACCCTTGATGGTATAGATTTTCATTTCATGGAAAAATTCATAGCCGAACTTGAGCAGTGTCGGCTCGCCGAACTTGAGGCTTATTTAAAAGCTACAGGGCTAGAAAACACCACCCTTTCTGACGATGAAGAAAACGCCCTTAACCTTTTCAAATGCGGCTTAACATGGCAAAGCTTCAAATTAGGGGATTTGTTTGAAGCGAGTAACGGCGATTTTGACATTCAAAAACGCCACATCAATCATAAGGGCGAATTTGTCATCACTGCAGGGCTTAGCAATAATGGCGTTTTAGGGCAAAGCGATATAAAAGCAAAAGTTTTTGAAAGCCATACCATTACTATTGACATGTTTGGTTGCGCGTTTTATCGCAGTTTCCCTTATAAAATGGTAACACACGCTAGGGTATTTTCTCTCAAACCTAAATTTGAAATCAACCATAAAATCGGCTTGTTTTTATCCACGCTATTTTTTGATTACCCTAAAAAATTCGGCTATGAAAACATGTGTTCATGGGCAAAAATTAAAAACGATAAAGTCATTCTACCCCTAAAACCCACCGCTAACGCTCAAACCCTTGAGGATATTGATTTTGATTTCATGAGCACTCTAATCAACGCCCTAATGAAACAAACCATTCAAGGCGTGGTTCAATACTGCGACGCTAAAATCCAGGCCGCAAAAGAAGTTATCAGCCAAGAAACACCCGTTCAAAAAGACTCGTTATTTTGAAAGGGGTTTTAAGCGCTCTCGCTTGTGTTACAATAAACTTAAAATTCGCTTGATTAAAAAGGGATTGAATGGAGCAGCCAGTCATTAAAGAAGGGACTTTAGCTTTAATTGATACTTTTGCGTATTTGTTTAGAAGCTATTACATGAGCGCTAAAAATAAGCCTTTAACGAACGATAAGGGCTTTCCTACAGGGCTTTTAACGGGGCTTGTGGGCATGGTTAAAAAATTTTATAAAGACAGAAAAAACATGCCTTTTATCGTGTTCGCCCTAGAAAGCCAGACTAAAACTAAAAGAGCTGAAAAATTGGGCGAATACAAACAAAATCGCAAAGACGCCCCCAAAGAGATGCTTTTACAAATCCCTATCGCCTTAGAATGGTTGCAAAAAATGGGTTTTGTTTGCGTGGAGGTGAATGGGTTTGAAGCCGATGACGTGATCGCCACTCTAGCCACGCTAAGCCCTTATAAAACGCGCATTTATTCTAAAGATAAGGATTTTAACCAGCTTTTGAGCGATAAAATCGCGCTTTTTGATGGCAAAACGGAGTTTTTGGCGAAGGATTGCGTGGAAAAATACGGGATTTTGCCGAGTCAATTCACGGATTATCAGGGCATTGTAGGGGATAGCAGCGATAATTACAAGGGGATTAAAGGCATTGGGAGCAAGAACGCTAAGGAATTGTTACAGCAATTAGGGAGTTTGGAAAAAATCTATGAAAATTTAGACTTGGCGAAAAATTTACTCAGCCCTAAAATGTATCAAGCCCTGATACAAGACAAAGGAAGCGCGTTTTTAAGCAAAGAATTAGCCACTTTAGAAAGAGGGTGTATTAAGGAATTTGATTTTTTGAGTTGCGCTTTTCCTAGCGAAAACCCTTTATTGAAAATCAAAGACGAATTGAAAGAATATGGTTTTATTTCCACTTTAAGGGATTTAGAAAATTCCCCTTTAATTGTAGAAAACGCGCCCATATTAGACAGTGCCCCTAAAAAATCGCGCATGATCGTTTTGGAAAGCGCCGCACTTTTGAGCATGTTTTTAGAAAAGTTAGAAAATCCTAACGCAAGGATTTTTGCACGTTTGGTTTTGGATAAAGACAAAAAAATTCTGGCCCTAGCGTTTTTATATGAAGATCAAGGCTATTTTTTACCTTTAGAAGAGGCGTTATTTTCGCCCTTTTCTTTAGAATTTTTGCAAAACGCTTTTTTTAAAATGTTACAGCATGCGCAAATCATTGGGCATGATTTAAAACCCTTATTGAGCTTTTTAAAAGCCAAATACCAGGTGTCTTTAGAAAACATTCGCATCCAAGACACTCAAATTTTAGCGTTTTTGAAAAATCCGGAAAAAGTGGGGTTTGATGAAGTTTTAAAGGAATATTTAAAAGAAGAATTGATCTTGCATGAAAAAATCAAAGATTTTAAGACAAAAGCAGAGAAATTAGAACTTTTAAGCGTGGAATTAAGTGCTTTAAAGCGTTTGTGCGAATACTTTGAAAAAGGGGGGCTAGAAGAGGGTTTGCTTTATTTGGCTAGAGAAGTTGAAACGCCGTTTGTGAAAGTTTTAATGGGCATGGAATTTCAAGGCTTTAAAATTGATGCGCCTTATTTCAAGCGCTTAGAGCAGGAGTTTAAGAATGAATTAAACGTTTTAGAGCGCCAAATTTTGGATCTAATCGGCGTGGATTTTAACCTTAATTCGCCTAAGCAACTCGGTGAGATCCTGTATGAAAAATTAGGGCTTCCTAAAAATAAAAGCCATTCTACCGATGAAAAAAATTTGTTAAAAATCCTAGACAAGCACCCAAGCATCCCTTTGATTTTAGAATACAGGGAATTGAATAAGCTTTTTAACACTTACACCACCCCCTTATTGCGCCTAAAAGACAAAGACGATAAAATCCATACCACTTTCATCCAAACCGGCACAGCTACCGGGCGTTTAAGCTCGCATTCGCCTAATTTGCAAAATATCCCGGTGCGATCGCCTAAAGGCTTACTCATTCGTAAGGGCTTTATTGCTAGCTCTAAAGAATATTGTTTGCTAGGGGTGGATTATTCGCAGATTGAATTGCGTTTATTGGCCCATTTCAGTCAGGATAAGGATTTAATGGAGGCGTTTTTAAAGGGGCGAGACATCCATTTAGAAACTTCTAAAGCGTTGTTTGGTGGAGATTTAGCCAAAGAAAAACGATCCATCGCTAAAAGCATTAATTTTGGGCTGGTGTATGGCATGGGGAGTAAGAAATTGAGCGAAACTTTAAATATCCCTTTAAGTGAGGCTAAAAGTTACATAGAAGCGTATTTCAAACGATTCCCCAGCATCAAAGATTATTTGAATGGCATGAAAGAAGAGATTTTAAAAACTTCTAAAGCCTTTACCTTGCTTGGGCGTTACCGGGTGTTTGATTTTAATGGCGTGAATGATTACATCAAGGGCAATTATTTGCGAGAGGGCGTGAATGCGATTTTTCAAGGGAGTGCCAGCGATTTATTGAAATTAGGCATGCTCAAAGTGAGCGAGCGTTTCAAAAATAACCCTTCAGTAAGGCTGCTTTTGCAAGTGCATGACGAATTGATTTTTGAAATTGAAGAAAAAAACGCCCCAGAGTTGCAACAAGAAATCCAACGCATTCTTAATGATGAAGTGTATCCTTTGAGAGTGCCGCTAGAAACGAGCGCGTTTATCGCTAAGCGTTGGAATGAATTAAAAGGTTAGTTTTTAATTGAGTTTAAGAAAAAATATATTATTATTTCTTTATAAGTAATACTTAGCCATTTTAAGCTAATATAATATAAAGTCATTATCAAAGAATAAAGGGAAGAGACTGAATGTTGAAAAGAATCATATTATTAGGGGCTTTGGGTGTTTTAGCGAGCGCTGAAGAGAGCGCGGCTTTTGTGGGAGTCAATTACCAGGTGAGCATGATACAAAATCAGACTAAAATGGTGAATGAAAACGGCTTGCAAAAACCTTTGATAAAATTCCCGCCTTATGCAGGAGCGGGTTTTGAAGCGGGCTATAAGCAATTTTTTGGCAAGAAAAAATGGTTTGGCATGCGTTATTATGGGTTTTTTGACTACGCGCACAACCGCTTTGGCGTGATGAAAAAGGGTATCCCGGTGGGCGAGAGCGGGTTTATTTACAATAGCTTTAGTTTTGGTGGGACGACTTTAACAGAAAGGGATTCCTATCAAGGGCAATATTATGTCAATTTATTCACTTATGGTGTGGGGTTGGATACGCTGTGGAATTTTGTGAATAAAGAAAACATGGTTTTTGGTTTTGTGGTAGGAATCCAATTGGCTGGGGATAGTTGGGCAACGAGCATCAGTAAAGAGATCGCTAGTTATGTAAAACACCACAGCGATTCCAGTTATAGCCCGGCGAATTTCCAGTTTTTATGGAAATTTGGGATCCGCACCCATATCGCCAAACACAATAGTCTGGAATTAGGGATTAAAGTGCCTACGATCACGCACCGGCTTTTTTCTATTACCAACGAAAAGGGATACACCTTACAAGCTGATGTGCGTAGAGTCTATGCGTTTCAAATCAGTTATTTGAGGGATTTTTAACCCCTTTTTAGATACAATCGCACTTGAAACTATCCATTTAAAGGTGTGAAATGCCAAATTTAGAAAATTTAGACTGGAAAAACCTGGGCTTTAGCTACATTAAAACGGATTTTCGCTTCATCGCTACTTATAAAAACGGCTCGTGGTCGCAAGGCGAATTGGTTAGCGAAAATGCGTTACAGCTCAGCGAAGGCTCACCAGTCTTGCATTATGGGCAGGCTTGTTTTGAAGGCTTGAAGGCTTACCGCTCTCAAAAGGGAAAAGCTCTTCTTTTTCGCCCTTTAGAAAACGCCAAACGCTTGCAAACTTCATGCGAAAGACTGCTCATGCCCAAAGTGAGCGAAGAGCTGTTTTTAAAGGCATGCGCTGAAGTGATTAAAGCGAATCAAAAATGGCTCGCTCCTTATAAAAGCGGGGCGAGTTTGTATTTGCGCCCTTTTGTCATAGGCGTGGGGGATAATTTGGGGGTAAAGCCGGCTAATGAATACCTTTTTATCGTGTTTTGCGCGCCGGTGGGGGCGTATTTTAAAGGGGGTATAGAAAAAGGGGGAGCTAGGTTTATCACTACGGCGTTTGATAGAGCCGCGCCTAAAGGCACCGGGGGGGTGAAAGTGGGGGGGAATTATGCCGCAAGCCTGTTAGCCCACAAAATAGCCACAGAGCAAGGCTATGATGATTGCATTTATTTAGACCCCACCACGCACACTAAAATTGAAGAAGTGGGGGCGGCGAATTTTTTTGGCATCACGCATGATAACGCCTTTATCACCCCGTATTCGCCAAGCATTCTGCCAAGCGTTACCAGAAAAAGCTTGATGGTTTTGGCTAAAGAATATTTGAATCTCAAAGTAGAAGAGAGGGAAATTTTAATGGATGAGTTGGGCGCGTTTAAAGAAGCCGGAGCGTGTGGGACAGCCGCAATCATTACGCCCATTAAAGAAATCACGCACAACAACAAGTCTTATTTTTTTGAAGCGCCGGGCCATATTACTAAACAACTCTATGATTTGCTTTTATCCATCCAACAAGGCGAACAAGAAGCCCCTAAAGATTGGATTTTTGAAGTTGGCTAAAAGGTTAAAATTTATAGCTGTATGCCGCATAAAATAGGGGCGAAGTCTCAAAGCGTTTGGAGCTAGAAAGCAATCTGGCGGTGGGTAAGATTTTAAACCCTAGTTCAATGCGGTGCCTTAAAAAAAGCGTGAGCATGACCCCTCCATTAATCGCTAATCCCCCTGAAACCACCGAATGTTTAAAAAATTTGAAATTTTGCTTGTCCGTATAAACGACTAAAGCCCCCTAGCTCCCCCAAATGCCCCCAAATAATGCTTATAACTCCCTAAAGGGAATTCCATAATCACATCCAAACCCACCGCAAGCATGGTAAAAAAAGAGTTGGTAGGATCTTTATGGCTTTGGTAATTCACTTTTCCTGACCCAAGATCCCATGCAAAAACCCCCCTAATCCCGATGTATTTTTTAAAAAAACTTTGCACGCCGGTTTTTAAATTGAGCGTTGCGATCCAATCTTTCATTTCCTTGCCTTGATAGTCCTTAATGGCCTCTACAGCGCCAAACCCTCCTAAAAAATACCACCCGCTTTTTTTACGTGTGAGCTTTTGGCGGTTAATGATGCTTCTATAGAGCTTTTCATGGGCTTCTTGGTAATTTTTTTTGGGGGTTTTATTGCGCAAAATAGGCATGGCATCAAGGGGTGGAATGACAAATCCCCCTATCAAAAAAACGCACAAAAAAATGATTTTTTTAAACATTTTAAAAACAATTAATCCTTTATTGAATAGAGTATTGTTTAACTTTTTGGTTTATCATTGTGTTAAAATAGTCGTTTTAACAAACAAAATTTTGTTAATAGATTTTACCTAATCTAAGAGAGAATGTATTTTAATGAAGACAGAGAAACAAAAATTTTTAGAGATGCGTAAAGATGGGGCTAACTCTGTGCTGATTTTAAGAGGGGATTGGGATTTTAGAACGAGCGTGTTTCGTTTAGATGAGTTGAAAAAAAATTTATTAGATCATCAAGGGCCTTTAAAAATGGATTTTTCAGGGTGCCAAAAAATAGATTTTGTTTTTGGCATGTTTTTATTTGATCTCATCAAGGAGCGTTCTTTAAACATTGAGTTGTGTAACGTGAGCGAGAATAACGCTTGCGCTTTGAAAGTGGTTAAAGACTGGCTTGAAAAAGAAGACGATTTGGAATCTAAAAAAGCGGGCAAAAAATACGAACTCATGATCACTAAATTGGGCAAGAGTCTTGTAGAGACTTACAACACCTTTTTAAACGCGTTCAATTTTTGCGGCATGATTTTATTTTACTTCATTAAAAGCGTTTTCAACCCCAAACGCTTTTGCATCACTCCTTTGCTCTATCACATCAATGAATCCGGGTTTAAGGTTTTGCCGGTGAGTATTTTAACGGTGTTTATCGTGGGGTTTGCCGTTGCTTTGCAAGGGGCTTTACAACTACAAGACTTGGGTGCGCCTTTGATGTCGGTGGAAATGACGGCCAAACTCGCTTTAAGAGAGATCGGCCCTTTCATTTTAACCCTTGTGGTGGCCGGGAGGAGCGCGAGCAGTTTTACCGCCCAAATTGGGGTGATGAAGATCACTGAAGAATTGGATGCGATGAAAACCATGGGCTTTAACCCTTTTGAATTTTTAGTGTTGCCTAGGGTGTTAGCCTTAGTGATTGTTTTGCCTTTATTGGTGTTTATCGCTGATGCGTTCGCCATTCTTGGGGGCATGTTTGCGATTAAATACCAATTGGATTTAGGCTTTCCAAGCTATATAGACAGACTGCATGACACAGTGGGTTGGAATCATTTTTTGGTAGGGATTGTCAAAGCCCCTTTTTGGGGGTTTGCGATTGCGATGGTGGGGTGCATGCGCGGGTTTGAAGTCAAGGGGGATACCGAGAGCATTGGGCGCTTGACCACCATTAGCGTTGTGAATGCGTTATTTTGGATCATTTTCTTAGACGCTATTTTTTCTATTCTCTTTTCTAAGTTGAACATATAATGAACGCTACTAACAATCAAGTCTTAATTGAAGTGAAGGATCTCCATAGCGCTTTTGGGAGCACCATTATCCATAGGGGCGTGAGTTTTAGCGTGCATAAGGGCGAGGTGATGGCGATTTTAGGAGGGTCAGGGAGCGGTAAAAGCACGCTTTTAAGGTGCATGATTTTGCTCAATCGCCCTACAAAGGGGGAAGTGTTGCTTTTTGGGGAAGATATATGGAAACTCAAAGAAAGAGAGCAGCAAAAGATTTTTAACCGCTGTGGGATTTGCTTCCAGTTTGGGGCGCTCTATAGCTCTTTAACGGTTTTAGAAAATGTAGGCGTGATGCTAGAGCAATACGGCGCTTATTCTAAAAAAATTGTTGAAGAAATTTCTAAAATGTGGATTGAAAGAGTGGGTTTGCCCCCTAGGGCTTACCACCTTTACCCCTATGAATTGAGCGGGGGGATGAAAAAGCGCGTGGGTATAGCAAGGGCTATGGCGACTAATCCGGAGATCTTGTTTTTAGATGAGCCAACAAGCGGGCTGGATCCTTATAGCGCGGGCAAATTTGACGAACTCATCATGACGCTTAAAGAGAGCTTACAGCTTACGGTGGTGATGATCACGCATGATTTAGACTCCGTGCATGATTGCGTGGATCGATTCATCATGCTCAAAGACGGGCTATTAGAATTTAATGGGGATTTAAAGGATTTTATTAAAAAGGCTCAAACTCAAGGGCTAGATGAGGGCAATTTATTCAATTCAACACGAGGAGAGAAATTTTGGAAAGGCATGTGAATTACACTTTAATCGGCGGGCTCTTCTTTTTATGCTTGGTTTGCATGGTGGGTTTTATTTTATGGCTAGGCCATTTGGGATTAGATGATGGGAAGTATTATGAATATGTGGTCTATACGGACAAAGACTTGGGAGGCATTGCGACCAACTCGCCCATAAATTACAAGGGGATTCAAGTGGGGAATGTCATTAAGGTGGGTTTTGCAAAGGATAAAGTGGGGGTGGTCCGTTTGGATTTGATGATCAAATCCAGCGTTAAGATCCGTAAAGACTCCAAAGTGGCGGTTTCTTCTAGAGGGTTTATGGGGTTAAAATTTTTAGCCTTAGAGCAAAGCCACAATGAAGAATTTTATGGTAGCGGCGATAAAGGGGAGCGGATTTTAATCTTTAAAGAAGGGCTTATGGATCGCTTGAGCGGTGATGCTAATCAAGTGGTGCAAGAAGTGATGAAAGCGATTAGGAATGTGAATAGGATTTTAGACGATGAAAACGTGGAAAAATTCAAGCACATTCTCGCCTCAGTAGATGATCTCATCGCTAACTTGGATTCAAGAAAGACTCAATTTGATTCTTTGATCAACAACGCTAACAACCTTGTTTCTAATGTCAATAATGTGGCTTTAGATGTGGATAAACGCGTCAAACAGGGGCAATACGACTTTAAAGCGATGTTCACTCCTTTAATCATGCAAGCGCAGTTGAGCTTAAGAAACATTGATAATTTTGTGGAAAAAGGCTCTGCTTTGATAGATAAATTTGACGCTAACCCCTATAAAACGATTTTTGGAGAAAGGAAATAACCATGAGAGCTACGGCGATAAAAATCTTTTCATTCTCATCAGCACTCGCCCTATTGCTTCAGGGTTGCTTGAGCATTAATTTAAAACAAATGCTGCCAGAAATCAGAACTTATGATTTGAATGCGAGTTCTTTTGAAATGACGCAATGCGCTAAACCTTTGACTGAAGTAAGGCTCATTAGCATTTTGAGCGCGGATTTATTCAACACTAAAGAGATCGTGTTTAAAGCGCAAGACGGGCAGATCACGCATGGGAAGCACCAAAAATGGATAGACTTGCCTCGCAACATGTTAAAAACCATGTTCATGCAAGAAGCGCAAAAAGCATGCTTAGGCGTGGCTTTGCCCCCTTATGGTGCGGGCGCGCCCACTTATGCGGTTCGTTTTACGATTTTGTCGTTTTCTCTTTTAGAAAAAGAAAATTCTACCTACAGGGCGGAATTCGCACTAGGCTATGATATTAGCGTGAAAGGCGATTCGCATTCTGGAGTGATCATTAAGCATGAAAATATTTCTAGCTTGGAAAATAAAACGATCAAAACGAGTAAAAATGGCAGTCAAGATTTTCAAGAAAGCGCGATACAATCCCTCCAACATGTCAGCACGCAAGCGATGCAAGAAGCGATTTCTTTGATTAAAAAAGCTATTGAAGCGCAAAGCGTAAGCCCGTTAAAAAAATAAAATAAGGAGAAACTATTTGAATTTACGATTGGCTGGAGCAAGCGTTTTAACGGCTTGTGTCTTTTCGGGGTGTTTTTTTTTAAAAATGTTTGATAAAAAGCTTTCTAGTAACGATTGGCATATCCAAAAAGTAGAAATGAACCATCAAGTGTATGACATTGAAACCATGCTCGCTGATAGCGCTTTTAGAGAGCATGAAGAAGAGCAAGATTCCTCTTTAAATACCGCTTTACCTGAAGATAAAACAGCGATTGAAGCCAAAGAGCAAGAGCAAAAAGAAAAAAGGAAACACTGGTATGAGCTTTTTAAAAAGAAGCCAAAGCCTAAAAGCTCTATGGGAGAGTTTGTGTTTGATCAAAAAGAAAATCGTATTTATGGGAAAGGCTATTGCAACCGGTATTTTGCCAGCTATGTATGGCAGGGCGATAGGCACATCGCAATTGAAGATAGCGGGATTTCAAGAAAAGTGTGTAGAGATGAGCATTTAATGGCGTTTGAATTGGAATTTATGGAGAATTTTAAGGGTAATTTTGCGGTAACTAAGGGCAAAGACACGCTCATTTTAGACAACCAAAAAATGAAAATTTATTTGAAAACGCCATGAGTTTATGTTTTGTGTTTTAAATGCAATCTAAAATCAAAAAACATTCTAAATGATAAAGGGATTAAAAAAATTTTAAGAATGGAGGTAAAACTCGTTCTTTTAAGGGGATAGGGGGTATTTTGGAACAATCCTCCCCTACAACTCTCCAACTAAATCCCTCTAAACCCCATAAAGATCGCTTTTTAAGGGATTGTCGCTTGACTAAAGTCAAGCTCTCTATTATTTATTGGTTGCAAAAGCGCTAAAAGCATTTTTTAAGTTTTCATAATCAAATCCCCCCTAAAAGGATTTTTTGAAATCAAGATTTTTTTAAATCAAAAAGAGGGTTTAGGGGTTTTGTCTGTCATCACAGGGAGTTCTGGATAGATTATTTTAGGTTTTTTACCCTTTAAGGCTTCAAAGAAGGTTTCAATCTTTTTCGCTTCTGCATCGCTGATTTCAATGCCTAACTGGATAGAGCCCATTTCTTTAATCGCATCCTTGACATCCCAAAATTGCCCGTTATGGAAATAAGGCATCGTTTCGGTGATATTCCTTAAAGTAGGCACTTTCACAAGCCCGTTTTTATCGCCCTTGAAATCGCCCACATTAGCGAATTTATAAGGTTTGACCACCCCAAAAGGCTGCATCGTCCCCCCAAGATTAATGCCATTATGACACGCCACACAGCCTTTAGAAATGAATAAATCCAGCCCCTCTTTTTCGGCTTTGCTGAGCGCTTTAGGATTGCCCCTTAAAAAATCATCATAACGGCTTGGGGTGATGAGCGTGGCTTCAAACATAGCGATACTATCAGCGATCAATTTAAAATCAATTTTGACTTTAGAGCCATAAGCTTTTCTAAAGAGTTTGACATAGCCTGGCATGGAATTGATTTTTTCTACCACCACTTTAGGATCAGCCCCCATTTCAAAAGAAGATTGGATCGGCCCTTGCGCTTGTTCGTTTAAATGCGTAACCCTACCGTCCCAAAACTGCACATCGTTAAACACGGAGTTATACACCGTTGGGGAGCTTAAAAGGTGGGGGTTTTTCTTCCATTGAGAGCCTATGGTGCTTGGGATTAGATCCACCCCGCCTAAGCCCAGATTATGGCATGTGTTGCAAGATACAAGATAGGAAGTGGAAATCCTAGGGTCAAAATAGAGCATTTTGCCTAATTCCACTTGAGCGGAGGTCATGATTTCGCTGTTTTTAGCGCCAATGCCCACATCTCTGGTTTTTTTGATCTGGTATTCTTTGAGCGCTTTGCCCATAGGCATGGGTTCTAATTGGCCTTCCTTCGCTTTTTTAATCAAATCCATATCGCTTAAAGCATAAACGCAAGAAAAAGCCAAGCAAACGCCCAATAAAATGGATTTTTTCATGATGAACTCCTAAAATAGCGTTAAAAACAAGACAAAACTTTCTTATTATAACCATCATTTTAAAATAATTCACCACTAAATGAACGGATAAAGAGTTTTTTAAAGAGCGGTAGGTATAATGGCGTTAAATCCAAATAGGGGTTATACAATGAAAGAGAATAAAGCCTTCACGCATTTGCACTTGCACACAGAATATTCGCTTTTAGACGGAGCGAACAAGATTAAAATTCTAGCCAAACGCATTAAAGAATTGGGCATGAAAAGCGTGAGCGTAACCGATCATGGGAACATGTTTGGAGCGATTGATTTTTATACGAGCATGAAAAAAGAAGGCATTAAGCCTATCATCGGCATGGAAGCGTATATCCATAACGATGACAACCTCTCTAGCAAAGAGACCAAGCAGCGTTTCCATTTGTGCCTGTTCGCTAAAAACCAAGAGGGCTATGAAAATTTGATGTTTTTAAGCTCTATGGCGTATTTAGAAGGGTTTTATTATTTCCCGCGCATCAATAAAAAGCTTCTAAGGGAGCATTCTAAGGGCATTATCGCTTCTAGTGCGTGCTTGCAAGGGGAAGTCAATTACCATTTGAATACTAATAATGAGAGAAACCGCAAGTATGGGGCTAAAGGTTATGATGAAGCCAAAAAAATCGCTTGCGAATACCAAGAGATTTTTGAAGACGATTTTTATTTAGAAATCATGCGCCATGGCATTTTAGATCAGCGATTCATTGATGAGCAGGTCATTAAAATGTCTTTAGAAACGGGGTTAAAAATCATTGCCACCAACGACACCCACTACACCATGCCTAATGACGCTAAGGCTCAAGAAGTAGCGATGTGCGTAGCGATGGGTAAAACCCTAAACGATAAGGGGCGCTTGAAGCACTCCGTGCATGAGTTTTACATCAAGTCCCCTGAAGAAATGGCAAAGCTCTTTGCAGATATTCCAGAAGCTTTAGAAAACACCCAAGAAATCGCTGATAAATGCGTTTTAGAGATTGATTTAAAAGACGATAAAAAGAACCCCCCAACCCCTCCAAGCTTCAAATTCACTAAAGCTTACGCCCAAAATGAGGGGCTGAATTTTGAAGATGACGCTTCTTATTTCGCTTATAAGGCTAGAGAGGGCTTGAAAGAGCGCCTAGTTTTAGTGCCTAAAGAAAAGCATGATCAATACAAAGAGCGCTTAGAAAAAGAAATTGAAGTCATTACGAGCATGAAATTCCCAGGGTATATGCTGATTGTGTGGGATTTTATCCGTTACGCTAAAGAAATGGGCATTCCTGTAGGGCCTGGTAGGGGGAGTGCGGCCGGGAGTTTGGTGGCTTTTGCTTTAAAAATCACGGATATTGACCCCTTGAAATACGATTTGCTCTTTGAAAGGTTTTTAAACCCTGAAAGAGTCAGCATGCCTGATATTGATACGGATTTTTGCCAACGCCGGCGTAAGGAAATCATAGAATACATGATTGAAAAATACGGCAAATACAATGTGGCTCAAGTCATCACCTTTAATAAGATGTTGGCTAAAGGCGTGATCAGAGATGTTGCAAGGGTTTTGGACATGCCTTATAAAGAAGCCGATGATTTTGCCAAACTCATACCTAATCGCTTAGGCATCACGCTTAAGGGCTATGAAAAAAATGGCGAGTTCATAGAGGGGGCGTGGGAATTAGAGCCTAAAATCAAAGAATTAGTAGAGAGTAATGAATTAGCCAAACAGGTGTGGGAGTATTCGCTCAATTTAGAGAATTTGAATCGTAACGCAGGCGTGCATGCGGCAGCCTTAGTGGTGGATAGCCAAAAAGAGTTGTGGCACAAAACCCCTTTATTTGCCTCTGAAAAAACTGGCGGTATCGTTACGCAATATTCCATGAAGTATTTAGAGCCGGTGGATTTGATCAAGTTTGACTTTTTGGGGCTTAAAACCTTGACCGTGATTGATGATGCGCTTAAAATCATTAAAACGCAGCACAAAATTAGCGTGGATTTTTTATCGTTGGATATGGACGATCCGAAAGTGTATAAAACGATCCAAAGCGGGGATACGGTGGGGATATTCCAGATTGAATCCGGAATGTTTCAAGGGCTTAACAAGCGCTTAAGGCCTTCAAGCTTTGAAGACATTATCGCCATTATCGCGCTAGGCAGACCGGGGCCTATGGAATCAGGCATGGTAGATGATTTTGTGAACAGAAAGCATGGCGTTGAGCCTATCGCTTATGCGTTTAAAGAATTAGAGCCGATTTTAAAGCCCACTTACGGCACGATCGTCTATCAGGAGCAAGTGATGCAAATCGTGCAAACTATCGGTGGTTTTAGCTTGGGTGAAGCGGATCTCATCCGTCGTGCTATGGGGAAAAAAGACGCTCAAATCATGGCGGACAATAAGGCTAAGTTTGTAGAAGGCGCTAAAAATTTAGGGCATGATGGCCAAAAGGCGGCTAATTTGTGGGATCTGATCGTTAAATTTGCCGGCTATGGTTTCAACAAATCGCATTCAGCCGCTTATGCGATGATCACTTTCCAAACGGCGTATTTAAAGACTTATTACAAGCATGAGTTCATGGCAGCGATGCTCACTAGCGAATCCAATAAGATTGAATCCGTGGCGCGCTATATTGATGAGGTTAGGGCTTTAGAAATTGAAGTGATGCCCCCACACATCAATTCTTCCATGCAAGATTTCAGCGTGGCGGAGTTTAAAAACCAAAAGGGCAAATTGGAAAAGAAAATCGTGTTCGGTTTAGGGGCGGTTAAAGGGGTTGGGGGTGAGCCGATTAAAAACATCATTGAAGAAAGGGCTAAAGGGGATTATAAGAGTTTAGAAGATTTTATTTCACGGGTGGATTTTTCTAAACTCACTAAAAAATCTTTAGAGCCATTGGTGAAATCGGGGAGCTTGGACAATTTAGGCTACACTAGAAAAACCATGCTCGCTAACTTGGATTTGATCTGCGATGCTGGGCGCGCTAAAGACAAGGCTAATGAAATGATGCAAGGGGGTAATTCTCTTTTTGGAGCCATGGAAGGCGGAACCAAAGAGGAGGTTATTTTGGACATGGTTGATTTGGGCGAACATGACGCTAAAACGCTTTTAGAATGCGAATACGAGACTTTAGGCATCCATGTTTCAGGCAATCCCTTAGACGAGTTTAAAGAAGAAATTAAGGGCTTTAAAAATTTAGTCAAAAGCATTGATATTGAAGAATTAGAAATCGGCTCGCAAGCTTATTTGCTGGGTAAAATCATGGAGGTTAAAAAGAAAATTGGCAAACGAAGCGGTAAGCCTTATGGCACAGCGGACATTTTGGATCGATACGGCAAGTTTGAACTCATGCTGTTTGAAAAGCAATTAAACGCCTTAGAAGAGTTGGATATTAATAAGCCTCTCGTGTTTAAATGCAAGATTGAAGAGCAAGAAGAGGTGGTGCGATTAAGGCTTTTTGAAATCTTGGATTTAGAGAGCGCTAGGGAGGTTAAAATCCCTAAAGCCCGTTATAAAGACCCTGAAAAGCAAAAAGAAGACGTGCGCGAAATCCCTCCCATTGAAATGCTCGCTTCTAGTTCTTGCTCTTTAGCGATCGTGTTAGAAAACGATGTGAAAAAAGAGTTTTTAAGACAAATCAAAGAGAGCGCTCTAAAACACCAGGGTAAACGCCCCTTGTATTTGATCATCAAAGATAAGGATAAGCAATTCAAAATCCAAAGCGATCTAATGGTAAATGAAAAGATTAAGGATGATTTTAAAGGGTTAGAGTGGAGGGATTTAGCTTGAGGATCAACCAATTTTTAGCCCATTACACCAAGCACTCCAGAAGAGAAGCTGAAAAATTGGTTTTAGAAGGGCGGGTGAAAATCAATCATGAGCATGCCAAACTCGCTAGCGTGGTTAAAGAAAACGACAAGGTGTTTTTGGACAAACGACTCATTAAGCCCTTAAAAAACAAAAAATTCAGCGTGCTGGTTTATCACAAGCCAAAGGGCGAACTAGTGAGTAAAAACGATCCCTTAAAACGGCGCGTGATTTATGAAAGCTTGGAGAAAAAATACGCCCATTTCGCGCCGGTGGGGCGTTTGGATTTTGCGAGCGAGGGGGTGCTATTATTGAGTGATAGTAAGGCGGTGGTGAGCGCTTTAATGCATGCGAATTTAGAAAAAGAGTATCTCATTAAAATTCAAGGCTTTATTACAAGAGAGATGGAAAACGCCATGCAAGAGGGCTTGAAATTAGAAAACGCTACTAAGGGAGCGCACCAAAAAACCCCCATTAAAAGCATGGAATTTGCCCCCTTTATTGGTTATGAAATCATCAAAAACCATGCCAAATATTCTAAACTGAGAGTTATTATCAATGAGGGGAAAAACAGAGAACTAAGGCGTTTTTTTGCGTTTTTTAACGCTGGAGTGTTGGATTTAAGGCGCGTTCGTTATGGTTTTGTGAATTTGAATGCTTTGCCGGTAGGGAAAATGCGTTTTCTAAACCGCCAAGAATACAATGAGTTGCATGCGTTTATGGCTAATAGGGCTAATACTAAAGGGGATTAGCGCTTGAAATATGCTATACTTCGGCGGTTGGGGGAAATAAAAATTAAGGATTATCATGTTAGAAGTGATTAACGGAAAGAATTACGCAGAAAAAATTGCTCATCAAGCAGTAGTGGTTAATGTGGGGGCGAATTGGTGCCCGGATTGCAGGAAGATTGAGCCGATCATGGAAAATTTAGCCAAAACCTACAAAGGCAAGGTGGAATTTTTTAAGGTTTCTTTTGATGAAAGCCAGGATTTAAAAGAGAGTTTAGGCATCCTCAAGATCCCTACTTTGATTTTTTACAAAAACGCCAAAGAAGTGGGTGAAAGGCTTGTAGAACCTAGCTCTCAAAAACCGATTGAAGACGCTCTAAAAGCGTTATTGTAAAGGGCATCATAAAGGGCGTTATCAAAGAGCCTTATTGTAAAAATAAGAGTTTAAAAATCTTTTAACTCTTTTTTTATTTAGTCTTTTTTTCTATAGTCCCTTTTTTTAGCCCCCTTTTTGATAGGGGGCTAACTTCAAATAGCTTTTATGTTATTTCTTTATCTCAAAAAATCGTTTTTTATCGTTTTTAAATCAGCATGTTTGTTAAAAAAGTTCCTTTAATTAAGCTAAAAATGAGCGAATTTGTGGTATTAATGCTTGCAGTGTGAAATTTGTAGGGCTAAAACTTGTAAAATGTGAAAAAAAAGACACATAAAATGCTAAAATCCGCAAAAACACTGTGTGTTTAGATTAGAAGTTTAAAATTAGGAACGGAAGTATCTGTTTTAAATTTTGAATAGGGAGTTTCTATCACTATGGTATTGAAAACAAAATTAAAAATTATAAGCTCGGTGATTTTGAGCGCTTTATTGTGGGTGGGTTGCTCAAGCGAAATGGCAACTTATCAAAATGTGAATGATGCCACTAAAAATACGACTGCAAGTATCAATAGCACGGATTTATTGCTAACCGCTAACGCGATGTTAGATTCCATGTTTAGCGACCCTAATTTTGAGCAACTCAAGGGCAAGCATTTGATTGAAGTTTCAGATGTGATTAACGACACCACGCAGCCCAATTTGGACATGAATCTTCTCACGACTGAAATCGCACGGCAGTTGCGGTTGCGATCTAATGGGAGGTTCAATATCACAAGGGCGAGCGGAGGGAGTGGCATTGCAGCGGATAGCAGAATGGTGAAACAGCGCGAAAAAGAACGAGAGAGCGAAGAGTATAATCAAGACACCACTGTAGAAAAAGGCACTTTAAAAGCCGCTGATTTATCTTTAAGTGGTAAAGTATCCAGTATCGCAGCCTCTATTAGTAGTTCTAGGCAGCGATTAGACTATGACTTCACCCTAAGCCTTACCAACAGGAAAACGGGTGAAGAGGTATGGAGCGATGTTAAGCCTATTGTGAAGAACGCTAGCAATAAGCGTATGTTTTAAATTTATATTTGAAAGGATGAACGATGAAAAATCAAGTTAAAAAAATTTTAGGGATGAGTGTGATAGCAGCGATGGTGATCGTAGGTTGTAGCCATGCCCCAAAATCAGGTATCAGTAAAAGCAATAAGGCATACAAAGAAGCGACTAAAGGCGCTCCTGATTGGGTAGTAGGGGATTTAGAAAAAGTGGCGAAGTATGAAAAATATTCAGGGGTCTTTTTAGGAAGGGCTGAAGATTTGATCACTAATAATGATGTGGATTATTCTACGAATCAGGCCACAGCGAAGGCTAGGGCTAATTTAGCGGCGAATTTAAAATCCACTTTACAAAAAGATTTGGAAAATGAAAAAACTAGAACGGTAGATGCTTCTGGTAAAAGGTCCATAAGCGGCACTGATACTGAAAAAATTTCTCAATTGGTGGATAAGGAATTGATCGCTTCTAAAATGCTCGCCCGCTATGTCGGTAAAGATAGGGTTTTTGTTTTGGTGGGCTTGGATAAGCAAATTGTGGATAAAGTGCACGAAGAGTTAGGCATGGTTAAAAAGTAGGGTTTTAATGAAACGCCTTGCTATCGTGCTTGTTTTGGTGTTGGGAGTGGCGTGGGGGAAGTCCTTGCCTAAGTGGGCAAAAGATTGCTCAAAAGAAGTGCAGATTGAAAAGACCCAAACCAAAGACGAAAAAATTTTAGTGTGTGGGGTGAGCGATATATTGCTTTCAGATATGGATTATAGCTTGTCCTCAGCCAGACAAAACGCCTTAGAGAAAGTGATGGAAGTTTTCAAGGGGGATAAAATAGAGATTAAGGCTAGTGAGCTAAAGGCCACTTTTATTGATACGGATAAAGTTTATGTGCTTCTAAGAATCACTAAGAAGCATGTCGCTTTAATGAACGAGTAAGGATTAATAATGAAAAAGATTATTCTTGCATGCCTTATGGCTTTTGTGGGTGCCAATTTAAGCGCAGAGCCTAAGTGGTATGGCAAGGCCTATAGCAAAACAAACACCCAAAAAGGCTATCTTTATGGGAGTGGTTCAGCCACTTCTAAAGAGGCTTCTAAACAAAAAGCGTTAGCGGATTTAGTGGCGTCTATTAGCGTGGTGGTCAATTCACAAATCCATATCCAAAAAAGTCGTGTGGACAATAAGTTAAAATCCAGTGATTCGCAAACGATTAACTTAAAAACCGATGACTTGGAATTGAATAATGTAGAAATTGTCAATCAAGAAGCGCAAAAAGGGATCTACTACACCAGAGTAAGAATCAATCAAAACTTGTTTTTGCAGGGTTTAAGGGATAAGTATAACGCTCTTTATGGGCAGTTTTCCACCTTAATGCCTAAGGTTTGTAAAGGGGTTTTTTTACAACAATCTAAGAGCATGGGGGATTTACTGGCTAAAGCGATGCCTATAGAAAGGATTTTAAAAGCGTATTCTGTCCCGGTGAGTTCTCTAGAAAATTATGAAAAAATCTACTATCAAAACGCTTTCAAACCTAAAGTGCAAATCACTTTTGATAACAACAGCGATACAGAGATTAAAGCCGCTCTCATAAGCGCTTATGCCAGAGTGCTAACCCCTAGCGATGAAGAAAAACTCTATCAAATCAAAAATGAAGTTTTCACAGACAGCGCTAATGGCACCACACGCATTAGAGTGGTTGTTAGCGCGAGCGATTGTCAAGGCACGCCTGTATTGAATAGAAGCCTTGAAGTGGATGAAAAGAATAAGAATTTTGCTATCACGCGCTTGCAATCTTTGCTTTATAAAGAATTGAAAGATTATGCCAATAAAGAAGGGCAAGGCAATACGGGGTTATAAGCAAGGTATTAATCTTGCTTTATGTTTATTCATTCAGTTTTGTAGCGTTATTATTTTGTTTAGCGTGGCGTTTTGCCCCATTAAAATAAACCCTCTAAAAATTCATGGCTTTTGTTTTTGCCAAATTAACTAAATATCATTCAATACGCTTTATCCCACAAACTCACTTAAAACCACACCCGCTAAAAACTAAAATTAACAAAAACTAAAATCTTTTTTAAGAGCCTACACGAGCGAGCAAAAAGAATGACAATCAATAAAAACGAATTTTACAACAATTTTAACAACTTGGGTGCTCTCACAATCTATTACGCTTTGCATGGATTGCATAAAGAACCTCTCTTGATACAATCTTTATTTGTTTAAAACCCTGATTTTAGCGCTCATTAAATCGTGGTTTAAAGCTTTTTTGATGTTTTCAAATTGGCGTTTTTTGTTTTTAAGGCTAATGATTTCATGATCCAAAGCGCTTAAAATGTTAGCGATAGCGATTTGTTCGTTTAGAGGGGGTAAAAAAATAGTCTTTTCTTTATAATCTTTAAAATAAATATGCGGTATTATGCTACCGCTTGTGAAATTTTTAAAATCAAAATTAGATAACAAATAAAATAAAAACTCTGTTGTTATCTTATGATTAGCAATTAACGCCCCCATAGTAGATAAAATATTGGTTTTAGGCGGCAAAATCCTTACTCTGCCTACACTGCCATCTTTAACAATAGAAATATAAGGCTTATCACTAATGAAAGCTATATCTGTATAGCCTATGAAATTATTCACATCATAAACTTTAATTTTTCCTTGTTGCGTGATTTGTTCTACACTTAAATTTGATGTTAAATAGTTGGCAATATCCCCAAGCCTTACTCTTTGCCAAGCTTGATTGAAGCCTTTCAAGCGTTTTCTTTGGCTCAATAGTTCAAAGCTTAAAGCTTTTTTAACGCCCTCTTTTTTAAGAATGAGAGCGTCTAATGCACAAAGATAACGATCCAAAGCGCTTAAAATGTTAGCGATAGCGATTTGTTCGTTTAGAGGGGGTAGGGGGATTAAAGTATTTCTAAAATTATCATTATAAAGTCTTAAGATAGTTGTATGTTCTGTATTCCATTTCACATGAGAATAAACATAAAATAAAAAATCATTTTTTACTAATGTTTCATCGTTGTCAATCCAAACAATATTTGAGTCTTGAAAATAAGCGGGTTTTCCGTCATAAATGACTGCCCTACCAATAGTTCCGGAAGCAGAAATTAAAATATCGCCTTTTTTTGGAAAAGAATATTTCGTTTTGTATTCTAAAAATAGCTTTTTTGAAATAAAGGCATCAGCGGTGTTGCCAAATGTGCCTATTTTATAGAATGGAATTTCACCATATCGTGTTGTTTGGTGCTTCATCACTCTTTTACACATGCATGGTTTGCCAATATCCCCAAGCCTCACTTTTTGCCAATTTGATGGCGTTGTTAATGCATCCATGCGTTTATCACCCCATTAACCCCAAATCTTTCAAATGCTCTAAAACTTTTGATTCGCTTTCTTTGACTTCTTTATCTAATTCTAGCAAGCTGTTAGAGTAAGTTTGAATGATTTCATTAAGAGCACTTGTAAAAGCGTTGATGCGTTTTAAAATCTTGTTTTCTAGGGCGTTTTTTAGGCTGTTGAGCCATTTGTCTTTGATGATGAGATCCTTAATTTCATTGATTTCAAGGTTTTTATACTGGTGGAACGCTTTTAATTCCAGCTCCTCATAAGCTTTATTTTTCATTTTTAGCGCCTTGTTTTTAGCCTCTAGCCATTCTAAAGCGGTTTTTAGGATTTCTTTATCTTCTAAATCGGTGGCGTTTTTTAGCTCTTTTTTCAAAACGCTTTCATTGATTTTCAATCCATCAAAAAGCCCCTCTTCGTTAGAATGCTCTTCTATAAATTCGTCTAAAAGGGCCTCTTTTTCGTTGAGGGCGTTTTCTAATGCTTCTAATTCTATAAGCTCTTTTTCAAAAAAGCGTTGTTTGATCAAGTTTTTAGGGATTAGATCGCTTTTATAGTAGGTTTTTTGAATGACAAAATCCGGCTCCTCTAAATAATTGGCCTTTTTGTTTTTGTCTTTTAGGGGGTTTAATTTTCTCAATTCTTTAGCGCTTCTAAAACCATTGAATGAAAGAAGGAACCAATCGTCTTGCAAGACTTCGTTGTAGTAATCTTTAAAGAGCTGATACACGCCGTATTTGTCTAAAATTCCCACTTTTTCAAATTCTTTTAAAACCTTTGAGCAAACGCTTTCTATGAGAGTTTTTGGGTTAAAACCAGGCTCTAAATCATTAAAAGTTGTGGATAGTTCCAATCGGTCAAAAGCGCTCAAAACAGAAGCGTGGAAGGTTTGGTATTCTAGGCTTTGGGTGATTAATTCTTTAATGTTTTCGCATTCTGTTTTTAAAGCGTAATAACCCTCTTTATCGCTCTTTTTAAACAGCGTGTGTTTAAGCTCTTTAAACACTTGAAAATAAGGGGCGTAGGCTTTTATTTCGTTTTTGGGCAAATAACTGGCCTTGTGGCTGTTGATTAAAGCGAACAAGTCTTTTTCCAATTCTTGCTTGGCGGCAATGTAGCGCGCGATATTCAAGTTATAGTCGTTAGCGCTGATTTCTTCTAGGCTCACCATTTTAGAATAATAAGGGATTTCTTTGTAAGCGTTAAAAGTGTCTATCATTTTTTGGACATCTTGCTCTCTCAAGCGGTTTTTATTGCCATCTTTTTTAAAATCCTTGCTCGCATCTATCACAAAAACGCCCTTTCTGGCACGCGCGTTTTCTTTGTCTAAAACGATCACGCATGCAGGAATGGAAGTGCCATAAAAAAGATTAGGGGCTAGGCCTATCACGCCTTTAATATAGCCTTTTAATAAAAGATTTTTTCTGATTGCGCCCTCAGCATTCCCCCTAAATAGCACCCCATGGGGTAAAATCACTGCCCCTTTGCCTGTGTTTTTTAAGGATTTGATGATGTGTAACAAAAAAGCAAAATCGCCATTTTTTTCAGGGGGCGTGCCGTCTTCAAAACGATTGAAATGATCATTAATGACTTGCTTGCTTTTAGGGTCTATGCTCAGCCCGTCAGTCCAATTTTTCAAGCTAAAAGGAGGGTTAGCCACGACATAATCAAAGGTTTTTAGCATGCCATTTTCAATAAAAAGGGGGTTAGAAAGGGTGCTAGAACCCCCTTTAGCAATATCAGCAGTAGCGCTATTGTGTAAGATCATATTCATTTTACAAAGGGCTGTGGTGGAAATGTCTTTTTCTTGGCCATAGATAGTTAAACCTTTTTCACCGGCCAAACTAGAAGCTTTTAATAATAACGAACCGCTCCCGCAAGCGGGATCATAGATGCTTTTATCTTGTCTGGTGTTTTCATCAATGCCAAGCAAAAGGGATAATAGTAGCGAAACTTCGCTAGGGGTATAAAACTGCCCTTTGGATTTACCGGATTCGCTGGCAAAATGGCGCATTAAATATTCGTAAGCATCACCCAATAAATCATCGTCTAAAGCCCCATGCGCGCCCAAACTCAAATCCGCAAAGATTTTAACCAAATTAGAAAGGGTGTCGATCATCGCTTTACCCTCTCCTAGCTTAGTGTTATCGTTAAAATCCACGCTGTCAATCACGCCTTTTAAATCGTTTCGCTCTGCGATCTTGGCGATGATTTTATTGAGCTTGTCGCCTATTTCCTTATCGCCCTCTAAAGCGAGAATGTCTTCATAAAAGCACCCTTGTGGCACTTCTATTTCGCTATCTATATTACTTCTGGCTTTATCGCTGATGTATTTTAAAAAAAGCAGGTTCAAAACATAGTTTTTATACTCGCTCGCATCCATCCCGCCCCTCAAACTATCCGCTCCAGCCCATAAAGAGCTATACAATTCGCTTTTTTTGATCGCCATTTTAACCGCCCTATTTTGTTTTTAGGATTATAATATAAAGCGATAAAAAGCGTTCTTAAGGGGTTTATGATGAAAACAGAAAAAGAAGTTCAAAAACAAGTCATAGAAACTTTTAAAGCAATGGGCTATGCGTATTTGGGGGATTTAACAAAGAGCGATAATGAAAACATCAATAAAGAAAGCCTGAAAGCATGGCTAATTAAAAATCAAAAAATTGAGCCTGAAAGGTGGCGTAAAATTGAGCATAAAATCCATGACGCTTTAAAAAACGATTTATACGAAGCGAATCAAAATTTTTACAACCTTTTGATTTATGGCGTGAACACTAAAATAAGCCAGAATGAAAACACTCAAACGACTTATCTCATTGATTGGAAAGATGTTTCTCAAAATGAATTTAGCGTGGCTGAAGAAGTGAGCGTTAAAGGGCCAAACGCAAAACGGCCGGACATCGTGCTTTACGTTAATGGGTTCGCTTTAGGGGTGCTAGAATTGAAAAAATCCAGCGTGAGCGTGGAAAGCGGTATCCGGCAAAATTTAGACAACCAGAAGAAGGAATTTATTAGAGATTTTTTCAAAACGATCCAATTGGTTATGGCGGGCAATGAAAGTCAAGGGCTAAGATATGGCGTCATAGAAACTGAAGAAAAATACTACCTTTCTTGGAAAGAAGAGGGCGTTCAAAAAAATTTGTTTGAGACGATTGAGTGTTTTTTGGATAAAAAAAGGTTTTTAGAATTTGTCCATGATTTTTTGATTTTTGATAAGGGGCAAAAGAAATGCGCCCGGTTCCACCAATATTTTGCCATTAAAAAAACGCAAGAGTTTATCCAAAGAAAAGAAGGGGGATTATCTGGCACACGCAAGGCAGCGGTAAGAGCTTGACTATGGTGTGGCTTGCCAAATGGCTAAGAAGGAATACCCAACAAGCGAGGATTTTAATCGTTACGGACAGGACGGAATTAGACGCTCAAATTCAAGGCGTGTTTAGTGGGATAGGCGAGGCTATTTATCGCACAGACAGCAAGAAGGATTTATTGAGCGTGCTGTTTGAAAATAAGGAATTTTTGGTTGGCTCGCTTGTGCATAAGTTTGATGACAACGACTTAGAAGATTTAAAAAAACAACCTGTTTTAAAAGAATGGGTTGTTTTAGTGGATGAATGCCACAGAACCCAAAGCGCTAAATTGCATAAAGCCATGAAAAGCCTGCTCCCTAATGCGATTTTTATCGCCTTTAGCGGCACGCCTTTGTTGAAACAAGATAAAAAGACAAGCCAGGAAGTGTTTGGGAATTACATCCATTGCTATAAATTTAATGAAGCCGTTAGCGATAAAGTGGTGCTAGATTTAAACTATGAAGCCAGAAGCGTGGATCAATATGTCAGTAGC
Organism: Helicobacter pylori; assembly: GCA_008032955.1. Lineage (NCBI taxonomy): Bacteria > Pseudomonadati > Campylobacterota > Epsilonproteobacteria > Campylobacterales > Helicobacteraceae > Helicobacter > Helicobacter pylori. Next base: position 1,403,526 of record CP032046.1, read on the forward strand.
CCTGAAAAGCTAGACGAATATTTTGAATTGAAAACTCAAGGCTTGAATGAGGCAGCTAAAACAGAGCTTAAAAAGAAATGGGTTAATTTGCAAAAGGTTTTTTCCACTAAAGACAGATTAGCTCGTATTGTGCAAGATATTGTATTGGATATGGCAAAACTCCCACGATTAAGGAATGGAAAAGGGAATGCCATGTTGGTGGCTGAAAGCGTGTATAACGCATGCCGGTATTTTGAACTCTTTTTAGAAACAGAATTAAAGGATAAGGTGGCTGTGATCACAAGCTATGAACCCAATATCGCCGATCTGAAAGATTGCGGGAGCGATGAGAGCGAAGAGAGTTACAAATACCGCACTTATTGCAAAATGCTGCAAAACTTTTTTGATGAAAAAGATAAGAAAAAAGCTCTTAACAAAATTAAAGAGTTTGAAGAAAAAGTTAAAGAGCGTTTTATTAATGAGCCTAATAGAATGAAGCTGTTGATCGTGGTGGATAAGCTATTGACCGGTTTTGATGCGCCAAGCCTCACTTATTTATACATGGATAAGAAAATGCAAGATCATGGGCTTTTTCAAGCGGTGTGCAGGGTGAATAGATTAGATAGCGAAGATAAGGATTTTGGCTGTATCATAGACTATAAGGATTTGTTTGATAGCTTACAAGAAGCGCACAGCGATTACACCAATAAAGCGTTTGAAAACTATGAAAGAGAAGACATTCAAGGGTTTATCTCTGACAAAGCCCAAAAGATTAAGAAAAAATTAGAAGAAACTAGAGATCAGTTAAAATCGCTTTGCGAAGGCGTGAAAGAGCCAAAAGATGAAGAGGATTATATCGCTTATTTTTGTGGGAGCGATTTAGAAAAGAGCGCTCAAAAAAGGCGGTTGTTTTACCAGCTTGTTGGCGCGTTTTTAAGAATGTTTGTGGAATTGAATAACTCAGAAAAGCCCATTCATTCTAAAGAAGAAACGCAACCAATCAAACAAGAAGCGGAATTTTACAGGCATTTACAAAAAGCGGTTGGCTTGAGTAGTGGGGATAGCGTGGATTTAAAAAGCTATAATGAAGACATGCACCGGATTTTAGACGCTTACATTAAAACCATGGATAGCGAGGTGTTATTCCAAATAGAAGATCAAGGGCTGTGCGAAGTTTTAGCCCAAATGAATATTGATGATTTTAATAAGGCGTTATCTCAAGTATTTAAAAATGAAAGCTCTATGGCAGAAAGCATCGCTAACAACACTAAAAAACGCATTATAGAAAAAGAAGCGAGCGATCCTAAGTATTACGAAAAATTATCTTCGCTTTTAAACGATTTGATTCTCCAATTTAGAGAAAAGAAATTAACCTATTTAGAATACTTGCAACAAATCCAGGCTCTAGCCAAAAAAGTTATTGATAAAGAAGATAGAAATTACCCTAAAAAGATCAACACTAACGCTTTAAAAATCCTCTATGATAATTTAGATGAAAATGAAGCCTTAGCCCTAGAAATAGACGCATGCATAAGGGATAATAAAAAGATGGTTGGGTGGGGCATAACCAAAAAGAAAAAAACCTTAAAATCGCTTTAAGAAAAATCATAGACGATGAGGGTTTGTTAGAAAACATCTTTAATTTAGCCAAACACATAGAGGAGTATCGTTAATGAACGCTTATTGTTTGACTTTAAATGATACCAACATCGCTATAGAAAAAAGGATATTAAGCATTTGCACATTAGCGTTTGCCCGCCTGATGGCTCTGTGCGTGTGTCTTGCCCCCTAGCTTTAAACGATGAGAATCTCAGGCTTTCTTTGATTAAAAGACTCCCTTGGATAAAAGAACAGCAACAAAATTTTTTAAACCAAAACAGACAAAGCCAAAGGGAAATGCTAGAGAGAGAAAGCCACTATCTTTTTGGGAAACGCTATTTGTTAAAGATTGAACACACCATAAAAAAACACTTCGTCCTCCAAAGCCCTAAATATTTAATCTTGCATGTCCATCAAAAGACAAGCTTAGAAAACCGCTTAAAAGTGTTAGAAAACTATTACAGACAAGTTTTAAGAGAAAAAATACAAACCTACATCAACCAATACGAAAAGATTTTAAACGAGAGCATACAAAGCTTTAAAATCCAAAAAATGAAACGGATATGGGGGAGTTGCAATACAACTAAACGCACCCTACTTTTTAATTTGGAATTGGCTAAAGCGCCTAGAAAGGGCATTGAATATGTGGTTGTGCATGAATTATTGCATTTAAAAGCGCGCCACCATAACGAATATTTTAGGGATTTGCTGAGTTTGTATTTGCCTGATTGGCAAAGGGCTAAGGCCAGTCTCAAAGAGGCTTATTTGGAGCGCTCTTAAATGAATGCTCCACAATATTAGTGAAACCGCTAAGCGGCTAACTTTAAGCGGCTCATCACAGCAAGATCCCCCTCCTTTTTAAAGCCTTTAGAAAGTGTAGTTCAAATACGCTGTAACCGATCTTCCAGGTGCGGGTTGCAAGCCTGCAGGGCTAGAGCCAATCCCTGTAAAATAATACTTCATGTTGAAGATGTTATTGATTTGCAAACTTCCTGTAACTCTGTGTCGCCCGTTTTCCCAGAAAATTTGGCTCACTTGGATATTCCACACCCAATACCAAGGCAAGAGCCCTTCATGTTGGGTCATACACCAAGCTTCGCATTGATAGCCGCTATTAAGAACGCTTTCATAGTTGTTCCCCCCACTATAATATTGCATCCCATAATAGCCTCCTGCTGCGCTGTTGCTAATCCCGCTATAAGCGCGGCTATAAAAATAGCTAGAAATACCAATGGTGGTTTTACGCCAATTGTAACGAGCGTCAAAAATGAACTGGAAAGGGCTTACAAAAGGGAAATGCTTGTTATAGCTAGTCCCTTTTAGCACATCCCCATTCAAGTCTGTTAAGGGGCCATGGCTAGTTACACGAGTGTCAATGTAGTTGAAAGCGGCATGGAATTGCAACCCTCTAATAGGCCTGTAATACAATTCCAGCTCCACGCCTTGAGAATAGCCATTAATGGGGCGCACATTGCCTTTCATAGGGCCACTCGTATAGACTGAATACTGCCCGGTGGCAAAATCGCGCGCCCAAATCCTAAAGTAGTCCGCATTGAAGCTAAACTTATCCTTATAGGTGTAGCGTGCTCCTGCTTCCACCGTGTCAAAGTGTTGGGTAAAATACTCCGCTCCTCCATAGCTCAAAACGTCTAATTGAGGCGGGACAAAAGAGCGTTGGTAGTTGAAGTAGGTAAGCACATTGTGATCGCCTTGCACAGGGATAAAGCCAATGTTGGTTGAGGGCATCCAATTGTTCATGTGCTTGATTTTTCTTAAATCCTTCTCAGGGATTTGCGCCCAATTAGCCGCATTTTCGTTGTTGTATTGCACAAAAGCGTAGCGCAAACCAGGCACAATAAAAAAGCGCCCATCCCAAGCTTCAATGCGATCGCTCAAATAAACTGCTGTGTAATTGTTACGCCAATTATTCCAGTTTCTATAAACGCCATGCTTGATGTGGGGTTTCCAACCGCTCATCACGTTAGCACCCTCACACAAGAATCCTGCCCCCTCACCGCTCGTTTTAGTGGCACATTCATTGGTGTTTAAGTATTGGCGTTGTAAAAAAGTGGTGGTCATGAAACGCAAGCCCATGATAAAGGTTTGCTTGACTTTCCCGGTATTGACGATCAGATTCACTTTAGGCTCAAAAGCGTTGTTAATGGAGCGCACAGGGTTTTCTACTTCTGCCCAACCATTGTAGTTGGTGGCATAATAAGGCACAGCCAAGTTATACCCTGCCGGAAGTCCCGCCGCCCTGCATGCCGCTTCGCTAAAGCAAGTAACCATGTTAGCGCTATTGTAGCTAGAGCTCACCTGAAAGTCCCTAGTCATCAACTGCCCATAGTAAGTGAAGCTAAAAGTCCCGCCCACTTTGTCTAAATCCCCAAAGCGGTTTTCATACACAGCCCCAAAGCGTTGTGAGCGCCCGCCTTTTTGGTTTAAGGGGCGCAAATTAGCGAAGCGGTTTATTTTGTAATCTTGCTCGCTGAGTGATCCCGGTTGGGCGATAGCAAAATCGTAGTATTGGTAATAGGCTTTAATCCCATTGTTTTCATTGATGTCATAGATCCCATCTAGCCAATAGTTTGAAATACTAGAGGGGCTATTATCCCTAAAGCCTTGTCCTCTAACCCAGTTAGCTTGCGCTTGGATACCCACATGCTTATTGATCATCCCTCCGCTCCTCACATAAGTGTTATAGAGGAGGTTATTGCCTAAAGACTTGATGAAAGAAGGATCGCCGGTTTTATCAGGGGGAGCGGCAAAACCGGCGTTTCTAGCCTTAGCCCAATAAGTGATCCTTTCAGCCGCTTGGTTTTCCCATTGAGTAGGAATGGGCTTAGTGATGATATTGACAATACCCCCATAAGTGTTAGGCCCGTATTGCACGCTGCCTCCACCCTTGATCACATCAATGCGATCAATGGCTTGAAAGGTAACAGGGAAAATGTCTAGCTCAATGTGAGCGTAGGGGGCCATATAAACAGGAATACCATTAACTAACATCAGCGTCGCATCGCTATGCCCTGAACCTCCCGCTCCAAAGCCACGGATTTGGATAGTGGGCATAGCCCCCACACCTGTCGCGTTCCTAATTTGCAGACCGGGGACATTCTGTAAAGCTTCTTCAATGCTTTGGTTAGCTTGTTGGGTGAGCGCTTTATTAGAGATCACCGTGCGGCTTCCTGTGTATTTTTTCACTTCTTCATCTTGCCAACTCTTAGGCGCAGTAATCCCGCTATAACCCAAATTGACCTGCCCAGAATAATCAGATTTATCCTTTTTCCCGGCAGTAGAAACCTTGCCCAAAGTGTAGTCTTTATCCTTAGCGAACAAAGACTCTTGGCAAATCAAGCTGGCAGTTAAAGCCAACAGAACCTTTTTATGCAACGCAAACTCCTTAATGTTTTAAGAGATTAAAAAATAATTTAAATTTTTCAAGTAAAATCACACCAATAACGAACGCCTATTAAGTAATAAAAACAAAAAAAACTTAATAATTTGCGAATTTTATCATAAAAATTCTTAAAATTTTATTAATCCCATGAAAATCTTTTTTTTTTTTTTTGATTTCGCTCGGTTTTAGTAGAAGATACCCATTTTTGACACACAGATAGCTTGCATGTGTTCTCAAAACACACAAGACATTCTTTGACGCTCAAAGCGGTTTAATTTTTCATCTAAACACTGCCCCTTTTTTTAACTTTTTATCGTTTTGTTTGAAAAGCGATCAGCGACTCATTATAAAAGATGGCTTCTTATCTTTAATTTTACAGCTATTGATAATGAGATCTAAGATCTCTAAAACCTGCTTTTCTTCTTCGTTGCTATGTTTTGCGCTCACCGTGGGGTTGTATTCGGTTACCTCAACGGCTCTTAATCTGTCTTTAAAGCTTTCTAAAAGCAAGCCCAATAATTGCTTGAGCTCATCAAAACTCAGCCCGTTATTTTCACGCACGCCGGTAGAAGTGAAAAGCTTGCCATCCATAATGTCTAAATCCAAACTCAAATAAATAATATCCACCGCTTTTAATGATTCTTTGGTTTTTTGAACCACTTCTTGCATGTTTTCTCTTATCGCTTCCACGCTAAATAAAGGGATTTGCAATTCCTTAATCACATCTCTTTCGCTCTGTTCGGTGCTTCTTACCCCAAAATACACCAAACATTTAGGATCAATTTCTAACGCTCCCTTTTCTAACCCCAAAGAGCAGAGCTTTTGCCATGCCTTTTCTTCGCTCTCGCTCATGCGATTAACCCCGCTACGGACACGATTTAAAACCATGCCTAAAGGCATGCCGTGGATATGCTTTGAATCGCTGTCGTAAGCCGTATGAATATCCGCATGCGCGTCTAAATACAAAATCCCTATTTTTTTGTCCTTATGAACGCTCCTAAAGGCTTGGAAAATCCCAAACATGTTCGCATGCTCTGAGCTTAAAATCAAAGGAAATTCTTTTTTCTCAAACACTTCTCGCATGCAAGGGATCAAATTTTCTTTACAAAAAAGGTAGTAATCTTCAAAATTCTTAGCGTATCTAAACTCTTTATAAAGCACGCACCGCTCTTGAATAATCGTTTGCATGCCTTTAATCACATCGCCATGCGTTGCACTTAAAGCTTCTCTCAAACGCCTAACCCCTTTATCGGTGCCTCTTTTTGACGCTCCTAATTCCGCTTCCAATCCTACTAAAATCATTTTATAACTCCTTTAAATTCCTTTTTCTTGCTGATAACCCCATTTGTCCTTACTCAAATAATACGCCCCATAGCAAAGCCCCATAAACACTAGCGTGAGATACCCTCCAATGCGTTCATTTGCATCCATATACGCCCCTATAAGACCCACCAAACACCCGCTGATGCCAATAATTTGGATCAAGGGATTAAGAGGGGCTTTATAAGGTAGATCTTTTAAGGATTTTCCCAAAGCCAGATACTCTTTCCTGAAGCGGTATTGCGCTACGCTGATACTAATCCATACAATAATCACCATAAAACTCACCACATTGATCAAACTTGCCATGATTTTTTCTGGTGCAAACGCTTCGGTGAGCATGCCAATAAGTGTAACCCCTAAAGATAAATACAAAGCATAAGTGGGCGTGCCAGAGGCGTTAAGTTTAGCAAAAAGGGGGAAAAACATCTTTTTTTGGCTTAAGCCATAAATCATCCTCCCTGAAGCGTATAGCCCAGAATTAGCGGTGGATAAAATCGCGGTGACAATGACAAAATTCATAATATTTGCCGCATAAGGGATACCCACGCCCAAAAAGGGTAAGGGGATCTTTTCTAAAGCGCTCACAAAAGGGCTTTGCGTCAAACCACTATCCGTCATGGGCAAAAACACCGATACCACAAACACCGCCCCTAAAAAGAAAAACACGATCCGCCATAAAGTCGCCTTAATCGCTTTAGGCATGACTTTTTTTGCGTCTTTAGTTTCTCCTGCCGCAACGCCGATAATCTCTGTGCCCGTGTAAGCAAAAATCACCGCTAAAATCGCCCCAAAGAACGCCCCCACGCCTTTAGGGAAAAAGCCTTTTTCTAACCCTTGAGTCTCCCCATTAAAATAGAAATTAGCAAACACGCCTTCAAAACCATACAAATAAAACGAATAAACAATGCCAATGCACCCAAGCACAATGAACACAAAAACCGCTAAAACCTTGATGGTGCTGAGCAAAAATTCGCCTGTGGCAAAAATTTTAACCGAAAAGAAATTCAATAAAAATAAAAGTGCAATGCATGCAATGACCCACACATACACAGGAATAGTTGGGAACCATCGTTGCATAAGCAAGCCTATGGCGATGTATTCCACGGCCACGGTTAAAACCCAACTCAGCCAATACATCCAAAAGACCATATACCCTGTGCTTGGGTTAATAAAACGGCTCGCATAATCCCCAAAACTCCCTGTAGTGGGATACACGCTCGCTAATTCCCCTAAAGATAAAACAATAGAATAGATAATAATCCCTCCAATCAAATACGCTAAAAGCGTGGCTAAAGGGCCCGCGCTAGCGATATTCCCCCCTGTGCCCACAAAAAGCCCGGTGCCAATCGTCCCCCCTAAAGCGATCATCATCAATTGGTTGAAGCCAATGTCCCTGCTTAAAGTCGTGTTGTCTTTCATAAACGCATCCTTTAATCGTTAAGTAAATCCTATTTTAAATCCCAACCAACAATTACAAAATAGTAAGCAAATGAATAACAAACAAAATTAATTTTATTGTGTAAAAGAGTAATACTATTTAGCTTTTTAAAAGAAAGATACCCAATCGTTTAATGGAGTGAGTATAATCATAACTGACACTACTATTTAAAGGATTAACATGACTATTGGGCTAGTCAAAGAAAGCATGGATTTAGAATCACGAGTGGCTTTGGTGCCTGATGATGTGGCACTAATCATTCAAAAGGGCGTGGGGGTTTTAGTGGAAAATCAAGCCGGTGCTAATAGCGGTTATAGTAACGAAGCGTATGAAAGCGTGGGGGCTAAAATCGTGGATACTAAAACAGCGTGGGGGCAGGATTTGGTGGTCAAATGCAAAGAGCCTTTAGAGCATGAATACCCTTTGTTGAAAGAAAAAGCCGTGCTGTTTAGTTATTTGGATCTAGCGTATCAAAAAAGCTTGTGCGAAATGTTTATAAATAAAAAAATCACTTCCATTTGCACTGAAACCATTGCCGGGCCTAAAAACGACTACCCTATTTTAGCGCCTATGAGCGTGGTGGCTGGGAGGTTGGCTGCGCATTTGATCCAGCATTATTTGCTGGCTTTAGAGCATGTTAAGGGCTTTATGGGTAAGGGGGTCATGCTTGGGGGGTTATCGGGCGCACAAAGGGCTAAAATCGTCGTAGTTGGAGGCGGTGTGGTTGGCATGGAGAGCGCGAAAGTGTTGAGCCAAATGGGGGCTAAAGTAACGATTTTAGAATTAGACTACGCTAAATTGCAAAACCACCCCTATTACCATTTGTATGATTTAGAAGTTTTAAGCGTGAATGAAGCCAATATCATTCAGGCTTTAAGTGGGGCGGTGGGGCTAGTGGGAGCGGTGCTAGTTACAGCGAGCCAAACCCCTAAAGTGATCTTAAGAAGGCATTTAAAATGCATGCAAAAACAAGGGGTAGTGATAGATGTGGCTTGCGATTTAGGGGGGTGCATAGAAACCATACACCAGACAAGCCATTCTAACCCGGTGTATGTGGAAGAGGATTTGTTGCATTATGGCGTGCCGAACATGCCAGGGATTGTTGCTAAAACAAGCTCTGTAGCTTATAGCCATGCGAGTGCGCCGTATTTGTTGTATTATTTAGAGCATGGCTTGAAGGGCTTTTTAAAAGCCAACACTAAAATCGTAGCAAACACGCTTGGAGGCTTGAGTGCTTATAACGGCTATATCACCCAAGAAGGCATCGCTAAAGCTTTCAATCTAGCGTTCAAATCGCCTTTAGAGGTTTTAAAGGAGCTTTAAAAATAAGTTGTAAAAAAGGGCATGGCGATAAACCATGCGTCTTCATGTGTGGAAATATTTCAAAAAAAAAAAAAACACTTTTTAATGTTATAATCTATCCCAAAACAATACAAGGGGTTTTTGTGGCAGAAATTGAAAGAAAAGATTCTCACTTAAGAGATATTTTAAAAGACGAACTCTACTATCAAATCCCCATCTACCAACGCCCTTACCAATGGACAGAAGAAAACTGCGAAAAGCTTTTAGACGATTTGTTTTTTAATTATGAAGACGACAGAGAAAGCGATTATTTTTGCGGCTCATTAGTCTTAATTGCAATCAGCGACGATTCTAAAGCCAAAACCTATGATGTTGTGGATGGCCAGCAACGCTTAAGCACTTTCATTCTGCTTGCAAAAGTTTTGGCCACCCTTTATTCTGAGCGTTTAACCGAAGAGAGCAAAGACTATTTGCAAGAGAGCTTGAATGGTAGGTATGGGAAAAAAGATCGGTTGAATTTTAACGCTATAGGGTTTAATTCTAAAAAAGATTTTCAATACGCCTTAACTTCTTTCAATGATGCTCCTGTAAGCAACAATAAGAATAATTACCTAAAAAATGCGATTTGTTTAAAAAACTATCTCAAGAAAAAAGAGATTGAAGACATTAACGATTTCATTGAGTGGCTGTATTTTAAGGTCGTATTCATCACCATCACTTGCCCTGATGCAGACAAAGCGTTAAGGATTTTTAGTGTTTTAAATGCTAGGGGTTTGCCCTTGCATGCGATAGATGTTTTTGAGGTGGAGTTGCTAAAAAAACTCGCTAAAGAAAAGGATCAAGAAGAGTTTGTGTCTCGGTGGAATGCCTTGCGTCAAAAATGCTTGGATAATAAGTCAAAATTTCCAAAGAGAAAAGAGAACAAGCGAGAGAAGAACGCCGCAGAAATATTGTTTAGCTGGTATTTAACCTATCTCAATCCGGTAACTTCTAAAGAAAAAATGGAAAAAAGGCTCGTTACTTGATTTGAAAATCTTAATAAAACCCCATTAGAATACCTTAAGGGCGTAGAAGATTTTTACAACGCTTATTGTGAGGTGTTAGAAATGCAAGACCGACACGCCCATTTGCTTTCTTATCTAGCTTCTGATTTTTGGCGCGTTATTCTGTGCACTAGCATATTGCACCGCTATAGCCAAAGCGAGATGGAGGCTTTAAAGGAATTGTTAGTCAAGTTTTATTACCAACATTGGGTTGTAGAGCAAAAAGAGCCTAAAAAACAAACTAATTGCAACATTATTAAAGCCCTAAAGGAAAAGAAAAACATTGATGATATTATCTCTATTGTAAAACAATATTTAGATAAAAATAAAATAACACAAAATTTTAGAGGAAAACTAAAAGATGAGCATTTGTATGAACAACACAAAAGGAATTCAAAAAATTCATGGCTCAAGCCCGTTCTCATTTTAGTGGAATATTTCATGAGCGATGATCCTAGACCTAAACGCATTGAAAAGAACGATTTTCATGTTGAACATATTTTGCCCCAAAAACCCACTCTCTCAAGCCAATGGGTTAAAGACTTTAGCGAAGAAGAAAGGGAGCGCTACACGCATTCTTTAGCCAATCTCACGCTTTTAGGGGGCGAGAAAAACTCTCAAGCTTCAAATTTGGATTTCAAAGATAAAAAGAAAATCTGCATGGGAGAAGAAATCAGGTTAAACAAAAAGAAAACTTTTAGAGTGATGACTTGCTATAAGATGACCATAGATATTGCACTCCATTACACAGAATGGACGCCCAAAAGCTTAGAAAAAAGAGGAAAAGACTTGATGAGCATCATTGAGAGCGCACTTGAGCTCTAGGGACGCGCCCCTAGAAAGTGAACACATAATTCACATACCATGAATACACGCGCCTAAACCCTATATCCAGATTTTTTGCGGTGATATAGGGGTTTTTCTTTAGCATGGGGAATTTCACGCCCGCTTCAATGCTAGAATGCTTTAAGATCCTTAAGCGAGCCCCCACATTGAATAAAAATTGGAAAGAAGTGGCTTTTTTGCTCACCAAAGCTTGCTCCACTAAAATACCCTCAAAGCTCGGCGTCGCCATAAGCCATGAATTGCCGGCTAATTGCACCCCACCAAAAGCCCCCAAACTCATGATGCCGTTATTGATGACATTGACCATCACATCCATAGCCCCCCATAAGTGAGCATGTTTGGCTCAAAGGTTTTGGGATCGGCAATATTTGTTAAACGATTGATTTCTTGTTTCCCAAGAATTTGACCCGCTATTTGCGCCGCTTCGCTGTTATAGTTGGGGTTTTTAAGCCTAATAGAATTGGCATGGGCGTAGTCAAAAAACCCATAAAGGCGCAAGCCAAAGTGTTTTTCAAAGAAAAATTGATACCCTAAAAGCGCATCAAAACCCTTGATAGTAGCGTTAGTGGCTTGTTTTTGAGAATTAATATCCGCATGCATTTGGGCTTGTCCTTGCAAATAACCCGCCCCTAAAAAAACGCCATTACCATCCATAGCTAGTAGTGCATTTGTAGAAACAACCAAAGCTAACAAAGGTTTAGAAAAAAATCTCTTCATGTATAATTCCTTAACATAATGCTTACATTCTTAAAAAGAATACCCAAAAAACAATTAAAAACGATTAAAGAATGAAACATTAATAAAAATAAAAACTCCTTATGAATTTCACATAAGATGATAAAAAGCGGCTAAAACCCTTTTTTTTAAAATTTTGTTTCAAGCTTTAAGCTACAATATACGCATGAAAGATTCACATCAAGCTATCGGCGTGTTTGTGCGGCCCACCCATTATCAAAACCCTCTTTTTGAAAAGCTAGAGCGAGCTAAAGAATGGGTTTTAAAGCTTTTAGAAGATGAAGGGTTTGAAAGCTTTATGATTGATGGCCTTGATGGAGCAGAAGATGAACGATTGATAGAAAAAGCCTATGCGTTTTTGTGTTTAGGGGGCGATGGCACGATTTTAGGGGCGTTAAGAATGACGCATTCTTACAATAAGCCATGTTTTGGGGTGAGAATTGGGAATTTAGGGTTTTTGAGCGCGGTTGAATTGAACGGTCTGAAAGATTTCTTACAAGATCTCAAGCAAAACAGGATCAAATTAGAAGAGCATCTGGCTTTAGAGGGCCGTATTGGAAAAATCTCTTTTTATGCGATCAATGAAATCGTGATCGCCAAAAAAAAAGCTTTAGGGGTTTTAGACATCAAAGCTTATGCGGGCCATACGCCCTTTAACACCTATAAAGGCGATGGGCTTATCATTGCCACGCCCTTAGGCTCAACCGCTTATAATTTGAGCGCTCATGGGCCTATTGTGCATGCCTTAAGCCAGAGCTATATTTTAACGCCCTTGTGCGATTTTTCTTTAACGCAACGCCCTTTAGTGTTAGGAGCAGAATTTTGCTTGAATTTTTGCACTCATGAGGACGCTCTTGTGGTCATTGATGGGCAAGTCACCTATGATTTGAAAGCCAACAAACCCCTATACATTCAAAAAAGCCCCACGACCACCAAGCTCTTGCAAAAAAATTCAAGGGATTATTTTAAAGTGCTTAAAGAAAAGCTATTATGGGGGGAAAGCCCTAGCAAAAAAAGATAAAAGGGTAAAAAACATGCGAGATTTCAATAACGCTCAAATCACACGCTTAAAAGTGCGTCAAAACGCTGTTTTTGAAAAGCTGGATCTAGAGTTTAAAGACGGCTTGAGCGCGATTAGTGGGGCTAGTGGGGTGGGAAAAAGCGTTCTTATTGCGAGCCTTTTAGGGGCGTTTGGGCTTAAAGAGAGCAACGCTTCAAGCATTGAAGTGGAATTGATTGCGCCTTTTTTAGACACGGAAGAATACGGCATTTTTAGAGAAGATGAGCATGAACCCTTAGTCATCAGCGTGATTAAAAAAGAAAAAACGCGCTATTTTTTAAACCAAACGAGCCTGTCTAAAAACACGCTCAAAGCGTTATTAAAAGGTCTGATCAAACGCTTATCTAACGACAGATTCAGCCAGAATGAACTCAATGATATTTTAATGCTCTCCTTATTAGATGGCTATATTAAAAACGAAAACAAGGCGTTTAGCCCCCTTTTAGACGCGCTTGAAGAAAAATTCACCCGATTAGAGAAGCTAGAAAAAGAAAGGCGGTTATTAGAGGATAAAAAGCGTTTCCAAAAGGATTTAGAAGAACGATTGAATTTTGAAAAAATGAAATTGGAGAGATTGGATTTAAAAGAAGATGAATACGAACGCCTTTTAGAGCAAAAAAAATTGCTCTCTAGTAAGGAAAAATTGAACGATAAGATCGCTTTAGCGTTAGAGGTGCTAGAAAATACCCACAAAATCACGCATGCTTTAGAGAGTGTGGGCCATAGCACTGAATTTTTAAAAAGCGCTTTATTAGAGGCGAGCGCTCTGTTAGAAAAAGAGCAGGCTAAATTAGAAGAGTGCGAGCGTTTGGATATTGAAAAGGTGTTAGAAAGGCTTGGCATGCTAAGTGGGATCATTAAGGATTACGGGAGCATTGCACATGCTAAAGAACGCTTAGGGCATGTTAAAAACGAATTGCATAACCTAAAAGAAATTGACCATCATTGCGAAACTTACCACAAAGAAATAGAGCGGTTAAAAGCCGAATGCTTGAAATTGTGCGAAGAAATAAGCGGCTTTAGAAAAGAGTATTTAGCCGGTTTTAACGCTCTTTTAAGCACTAAAGCGAAAGATTTGCTCCTAAAAAGCCCTAGTTTGATCTTAGAAGAAGCCCCCATGAGCGAAAAAGGCGCTCAAAAACTCGTTTTGAATTTACAAAATTCCCAATTAGAGACTTTAAGTTCTGGAGAATACAGCCGTTTGAGGCTGGCGTTCATGCTTTTAGAAATGGAGTTTTTAAAGGATTTTAAAGGCGTGTTGGTGTTAGATGAAATGGATTCCAATTTGAGCGGTGAAGAGAGTTTGGCGGTCTCTAAAGCCCTTGAAACCTTAAGCAGCCATTCGCAAATCTTTGCCATTTCACACCAAGTCCATATCCCAGCCGTTGCTAAAAACCATATTTTGGTGTTTAAAGAAAACCACAAAAGCCTTGCAAAAACCCTTAATAACGAAGAAAGGGTTTTAGAAATCGCGCGCATGATAGGGGGGAGCGAGAATATAGAGAGCGCGATTTCTTTCGCTAAGGAAAAATTAAAGGTGTGATGATGAAATTTTTTCTTTTAAAGAAATTCAGCGAATTTTTAAACACTCAAACGCATTTTAACCTCAAACGCTTGAACGCGTCTGGCTTTTTATTAGAGACTTTTTCTAAAGAAAAACACGCCTTTGTTGTGGATTTGAATGCGCCTTATATTGGTTTGTCCAAAAAACCCCCAGAGAGCGTTTTAAAAAACACTTTAGCGTTAGATTTTTGTTTGAATAAATTCACTAAAAACGCCAAAATTTTACAAGCAAACGTCATTGATAACGATCGGATTTTAGAAATCAAGGGCGCTAAAGATTTGGCTTATAAGAGTGAAAATTTTATTTTGCGTTTAGAAATGATCCCTAAAAAAGCCAACCTCATGATTTTAGATCAAGAAAAATGCGTGATAGAAGCCTTTCGTTTTAATGACAGGGTCGCTAAAAACGATATTTTAGGGGCATTGCCTCCTAATATTTACGAGCATCAAGAAGAGGATTTGGATTTTAAGGGATTGTTAGACATTTTAGAAAAAGATTTTTTATCCTATCAGCATAAAGAATTAGAACACAAGAAAAATCAAATCATCAAGCGATTAAATACCCAAAAAGAACGCTTGAAAGAAAAATTAGAAAAACTAGAAGATCCTAAAAACTTACAATTGGAAGCGAAAGAATTGCAAACTCAAGCCTCGTTATTGCTCACTTACCAGCATTTAATCCATAGGAATGAAAGCTGCGTGGTTTTAAAGGATTTTGAAGATAAGGAATGCGCGATTGAAATTGATAAGAGCATGCCCTTAAACGCCTTTATCAATAAAAAATTCACTCTCAGCAAGAAAAAGAAACAAAAATCGCAATTTTTGCATTTAGAAGAAGAGAATTTAAAAGAAAAAATCGCTTTTAAAGAAAATCAAATCAACTATGTTAAAGGAGCGCAAGAAGAAAGCGTTTTAGAGATGTTTATGCCCTCTAAAAATTCTAAAATCAAACGCCCGATGAGCGGGTATGAAGTGCTGTATTATAAGGATTTTAAAATCGGTTTAGGGAAAAACCAAAAAGAGAATATCAAGCTTTTACAAGACGCAAGAGCGAATGATTTGTGGATGCATGTAAGAAATATTCCTGGATCGCATTTGATCGTTTTTTGCCAAAAGAACGCGCCCAAAGATGAGGTCATTATGGAATTAGCCAAAATGTTGATTAAAATGCAAAAAGATGTGTTTAATAGTTACGAAATTGACTACACGCAACGAAAATTTATCAAAATCATCAAAGGAGCTAATGTCATTTACTCAAAATACCGAACTATTAGTCTAAAGGACACTTAAACACTTAAGGAGGTTAGCATGGGTGTTTCAGCTTTAGGCAATGTAACTTATATCAACCAAAACGCTCCTTTAAATTCTGCTATCCAACAGGGTGCAAGAAGTGATATGTTGGATTTAGCACAAAGCTTTCAAAGCAAGCTTGAATTAGCCCAAGAAACAAGGGCGTTAGAAAACATGCAAGCCATTAGCGATAAAGATCCTAAAGAAGGTTCCAAAAACCGCTATCCAAACAGCCAAAGGGCTAAGGCGTTTGGCTTGGAAGAAGAAGAAATTGAATTGTGGCATGAAGAGCATTTGTTGGATATTGTGGGGTAGGGTTAAACTAAAGGGTTAAGATAACTTAAATGGATTTTTTTAATTTGGTTTAAGTAGAACTTGATGTAGGTTTTACTTAATTATTATATTTATACTTTTTTTCTGCTATTAAAATAATTTAAACAATAAAAATATTTTTTATGTTGACTTACTATTATATTTATGATATTGTAGAACCTATATTAATGGAAGCTATAACTAACTTTAAAAGCATATAGCAAAGACTCTCTAAAGTTGACTATAAAACGCTCTTTAGGGATAAAAAAAACCGAAACTCCATTAACAATTCCAAATTAAACATACTAGACTTAAAGGATAGCAAAATGAAACAAGCGTTACAAGAAAAAAACATAAGCCCATGTTTAGTAGATGATTATCGTTACCTAAACAAAGGCATACCGAACTTTTTTGATTATAATATCAAAGACAAAAATGAAGCAAAGGAAAGACAAGATGAAAAAGAAAATCTAAAAGCCGAAATTGAAAAAGACAAGCAAGACAGCGATGAGTTAAAACATAGCGAAATTGATACAAAGGACACACAAATGAGCCAACCATTAGAAACATTGGATAAAGATAAACAAGCCATGAGTGAAGCGATCAAAAAAGATATTGAAAAAGACAAAGAAAACCTCGCACGAGTGGAGGCAGACAAAAAAGTCAAAGCCGATGAGAGTGAAAGCCGTTATGAAAAAGACGATGACAAAAAAGCCGATAAGCTTGACAAAGAAATCGCTAAAGATAAAGCCAGCCCTAACAAAGACGAGCTTTATGAAGATGACGATAGAGCTAAACGAGACAAAGAACGAGACGATGCCTTGCGTGATAAAGAAAAAGCTAAAGATGATGCATGCATGGTAAGGGCAGACGATGATACCATAGAAGACGATGAGGAGTATGGTGATGATGATACTATGAGCATGAAAAATAAAAACAATGATGAAGTCAATGTTATACAAGAATACAAAAAGATATACGATGAGTGCGAAGTAACAGACAAAATCAAAATATTAGGCAATATCCAAAAGTATCAAATGGATATGCTTAAATTTCGCCCCTAACCAAGCCCCATTAAACAGCTTTCGTTTAACTGGTCGCTTTTATGATATTGAACGAGCCCTTTGTCCTCTCAAAAAGAGAAAACGGCGGCGGAGTCTCTTGGTGTCTGGCTCTTGGGGGTCTTTTGATCAAAGTGTTAGCGCATTTGGAAAAATCAATCAAATCCATTGTGGTTTTGATGTAGCTGGGCAAGTTTAACAGGCATATTTCAAAGAGCTTATAGCTCGCTAAAGCGTCCGCATAGGCTCTGTGGCTGACTTCTATACCAAACCCTAAAAGCTCTTTTAAAAAGCTCAAAGAATAACGCATGGACAAAATAGCGCGTTTGGATAAATCCAAAGTGCAAAGCTTTAAATTCAATAAAGGGCAATGCAATTTCTCCACAAAATAACGCCCCAAAAAGTTGTAATCAAAATTAGCGTTGTGGGCCACAAACACGCTATTGCCTAAAAAAAGCCGCAATTCTTGCAAAGCTTCATGCACGCTTGGGGCGTTTAGGGTGTCTTCATAAGTGATGCCTGTAAGCTCAGCGATATAATCAGGAACGCTTTTGACTTTCACAAGGGTTTCAAAACGATTGATAATTTCCCCCCCCTTCACTTGCACGGCCCCGATTTCTAAAATCTCATGTTTTATGGGGCAAGAGCCGGTGGTCTCTAAATCAATAAAGGAAAGAACCTCATCTTTAAGGGGGGTTTTAAGGTTTTTGAGCGTGATTAAATTTTCGCTCGTTTCTATGAAATTAAGCCCGCACGCTTTTAAATATTCCAAATTGATTTCATCATAAATAAGGCGAGAGAGCGATTTTTCTAGCATGCCCAAGCTTAAATCCTGGCGCTTTAAGCGAGCGATTAGGGCTTGAATATCTTTATGCAAGAGGTTTATTGGCATTCTGTAAGCCTTCAATAGCCAGCTTACGATCTTTGGATTTAAAAATATAACTCCCTGAAACCACCACATCCACGCCCGCTTGCTGGAGTTCAAAGATATTTTTATCATTCACGCCCCCATCCACTTCTAAAAGGCAGCTAGGGTTGTAGCGTTTGATCAATTCCTTGACTTTCAGGCACTTTTCTAGCACCAGATCTAAAAACTTCTGCCCACCAAAGCCCGGATTCACGCTCATTAAAAGCACTAGCCCCACGCTTTCTAGCAAGTATTTAATACTTTCTTCATGCGTGTGGGGGTTTAGGACAATGCCTGGCGTGATACCTAGATTTTTAATGAGTTGCAACACCCTGTGGGGGTGCTTTTCATTTTCTGCATGAATGCTGATGATTTGCGGGTTTAAAGGAGCGAACAATCCCACAAAAAAGCTCGCATTTTCTACCATTAAATGCACGTCTAAAGGCACTTTGCTTATTTGGGTAACATTCTCTAAAACCACAGGCCCCATCGTTAAATTAGGCACATAATGCCCATCCATCACATCCACATGCAAAAAATCAGCGTTACTCACGCTCTCTATCTCTTTGGCTAAATGCATAAAATCAGCGCTCAAAAGGCTCGGAGCTACTTTCAAAATACTTCCCTATTTCCAATGTTTTCAAGTAAAATATTAGCATCTTTAATCAAATCATAAAAGGGTTTTTATGGATTACAAACATTTTAAAGGCAAGCATGCAAACATCGTTATAGAAATCATCAGTCTTTTAGAAAAAGGGGTTAAAAAAGCCCAAGAAATTTTAGAAAAGCCGGACGCTGGGAGTTACACTAAGTTAGAAAACAGCAGCGGGGATACGCCTATTAAAGCGGATTTAGCCCTAGACAAATTTTTAGAAGAAAATTTTTTGAGTTTAGAAAACATCAAAAGCGTTTTTAGCGAAGAAAAAGAAACGCCTGTTACTAAAGAAAACGGCTCTTATTTGATCGCTTATGACCCCTTAGACGGGAGTTCAGTCATGGAGGCGAATTTCTTAGTAGGCACGATTATAGGGGTTTATGAAAAGGATTATAAGGCGCAAAATTTAGTTGCAAGCCTTTATGTGGTTTTTGGGCATAAAATAGAATTAGTGGTGGCTTTAGACAAGGTTTATCGTTACGCTTTTTATCAAAACAAGTTCCATTTTATAGAAACCATCGTTTTAGAAAATAAGGGTAAAATCGTCGCTAGCGGAGGCAATCAAAAGGATTTTTCTTTGGGCTTAAAAAAGGCTTTAGAAGAGTTTTTTGCAGAAAATTACCGCTTACGATATTCAGGGTCTATGGTGGCTGATGTCCATCATGTGTTGGTTAAAAAAGGCGGAATGTTTTCCTACCCGCAAAAGAAATTGCGAAAGCTTTTTGAAGTCTTTCCTTTGGCCTTGATCATTGAAAAAGCTAAAGGGGAAGCGTTTTATTTTGATAAAGGGGTTAAAAAGCGTTTGCTAGAGCAAAGCGTAGAAAATTACCATGAAAAAAGCGAATGCTATTTAGCTAGCCAGCATGAAGCTCAGATTTTAGAAAAATATTTAAAGGGAGAATGATGCAAAATAGCGCTAAAAAATTAGAATATGAAGAGCGTTTTAATGACGCTCTTTTGAAATTGCAAGCATGCCAAGAAGAAAAGCAAGTAACGAGTTGCTTGAAATGCGAGAAGGTTTTAAAATGCGAGATTCGCAACAGCTATGTGGATGCGGCTTATGAGAGCATGAGTTTAGGCGAAGCGGGCGGGTTTGATTTCAACTAAAATGGGATTAAAATGGTTAGTAATACTACCTTGCAAAAGAATTTAGACGCTTTTTACACCCACCCCAAAATCGCGCGATTTTGTTTGGATTTATTAAAAGATCTCATCCATCAAAATTTGGGGCTGGACTTAAACGCGTTCCATTTTTTAGAGCCAAGTGCAGGGAGTGGGAGCTTTGTTGATGCGTTAAAAGGATTAGGGATTGCCGATTGGGACGCCCTTGATATTGCCCCTAAAGCTCAAGGCATTCAAAAAAAAGATTATTTGTTGGAATTGATTGAGTTTAACAAAAAGCGTATTATTATTGGCAACCCTCCTTTTGGGCATAGAGGGAAATTAGCCTTAAATTTTTTAAACAAATCTTTAAACGAAGCGCCTATTACAGCGTTTATTTTGCCCAATTTATTCAAACGCTATTCTGTTCAAAAACACATTGATAAGCGTGCAAAATTGGTTTTAAACGCTGATTTAGAGAAAAACGCTTTTATTTTTAATGAACGACCCTATGATGTGAAATGCGTTTTTCAAATCTATATGCATAAAAATATCGCCCTAAATCTTAAAGACGAACGCATCATTGCACCCCCTAAAATCCGCCATAGTGACTTTATTACTTACATTCATAACAACACACCACACACCCTAAAATATTTCAACAAAGAAAAATACCAATGGGATTTTGCGGTGGTAAGGCAAGGCTTTTATGATTACAACGAAAAGATCACCAATGCAAATTTACTGATTAAAAACCGACAATATTTTTTTATTAAAGCCCACTCCAAAGAAGCTTTAAGGGTTATCCATAAAATTGATTTTAACAAACTCGCTCATAAAAACACGCAAGTTTTAGGGTTTTCTACTTATGATTTTGTGGAAGAATATTGCAAATTAAAGGAAATGCATGCTTGAAAAAGTGTTTCAAGAAATTACCAATAAAAGAAAGTTTTTTGCAAGTTCTAGCACAGGGGAGCGGTTTGAAAACAAATTTAGGAATGAGTTAAAAAAACACTTTAGCGGAATCAACGGCGATTTAATAGAAGGATTAAGCCATATTGAAGAAAAGCCTAACAAGGAAATCAAAACCACTTTTAACCAACTCAAAAAGCAAGTTTTAGAGAAAAATCACCCAGAAACCCTTAAAAACCCTTTTTCAAAGCTTACAAGCCATTTTTTGTACCAACCTTTTGGCTCACAAAATTACCCTGATTTTTTGGTTTTTATTTTTGATGATGTGGTGGGGATTGAAATCAAGTTTTCTAAAAACGATAAGGGTGAAAAAAATCTTCAAACATCTCGCCCCATGTGGAATTCAAACCTGCCTAAACCCAATGCGATTTATGTGTATGGAGTCGCTAATGCAAACATCACTTTTTTTAAAGGCTCAGATATTTTGAGTTATGAAACCAGAGAGGTCTTGCTCAAGTATTTTGATACTTTAGATAAAGATGAAGAAAGTTTGAAAAACGCCTTAAAGGATTTAGAAAACCCTTTTGCCCCCTACATCAGAAAAGCTTATGAGCATAAAAAGGAATTTTCTAACCACCACCAGATTGAAAGCTTCTTTTCGCGAAACCACATTTTAAGAGAGCAGAATGTCTTGAAATTTTTGAAAACGCTTGCTCATTAGCATATTTGCACCCATTTATTTCTTGTAAAATACAAGTTTATTTTTAGTGTAAAGAAATTGATGATCAGTCTCATAGAAAAAGCCCCTTACATGCTCTCCCCCCTTTTTTAATTCAATGCACTTCGCTCCAAACTTTTCTTTTCCACGCGTAAGCCAAGAACGACAGCACCGCAAAGAAAATCATGATTTTGATCCCTAAGGTATTCCTTTCATGCTTTTTCCTATCGCCCGCTTTTTCCAAATAAGAAATGACTTGTTTTTGAGCTTTTTCATTCAATCCCACTCTAGGCATAGCCGTGCCAGGCAAAAGCTTTTGCGGATCGTTGATGAAAACGTTCAAGCCATGTTCGCCCTTAGCCCTAATCATCATGGACAAATCAGGCGCATGAGAGCCTAAATAATTGGCCAAATCTTTAGGATCGCTAAAGGCCTTGTCTTTAGCGTAATCCAGGCTATGGCACCTTTGACAACTTTGCGCAAACACTTCCTTATCGCTCAAATTTTTAGGCAAAATAGAAGTGAGATACGCCACAATATCGCTCAAATCTTGATCGCTAAATTGAGAAAACGCCGGCATAGGATAGGGCCTTTCATCGTTGAATTTGTGGCTCAATTTCGCCGTTTTCACCGGATCTTTGATGAAGTGGGCTAAGAAATTCGCGTTCAAAACCCCCGCCACATGGCTTAAATCCGGTGGCACAACCCCAAAAGAGTTGCTCGCGCTAAGGCTGTCCATAGGGGCTGGAATGTTTTGGGATTTAATGCCATGGCAAGCGGTGCAATTTTCGGCTACAAGCTGTTTGCCCTTATTAGCGTCGCCATTTTTTAAATCAATCGGCTCTAAATCCTTGAAAGTAAAATCCGCCGGAGCGACTTTAGGGTGCATCACCGAATGCGCATAAGGCTCAACCCCATAATAAATCACGCCTATCACCACAATAAGGATGATTAGAATTTTAAATTCTTTCATCTAACACCCCCTTGTTTCTTGCTCTCAGCGATAGTGATAATGGGCAACACCACAAAGAAAAGGGCTAGGAAAGTGATTGAACCAAATAAGCCGATGTATTTACCGATCCCAAGCGGAGGCAATTTACCATAGATCGTTAAAACAATCATGTCAATGATTAAAAGCCAAAACCACACCATAAACGCTGGCCGTTTGTGCGCGGGAGCGACGACTGGGCTTCTGTCCAAAAAGGGCAGTAAGAAGAAAATCACTTGCGCCACGCCAAAGGCCATTAGCCCTAAATCAGCGCTAAAGAAAAAGCCTCTTAAGACTTCATAGCTCCATAAGAAATACCATTCAGGGTAAATGTGAGGCGGCGTTTTAAGGCTGTTAGCCCTTTCAAAGTTAATGGGATCCATCGCAAAATCATAGTGGTAACACACCAAGTAAAAGAAAAAGACCATGAACGCGCAAACCACAAAAATATCTTTAGACAAGAACACCGGCCAAAAAGGAATGACTTTGGATTCTTTTTTCTTGCCTTCAATGAATTTTTTCTCTTCTAATTCAAAGTCAATTTCTTCGCCTTCTTGGTTATTGACGTGCGGGATGCGCAAAGAGTAAAAATGCACCCCAACAAGTAGAATGATCGCAATGGGCAGCAAAAACACATGGAGCATGAAAAAGCGCGTTAAAGTGGAATCCGCCACGACATAATTGCCCCTAATCCACTCCACCACATCAGCCCCAATGAAAGGAATGCCTCCAAACAGATTAGTGATAACCGCTGCGGCCCAATAGCTCATCTGCCCCCAAGGCAACATATACCCGCTAAAGGCTTCCGCGCTAAAGACCACAAACAAAATCATCCCGCTAATCCAAATCATCTCACGGCCCTTTTTGTAAGAGCCATAATAGATGCCGACAAACATGTGGATATAAATGATGACAAAAATCATGCTCGCTGCCGTGGCATGCATGTGGCGCCAAAGCCAGCCATAAGCCACTTCTTGCATGATCGTGAAATTCACGCTATCAAACGCCATTTTCGCATCAGGCTTGTAATACATGAGCAAGAAAATCCCTGAGACTACAAGCACGCCAAAAAGGGTTAATAAAATCACCCCCATCGCCCATAAGAAATTGATGTTTTTAGGGATCCAATATTCTGTCATTAGCACTTTAACAAGCTTGTTAGTGCCAAGACGCATGTCCAGCCATTCGCCTAAATTCTTCGCTTTTTTTATCTCTGCCATGGAACTCTCCTTACGCTTTAGCCATCATTTTCTTGTATTCAGCCCCGGCTTCACCAAAAGTGATTTTAGTGCCTTCAATTTTAAAAGGCGGAATATCAAAAGGGCGTGGAGGGGGTGTGCCGGCAATATTCACGCCATCAGCCGTGAAACGACCCCCATGGCATGGGCATAAAAAGCCTTTTTCTTCATCTTGATAAGTGGGGATACACCCTAAATGCGTGCAAATTTGAATGGCTGTGGTAAAAACGCTCTCGCCAATTTTAAAATCGCGCTTTTCATTAAAGCCCTCTTTTTTAGAACGCTTGAGGATATAGACCGGTTTCCCACGCCATTCCACGGTGGAAAACTGCCCTTCTTGCATATTCGCCACATCTATGGTCGTAAAACCGGCTGAAACAACGCTTGGGAGCGGATCCCAAGTCTTTTTCATCGCTACCAGACTCGCTATCGCCCCTATAGCTGTAACGCTAGCAAGGCTCATTCCTAAAAAATCACGCCTTTGAATATCTGCCATGATTAAAAAACTCCTTAATGATAATTACCTTTTAACGACTAAAGGCATAGCAAATCCCTATTTTACACAAACTCTCTTAATAATCTTTTTAAAATAACAAAATTGAGGCTAAAATCAAACGCTTTTAACGCCGTTTTAAAGAAATTTGAGCGCGCAAATGTTTCAAAAGGGTTTCTAAAATATCGTTATCGTCTTTGCTTGGGGCTTTCAGGCTTTCTTTATGTTCATCGCTATAAGTAAGGGTGATGTTTTGATTGAAATTAGAAAGTTTAAGGATGCCAAGCTGGTTGGCTAAGATTTTAAGCGTAATGATTTGCAAAAATTGAGCGCTCAAATCGTCTATTTTGCCAAACCTGTCTTCTATTTCTTCATGGATTTGCCCCACCTCATCTGTATTTTCACACAAACTCAAACGGCGGTATAAATCCAGTCTCAAACTATCGCTTGCAATGAGTTCAGGGTTTAAAAAAGCGCTCACGCCAAGTTGGATTTCTACGCTTTTTTCAAGCCTTTTCTTCCCCCCACTCAATTCATAAATCGCGTCTTCAAGCATGCGCGTATAGAGTGCATAACCGATATTTTTAATATGCCCGCTCTGATCTTGCCCAAGCAAATTCCCGCCCCCCCTGATTTCTAAATCATGATAGGCGATACTCTCCCCACTGCCCAAATACGAATTTTTTTCTAGAGCGAGCAAGCGTTTTAAAGCCTGTTCATTCAAACTTTTTTGATCTTCTATGAGGAAATAACAAAAGCCTTCTTTTTTGCCTCTCCCCACACGCCCTCTTAATTGGTGCAAATCAGCCAGGCCGAAATTTTGTGCGTTATCAATAATGATTGTGTTAGCGTTAGGCAAATGAATCCCTGATTCCACAATAGAAGTGCATAATAAAACCTGATAGTTCCCCTTAGCAAACTCTAGCATGATTTCTTCGCTCTTATTAGCGTTAATCTGGGAATGCAAAATAGCGATTTTGAGTTTAGGGATTAAATTTTCTAGCTTGGTTTTGACTTTTGAAATGCTAGCGATGTGGTTATGGATGTAAAAAATTTGCCCGTTACGGCGTAATTCTCTATGAATAATCTCTTTTAAGAGTTCGTCATTCTTTTCTTTCAAAAAAGTGCGGCTGGGCTTTCTGTCTGTGGGCGGGGTTTTTAAAGAGCTAATGCCCTTAATTTGAGAGAGCGCCATGTTTAAAGTGCGTGGGATAGGCGTAGCGGACATGCTTAAAAAATGCACGCTTTTACTCAATTCTTTTAAAGCTTCTTTTTGTTTCACGCCAAATTTATGCTCTTCATCCACCACCACCAAGCCCAAGTTTTTAAATTTCGCGCCTAAAATCGCATGCGTGCCTACAAGAACATCAACTAGCCCTAATTCCACCGCCTTTAAAAGCTTGTTTTTTTCGCTCGCATACCGATCCAAACGAGCCACTTTAACGCCAAAATTTTCAAAACGCACCCTTAAAGTCTCAAAATGCTGGTGCGCTAATAAAGTAGTAGGCACAACTAGTGCGCTTTGAAAGCCGTTCAAAAACGCGCAAAAAATCGCATGCATCGCCACTTCTGTTTTCCCAAAACCCACATCCCCACTCAAAAGTCTATCCATCACCCTGTGAGAGCTTAAATCCTTT
This sequence comes from Helicobacter pylori, assembly GCA_008032955.1. Lineage (NCBI taxonomy): Bacteria > Pseudomonadati > Campylobacterota > Epsilonproteobacteria > Campylobacterales > Helicobacteraceae > Helicobacter > Helicobacter pylori. The sequence goes on from CP032046.1 coordinate 1,429,126, forward strand.
GAAATTTCAGCGATAGCCTTTTCTTGATCGCTGGTGTATTCAAACCCCGCATGCGATTTAAAGACTTCCAACTCCGCTAAATGCGTGTCCATCTTTTTACCCAAAATTAAATTGCGTTCAGCCGCTAGTTCAATGATCTTGCCTGCAATCTCTAAAAGCTTAGTCCTGACTTTAGCTTTCAGTTTGAGAAAACTCCCTTTCCCTAACCGGTCTTTAATTGGCACGCTATCGCTTTGCGCCACATAACGAGCGATTAGATGCAAATTTTCTACCGGCAATAGCAGTTTGTCTTCGCCCAAATAAGCGATTTCTAAAAAATCCCTCTTGCTCCCTAAAACGCTGTGCTGGACTAATTGAGAAAACACGCCCACCCCATAATCATCATGCACCACCCATTCGCCCGGATTCAATTCGTTCAAAGCGAGCTTGGATTTTTGGCGTTTTTTCTTCCTTTCAAAGGAATTGAGCGAGATAAAAATCCCATCAGGGGTTTTAAAGTTTAACACAAAGGGGGCGATGACGCATTCAATATTGCTTTTTTCAAGCGCGCTTATCGCGTTGTCTAAAATCGTTTTATTAGGGGCTAGGAGCGTGATTTTATGGTGCGAATGCAAAGCGATAAAGCCTTCTAGGGCATGCGCATGGATTTCCAAATCTTCATAGCCTTGCGCGTTTTCTAAAACCTTTAAAAATTTGAAACGCTCATAATTTAATTCGTTTAAGCTCGCTAATTCTTGAATTTCTTCTAAAGCTCTAGGGCTTATAACGCTTTTATAGGCATGCAACAAATCGTTTGCTTTTTCCCCTAAAAACCACAAACCAAAACTGGTCAAATCTTTAGAAAAGCTATTTAAGGGGCTTTGTTCCACTTTTGTTTTTAGATCCTTATAAGATGATTCGTCCAAACTAAAAAGCGTGGGAGGGATTTCAATTTCTAACAAATCTTCTTTAAGGCTCATTTGAGTGGTGGGATCCAATTCCTTAATGCTCTCACACTCCGTGTCAAAAAAACTCAAGCGATACGCTTTAGAATTGGGCGCATAAATATCCACAATATCCCCCTAAAGCTCGCTTCGCCTTCCACTTCCACTAAGTCTAAAATTTCATAACCATAATAAAAGAGCTTGTCTTTCAAATCCTTAAGGTTATATTTTTCTAAAAGAGTGATTTTAAAGCTCTCTAAAAGTTCTTTTTTGGGTAAAGGGTGTAATAAAGCGCTAATAGGGGCAATGATGATAGTTTCTTGCTTGTTTTCTAAGGCCTGATAAAACTCCCTTAAACCCCCTAAAAGCTGTAAAAATTCTTCAAAAAACGAACGCAAATCGTCGTTTTTTTTAGCCCTAAACTCCGGGAAAAGAACGGCTTTGGTATTTGGCTTAAAATAGTTTATGACTTCTTTAGCGAGCTTGGATTCTTTAAAATCCTTACAAGCGAGTATTTGATAATCAAAGCCTTCATTTAAGGCTTTATAAAGGCTAGATTGGATCATTCCCTATTTATTTTCAATTTTCTTTTCTTGCTCATTGATCAACAACGCGCCCCCTTGAAGGTTTTTAGGGCGAGTCTCCCCAATCAAAATCCCTTTCCTTTCCACCACAAGCTCTTGGCTAGAGATCTTACCATCAAGGCGTCCTAAAGGCATGATTTCTACCACTTCCGCTTCCACCGTGCCAGTAAATTTGCCATTGACTACTAATTTATTAGCGAAAATCTCACCCACTACCGAGCCGGTTTGCCCGATCACCACCGTGCTTTTAGAATGCACCACCCCTTCTAATTCGCCATCTATGTGCAAATGGTAATCTAAATGAAGCTCTCCCTTTATTTTTGTGCCTTGAGCGATGATAGTCGCTGGTCCTGTTTTTGCATTAGCCGATTTATTATTGTTATCAAAGATTGCCATCTGATGCTCCTTTCTTTATTGAAAACTTCTTCAAAATCTTTCATGTTCCATTTGGTGAAACTCATGGGGTTTATGGGCTGATTTAAAAACCGCACTTCATAATGCAAATGCGGCCCTGTGCTCATCCCTGTATTACCACTATACCCAATCAACTGCCCTTTTTTGACAAATTCGCCCGTTTTTACGACGATTTTATTCAAATGGGCGTAGTAGGTTTTAAAACCAAAAGGGTGGAAAACTTTAATCAAATTCCCATACCCCCCATTCCACCCCTTGCTCGCTAACCCTACTACCCCGCTCGCACTTGCATACACAGGGGTGTTAATAGCGGTGCTTAAATCAAGCCCGGTATGGTTGTGCAGCACATGCAAAATAGGGTGGATTCTTTTATTAAAGGCGGCTGAAACGCGCCGATAGGATTCTAGCGGGTAGTCATTAGGGATAAGGCGCATGATAAAGCTTTTTTGAAGCCCGGTAATCCCAGCGACATCCAAGCGGCTGGAAAAATTACCCTCTTCTTTTTCTTCTTCAGGCCTATTCACTCCCACCACTTCTTCTAAATCGTTGATGCGCTCCCCTGAGAGTTGCAAATCGTCTAAAAATTCATCCATTTGCAAGGAAAGCTTTTCATTCGTCTCTTTTTTTTTCTCAAATTCCTTAGTGATTAAAGCATGCTGCTTGTCAATGTTTTTAATCTCTTGATTTAAAACCAGTAGCGAAATGCCTAAAAACAATAAAGATCCCATAACGCTCAAAAGCACATATAGGCCAATTTGACGGAATAAGATATGAACATTAATGTAACGGCTCCCTTTAGAGTCCGTAACCATCACAATCAAACGTCTGTCTAAAAACACCAAAATCCTTACTGGCTTATTAGCACGTCTTTATCCACATGCTCTTGGAGCTGGACAATGTCTTCTAAAACCCAAAACAAATTCTTCCATTCAATAAATTTATTTTCTTCTAAAGCGCTTTGGAAATGATCCAAATCCCATGCCAGAAATTTTTGCGCGTCTAAAATTTTACCCAAAAAGCGCACTTCATAATGCAATTTTTCGCCGCCGCTATTACCGCTCTTCCCGCTATAACCAACCAACTGCCCTTTTTGGATAAAGCTTTTGGGCTGCACATTGACATGATCTAAATGCGTGTAAATGGAGCTAAAACCAAACGCATGCTCAATGCGTACCAAGTTCCCATACCCCACATTAGAACGAGTCTTCACAAAATCCACAATCCCATCAGCGCTCGCATAAACAGGCGTGTTTAATGGCACGATAAAATCAATCCCAGATTCAACGCCCTTAATCTTTTTAATGGGGTGGTTCCTTTCTTTAGTGGGTTTGATAGCGCTATAAGTTTTCAAGGGCATGCCATTAGGAATGAGCATGAGCGCTAAATGTTTTTGATTTAAGCTCAAATTTTCTAAATCCACTTCATCATAGAGATGCCCTCCCCCATTAGCCCCCTTTTTGATTTCAATCAAGGATTCCAACCCACGAATCTTTTGCCCCACAATAAAAAGCTCTTCTCGCTTGTTTTTAATCTCTTTTGTCAAAGTGTAATTTTTTTGATACAAATCCCTAAAATCCCTTAAAACCGCATTCCTCTCGCTTGTCATCGTATCCATTTTAGCGATTAAAAATTTTAAAAACCCCACGCCAAGCCCCACGATCAATAAAAAAATGACAACAGAAATGATGAGGTTGCGTTTTAAATTTTTAGAAAATTTGAGCTGTTTAGAGCCTGATTCATCAATGATGGTGATCACAAGCTGGTTTTGTGGCATCAATCCCTCTTCTTTGGATAGCGTTCATAAAAAGCGTTGGCTACCAGAAATGAGCCATACACCAAATAATTTTCATTTTCTTTCACATCTTCAAACAAAGCGTGTTCTAACCCTAAAGTTTCTAAAATCCCTTTAAGTTTTTCTAATTGGATAATTCTTTCATTATGCAATTCTAAAATCAAAACCTTTTTAACCACAGGCTTTAAAATTTCTAGCACCAAAAAAGCGTCTTTATCTTGATAGCAATTATAAATCAAAACGATTGGAGCGTTAAAGATGCGTTTGATTTCTTCTTTTAAGGCTTTAGCACTATGGGGGTTATGCCCCACATCTATTAAAATATTAGGGCTTAAAAGCTCGCAACGGCCGATTAAATCCAGGGGCTTTAGGTTTTTTAAAACTTCTTCTTTATTGCATGGCAATAGCGTTTCAAACGCCTTTAGAGCCACTTCTAAATTCATCGCTAAAAAATGGGCTAAATGGTGGCGTTCAATATAATCCCTGACTCCTTTTGAAATTTCATTTTGAACCACAATCAATTGCGCATGTTTTTCTTTGGCGATCTTTTGAGCGATATTTAAAACCAGTTCTTGTTGGGGAGCGATGATGCTAAGAGAGCCCATCGCTTTTAATTTAGTGGTCGCAATGCTTTCTAAACTATCCCCTAAAAATTCCTTATGATCATAATCAATGGGGGTGAAAACGCTTAGGGTTTTTTCTAAAGCGTTCGTGCTGTCAAACTCCCCCCCAAGCCCCGCTTCTAAAACCAAATAATCGCAATCTTTAGCGAGCATGACGGCTAGTAAGGTAGCGTATTCAAAATACGAGCAAGCGTTACTGAAAGCGTGCGATTGCAATTGCTGGTGGGCGTTTTCTAAAACGCTTTCTTTAACAACAGAGCCATTCAAAAAAAAGCGCTCCCTAAATTCAAAAACATGAGGGGAGGTGAAATGCAACACCTTAAAATTTTGATCGGCCAATAAAAGGGTTAAAAACCGCCCCGTGCTGCCCTTGCCATTCGTCCCTACCACATGAATGACTTTCGCTTGAATCTCAAAAAAAGCGTTTTTAAAATCCTTGTAAATTTGAACGAAGCGGCTAGGATCAAACTTATGGTATTCCTTAGGCTTTGTTTCTAAAAACGCCTTCAACCCATGACTATTTTTCATTATTGAATTTCCCTTCATAAGCGATTTGAGCCACAAATTTAGTCAAAGTTTGCTCCACAGCCTGATTGATAGCGTAATAGCGGTTCTGGTAGGTGTTAAGGGGGTCTTGCAAATTCACGGCGTAATTATAATACCCGCTATTTTGAAAAGTCTTTCTAACGCCTCTTTTATTATCATAGGTGTAATTCACAGACACGGTTGCGCGATAGAAAGTCGTAAAGCCTTCTTTATTTTGCGTGATACTCGTATCGGTTACATTCGTGATTTCTATAATAATGATAGAATCCGCATCTTTTTCACTCGCTAGGCGGTTTTGGAAGCGTTGCACGACTAAACGATTCATCAAGTCCTTAAATTCTACAGAGTTTTCAGGGTTAGGCAAATTCACGATGAGTTTCACGTATATGCTATCGCCTAAAGCGTTTTGAGCGTAAGCCGCAATGGGCTTATACCCACAACCCTTGAACCAAAACAACACAATAAAAAAAAGTAAAGCCCTCATGCGATAACAAAATTAACAAGCTTATTAGGCACATAAATTTCTTTTTTAACGCTCGCGTTTTCTAAATATTTCTCTAATTCTTTTTTAGCCAAAATAATAATTTCTTCCTTACTGGCGTTAATATTGACTTTCAATTCCGCGCGCCTTTTGCCATTAATGGTAAGCCCTAAAGTCATAAAGTCTTCTATCAAAGCGCTTTCATCTACTTCTATAGGCTTGAAATTCTCTCTTTTAAAAAGCCTCTCGCTCAACTCCCATGCGGTGTGCGGGATAATAGGCTCTAAAATTTGCAACAACACAAAATAACCTTCGCATAAAATCCGCTCATCACTTTGCGCGTTCAAAGCGTTTAAGGCCTCCATGCAACTTGCGATCAAAGTGTTAAACGCATAAGCGCTTTCAGCCTTATTGAAAATTTCATGCGATTTTTTTAACGCTTCATAGACTTTTTTACGAGCTAGTTTTTGCGCTTCATTCAGGCCCACTCCTTTAAATTCAGGCTTAGAAGTAGTGGGGCTAATGGCGTTCGCTTTATCGTATAAGCGCTTGATAAACCGGTGCGCCCCTTCTAAAGCGCTGTCATTCCATTCCAATTCTTTAGCCGGTGGGGCAGCAAAAAGGATAAAGAGCCTTGCCGCATCGGCCCCGTATTTTTTGAGTATTTCTTTAGGGCTAACGACATTGCCTTTAGACTTGCTCATCTTAGCGCCATCTTTTAAAACCATGCCTTGAGTGATAAGCTGTTTGAAAGGCTCATTTAAATTAAGATAGCCCAAATCCCTTAAAGCCTTAGTGAAAAAGCGCGCGTATAACAAGTGCAAAATCGCATGTTCAATACCGCCAATATAAGTGTCCACTGGCATGAAATACTTCAAGTAATTTTGATCAAACGCTTGATTTTCACGCTGATTTTTGGGCGTGGTATAACGCAAGAAATACCAGCTGGATTGGATGAAAGTGTCCATGGTGTCTGTTTCTCTTAAAGAGTTTTTATGGCATTTAGGGCATTGGGCGAATTTCCAACTCGCATGCTTTTCTAACGGATTGCCCTCCCCATCAATCACAATGTCTTCAGGCAAAGTTACCGGCAGTTGGGTTTCAGGCACAATCCCGCAATGTTTGCAATGAATCATGGGAATGGGCGCTCCCCAATACCTTTGACGGCTCACTCCCCAATCTTGCAAGCGGTAGTTGATGACCCTTTTACCGAGGTTTTCTTTTTCAAAATAAGCGATGATTTTTTCTCTGGCCACTGAGCTAGAAAGATCGCTCCACTCCCCGCTATTTTTTAAAACCTCTTCTTTGGTGTGGGGCAAACTTTGAGAACTTTGAGTGATCACTTTAATAGGGATATGATAAAGATTAGCGAATTCAAAATCCCTTTCATCGCAGGCTGGCACGCCCATTAACGCCCCAGAGCCATAATTGGCTAGGGCGAAATTAGCCACCCAAACAGGGATTTTTTGCTTCGTTAAAGGGTGGATAGCATAAATTCCTAAAAACACCCCTTTTTTCTCCAAAGCCCTTTCTCTTTGAGTCGTGTTTAAAATCGCTTTAATAACCTTTGAATCTTCTTGGCTCACTTGCTTAATGGCATGCTCTACTAAAGGGTGTTCTGGGGCGATCGCAATGTAAGTTACGCCATAAATGGTATCCGCTCTTGTGGTAAAAACTTCAATTTCTTGAATGCCGTTGCAAGCTTTCAAACACTCATCAGCGATCTTAAAACCAAATTGCAACCCACTAGATTTCCCTATCCAGTTTTTTTGCATGGTTAGGACTTGAGAAGGCCAATGATTTTCTAAAGTTTCTAAGTCTTTTAACAATTCTTCAGCGTAGTTTGTGATCTTCAAATAATATTGGTAGAGTTCTTTTTGAATGACTTCTGTGTCGCAACGCCAACACCGCCCATCAATGACTTGCTCATTAGCTAAAACGGTTTTGTCGTTAGGGCACCAATTGAGCATGGCTTTCTTACGGTAGATCAGCCCTTTTTCCCACAAGTCAATGAAAAATTGCTGTTCAAATTTCGTGTAATCCGGATCTGAAGTGGCGAATTCCCTGTTTTTAGAAAAAGAAAACCCTAAGGCTTCAAACTCTTTTTGCATGGCTTCAATGTTTTCATAAGTCCAAGTTTTAGGGTGGATACCATGCTTAATGGCCGCATTTTCCGCAGGCATCCCAAAAGAATCAAACCCCATAGGGTGTAACACGTTGTAATGGTGCAAACGATAATAACGCGCCAACGCATCGCCAATGGTGTAATTGCGCACATGCCCCATGTGGATTTCCCCACTAGGATAGGGCAACATGCTTAGAATGTATTTTTTAGGGAGGTTAAAATCGTCTTTAGGCTCAAAACTCTTATTTTTCCACCAAAATTCTTGCCATTTTTTTTCTATATTGATAAAATCCATCATTGCCTCTTAGTCTGTTTCGCTCGTTACAACGCTTTCAATCAACAAAAAGATGAGGCTAAAAGCGTTGCTAATCAAAGCCCCGATCATGAGCATGTAAGCTGTAACCAAATTGTTTAAAATCTGTAAAAACACAAATGCCGGTATGAGGTGCAACACGGTAGCTAAAGAGCTAGCCAACAGCTCTGAAGCGAAACGCTTGATCACCCCAATTTTGAGCGTAACGGAAATAAGGTTTAAAGCTAACGCTACAAACAACACCACCGTGTTAGGCTCATACAAAAACCCTGCAATGGTGGTTAAAGAAATAAGGCTGAACAGCACATGAATGACCCGACCCCAATCCATAGAAACTCCTTAAACTTGACCGCCCTCATACAAACGGCGCATTTTTTCCTTCTCTTGAGCTTTTTTGATTTTTCTAGCCTCATTCTCATAATATTTACCCATATCAAAGCCTAACAATAACGCTACTTTAGGGGCGATGAAAATAGAGCTATAAGTCCCTACAATCGTGCCTATTAGCATGGGCAATGAAAAGCCAATAATGATCTTACTCCCAAACACGCACAAAATCAACACCACAAAAAACACGGTTAAAGAAGTTAAAAGCGTGCGCGTGAGCGTGCTAGAAATGGCTTCATCAATGGCTTGAATGGCGCTTTTGGTTTTTTGAGAGAGCATCTCTTCTCTGATCCTATCAAAAATAATGATCGTATCATTAATGGAATACCCAATCAAGGTGAGCAAGGCCGCAATCACTTCCAAATTCATATCAATCTTAAAAACAATCACTGAGCTTGCTACTAAAATCACATCATGCACAAGCACAACAACGCTCGCTAAAGCGAAACGCCATTCATAGCGGAAACTCACATAAACCATGATCGCTATTAAGGCTAAAATCAGCGACAAAATGCCCTTTTCTTTCAATTCGCTCCCCACTCTAGGGCCCACAGTGTCAAATTTACGGATTTCAAAATCGCCGCTAGGTTTTAAAATATTGGCCACGATAGCGTTCAAGTCTTCATTTTCGGCTGTTTCTACAAAAGGGAATTTGATTAAAATTTCTTCTTTAGAGCCAAATTCGCTCACTTGCACGCCTTTAAAGCGAGCTTCTTTTTCAAACAGATCGCGCACTTCTTTAATGGGGGCGTTTTGAGCGTAACGCACCTGCACCAAACTCCCCCCCGCAAAATCAATCCCTAAAGAAAACCCTTTGAAAAACAAAAGCCCCAACGCCAGAAGCACTAATATTGCTGAAACGATCACCCCATAATTGGAATAACGCATGAAGCTTAAGATTCTAGTTCGCTTGAATAATTCCATAAAACCTCCTAAGCTCTTTTATTCACGCCAAACCAAAAGTAAAGGCTTTTTGTTTGAGTGAGTTTAGGTAAAAGGGCTTGATAAATCCCTTGCGTGCCTATAATAGCGGTGATAATAGAGGCTAAAATCCCAATGCCTGTGGTTAGGGCAAAGCCTTTAATCGCTCCTGTGCCATAAGCGTATAATAACACCGAAGCGATCAAGGAAGTGATATTGGAATCAAAAATCGCCCGACTCGCATTGATATAGCCTAAATGGATCGCCTTAACAACACCCTCTCCTTCTCTTAACACTTCTCTAATGCGTTCGTTGATAATGATATTAGCATCCACGGCAATCCCCACGGTTAAAACAATCCCTGCCATTCCCGGTAAAGTCAGAGTCGCTCCAAAAATCGCCATGACCGCCACAATCAAAAAAAGATTGACCACTAACGCCATGCAAGCGATCACCCCAGCCATGGAGTAATAAAGCGCCATAAAGCCCATCACCAAAATAAAACCCCCAATAAGGGCGATAATGGAGGTTTTAATGCTGTCTTTCCCTAAACTCGGGCCTACAATCCTTTTTTCTAAAACTTGAATGGGTGCGCTCATCGCCCCACTCCTTAAAGCGATCGCTAAATCGCTCGCTTGAGCCACGCTAAAATTCCCGCTAATCTGCCCGCTCCCCCCGCCAATGCGTTCTCTGATCACCGGGGCTGAATAAACCTTATTGTCTAAAACGATCGCCATGCGTTTGCCCACATTCGCGCCTGAAAAATCCCCAAAAATCTTGGCCCCTTGCGCATCAAGCGTGAAGCTCACCACCGGCTGGTTGTTTTGATCATACACCACTTTCGCATCCGTAAGCATTTCGCCATCTAAAATAGGGATCGCTTTGAGTAAGATTTTACCCCCCATTTCCGCATCAGACAACAACACGCTGCCTAATTTTTGAGCCTCTAAATCCGTCATTGTCATCGCATCTTTATTATGCTCTTCATCCACTGCCATCATTTGCAAATGAGCGGATTTAGAAATCAAGTCTTTAGCGCGCCGTTCTTCTTCTAAAGTCTTAATGCCGGGCAATTGCACCGAAATTTCTTCTTTACCTTGCTGAATGACTACAGGCTCTGCCAAACCAAATTGATCCAAGCGGTTACGAATGATCCCTATCACTTGCAAAATCGTGTTTTTACGCAATTCTTCTTGCTCTAAAGGGGTGAGCTTCACGCTATAAAACTCCGCTTCTTTTTTGATTTCAAACTGGCTATGGCCTTGCAACTCCACTAAAAGCGCGTCTAATTTTTTCGCTTCATCTTCATCTAAAAGCTCAAAACTGATCCCTTCTAAACTGGATTTAATGTCTTTAAGCAAGATATTTTGCTTTTTAGCGTTGTATTCTAAAGCGGACGCTAGGCTTAAATACTTGTTTTTTAAAGCTTCATCGGTTTGTACCCATAAAAGCATGTTCAACCCCCCCCTTAAATCCAACCCTAAAGTGATTTTAGGGCCTTTAGTTTCTAGTAAAGAAGGCACAGAAAACCCTACCCCTAAAAGAAGCGCGCAAATAAAAACGATTAAACGAGGGTTAAAAAGTTTCATTCAGTTGTTATTTGGCGTTGTTTCTTCATCTAATTTGAACGCTACATAGTTTTTAGAAAGTTTAGCGGTGGTGTCATCATTGAGCTTCACGCTAAAAAAATTCGCTTCCGCCTTAAGCACCTCAACAATCAGCCCTCCTTGAGTAACGATTTTATCGCCCTTAGTCAAACCCTCTATCATTTCTTTATGCTTTTTTTGCTGTTGGCGTTGCGGACGAACAATCAAAAAATAAAAAATAAGAAACAACACCACAAGGGGTAAAAGCGTCGTTAGAATTTCTTTAGTTTGTCCCATTAAATTTCCTTAAAAGATGTTTTAATCTCAAATTATAGCATTTTTCACTATTTCTTTAAAGCCGCTCTTTTGTCTAGCGCGAATAAATACAAAGCCCCTATGATCCCAGAAATCAAAGATCCGAGTAAAATCGCAATTTTTGCCACTTCCATAGCGTCCTCATGCTCGCTCGTGAAAGCCAGATTAGAAATAAACATAGACATGGTAAAGCCAATCCCTGCTAAAAGCCCAGCCCCTAAAATATGCCACCAGCTGATGCCTTTAGGGCGCGCGGTGATTTTAAGCTTTTCGCCTATGAAAGTGATTAGGAAAATCCCTAAAGGCTTGCCCAAGCAAAGCCCTAAAATAACCCCTAAAAGCACCTTATCCACTTCTAAATTGATGCTAGAATCAACGCTCACCCCTGCGTTTGCAAACGCAAATAAGGGCATGATGAAATACCCGCTAATGGGGGCTAAAAAATGCTCCAATCTTTCTAAGGGGCTTTGTAAAGCGCTCGCTTTTTCTTCAATAGAATGCAAGATTTCTTGTTGCTCTTTGGTTAAAAGCGCTCCTGAACTCGTTTCTGCGTATCGTTTGCCTAATTCCAAAAGCTCTACATTTTTAGAATCTTTAGGGATTTTCACCGGTATCATAAAAGCTAGAACCACCGCAGCGATCGTCGCATGGATACCGCTTTGATGCACGCAAAACCAAAGCAACACCCCTAAAAGCAAGTAAGGGATGAGCGATCGGATATTCAGGCGGTTTAATACGGCTAAAACAAGAACCACCCCTAAAGCCCCTAAAAGCCATGCGAATTTTAAATTCGTGGTATAAAAGAGCGCGATCACCACAATAGCCCCCAAGTCATCAGCCACCGCTAGAGTGATTAAAAAAACCTTTAAGGCGGTTGGCACCCTCTTGCCTAAAAGCATGATCACGCCTAAAGCGAACGCAATATCCGTCGCCATAGGGATCCCAAAACCATGCTGAGAAGGCGTATTAGCGTTAAGAAAAAAATAAATCAATCCTGGAGCTATCATGCCCCCTATGGCTGCGATCACAGGGAAAGAAGCTTTTTTGAAACTGGATAATTCCCCAAACAACAATTCTCGCTTGATTTCTAAACCTATCATTAAAAAAAATAACGCCATTAAGACATCATCAATCCAGTTGTGCAAACTAAAGCCGATGAAAAAATCCCCTATTTGGAACCCAAAAGGGGTGTGCCATAGCGCAAAATAACTTTCTTTCAAAAACGAATTAGCCACCACCATCGCTAAAACAGCGTTCAAAAAGAGGAAAATCCCTCCAAAAGACTCGCTTTTAATGAAGTTTTTAAGCGTCAAACTGAGCGCGTTTTCTGTTTTTTTGAGATTCATAGACAACCTTAAAATTTTTATTTTCAAACCCATAACTTTTCAAGCAGTCTTTTATGAGCGTAAATGATGCCCGCTTGTATCTTAAAATGGGGGGCTTGAGTTTGCAAAAACGCAGCGTAATGAGACACTTGCGCTTTATGGCTTTGCTGGTAATTTTGAGAGCTTTTATAATCTAAAACATACAAATTTTGCCCCTTATCCCACAACAAAACATCAATCCTAGACACAACCCCTTCAAATAAAAAAGCCGCTTCACCCCTTAAGGCATAATTTTTAAAAAGAGCTTGTATCTCTGTATCGTTTTCAAAAAGCTCTAAACTCTCTTCTAACGCTTGATGATCCAAACCATAAAAACCATGATGGTAGTTTAAATATTCTAAAACGCTTTTTTTAGGAATGTTGTAAGCGTATTGGTATTCTAATCCCTTGTGCAAAGCGATACCAAAATTGATCGCTTCTTGGTCGTTATTCTTTTCATAATCGCTAGGCTCTTCTTCTATCTCTTGGACTTGCTCGCCATAGGCATGGGGCTTGATGAGAGTGCTTGTAATTAAAGGCTCTTTTCTATGAGAAACAACCGGCGTAATTTCTCCCTCTTCTAAAGGCGCAAGATCCAATTTTTCGTGCATTGTTTTGTTTTTGCTTTCTTTTTTGCTTTCTTTTTTGTCTTTGGCCACGACAATCAGCCCTAACTCAGCCCTAGTGAATGCGACATAATACACATTAATTTCTTCATGATCTTTAGCCGCTTCTTCTTTGTCTAAAGCCCTAGCGTAATCTTTATCCACGACCTCACGATTTTTCATTCTGTAATAAAGGCGAAGAAGCTCTGCGCCGTCATATTCTTCAAGGAGTTGATTGGAATGGCTTGAATTAGGCTTGCCCAAGCGTTCGCACACGATCACATAAGGGAATTGCATGCCTTTAGATTTGTGAATGGTCATGATCTGCGCGCCTTTTGAATGGGAAGAAGCGATCGCTTTAGCCTCTAATTTTTCTAAAAATCCATCGGCGTCTTCGCACCCAACCGCTAATTCCAAGCAGATTTGCGCACACTCTCCATAAAGCTCAAACAATTCCATCACCTTCCACACAAAGCCCGCAACGCTCTCTTTTTTAGGGTTAAAACTAGGTAAAGCGATCGCATCATCATGCAAGTATCCAGCGAGTTTTAAAACGCTGTGTTTATAAAAGGGCTTGTAAGGTTCTTCCGCTAAAGCGTATTCTAAAGCGTTCTTAATGATTTTAGATTCTACAAATTGAGACAATTTTGCACTAGATTCCGTGCTTGGGCAAATTTCGCTCAAATACTCTTGCAAATAATTTTTGATTTCTAAAGCGTCCTTATTGGTGGCGCATAAAATGGTAATGTCTTTAGGATCAATACGATGCTCTAAAAGGTTTTGGGCTTCTTGTAAGACCTGATCTAATAGCAATTCTCTTTCATCAGCCACTAAAGAGACTTTAACATAGCCGTCTGTAACATGTTTATTTTGAGAAGTTTTAGGGTATTTTTGCTCCAAATAAGCGGTGGGGGAATTTTGATAAGCCTTTTTAAAAATGGTATTCACATAATTAATGATCAAAGGCACACTGCGGTGGTTGAATTGTAAATTATCGTGGTAAAAATCCTTAGAAACGCTTTCAAACAAGGAGCTAAAACTCCCCCTAAAGGCATAAATGCTCTGCTTGACATCGCCCACAAAAAACACGCTCCTGTGCCATTTTGCTTGCCCTATCCCGGCTTTAATCTCATCAATAAAAGGGGCTAAAATCTTATAATCGTTCAAGCTCGTGTCTTGAAATTCATCAATCAAAATGTGCGCGATCTTGCTGTCCAACCTGAAATAAAAAAACTCCGCCGGCATTTCTTCATAACCATTCAATAAGGCATGAACCTTATCTTTAATCGCATCAAAATCTAAGGCTTGGATTTTAGAAGTGGCGTTACTATAAAGCTGGATGAATTTAGGGAATTTTTTAAATATTGCGGTTTCTTTGGCTTCATAATAGCGTTTTAAATCGTTTTCAATCTCTTCGCATTCGCTCTCTAAAGTGGGGATTTCACTTTTAAGTTTTTTGAAAGATTGATATTCGCTCTTTTTTTTAAGCCAGGTTAAAGAGCTGTTTAAAAATCCCCTAAAACTATCGCATTTAATGGCTGTTTTAGCCCTATCTGACGCTGTTTCTATGCTTTGAATTTGGTTGTTTAAACTTCTTAGTTTTTCTAAAAAACCCTCTTCATCAAATGCAGGCTCTTTCTTGTTAGGATCAAATAAATAGAGCTTGTTTTTTAAAAAACGCAACCGCTCTAAAATAGAATCGCTTGTGTAATTATCATAGCTTAAGCATTGAGCGATAAAAACGCTCAATTCTTCAAGCTGTTCGTTATTTAAAGTGCTCAAAAAACCCTCATTAAGCTGTCGTTGGTGCGCTTTGGTGTCTTCATTGACTTCAAAATTCGCGCTCAACCCCACAAACCAGCAAAATTTCCTTAAAATGCTTTGAAAAAACGCGTCAATGGTGCTAATCCTGATTCCAGCGTTTAAAAAGCGTTGGTAGATTTTTTGAGCGCTATTTCGCACCAAGCTAGGGTCTAAATGGTATTTTTCTTCTAATTCTTTTAGGATATTTTGGGATTTTTCTTTTCCGCTCTCAAGGTTTTCTTTTTGCAAGATTTTAAATAGTCTAAAATGCGCTCTTTCATTTCGGCGGTGGCTTTTTTAGTGAAAGTGAGCGTTAAAATCTCGCTAGGATTAGCCCCCTTAAACAATAGGGCTAAAAACCGCACGCTCAAAGCGAAAGTCTTCCCGCTTCCTGCTGAAGCCTTTAAAGCCATGCATTGTCTTTTTGTATCCATTGAGTTCTATCCTAAAATTCTGTTTTGTCTTTATTATAACCTAAAAGCCTTTTTTACTTAAGCTAAAAAACCCTAATCTTTTGCTATAATCATAGGGTTTTGTCGTTTTTTCTATCATTTTAATAGGAACAAGGCAAAGACAGCGTCAAATTCACACATGCTAATCCTTGTATTTAGGTGTTCTTAAGAATTTAAGAATCAAATGAGCATGGAGGAAGAGAACCAAAATAACTTTAAGGAGAATATTCTCATGGTAACCATGAAAGATTTATTAGAATGCGGTGTGCATTTTGGACACCAAACAAGGCGTTGGAACCCTAAAACCAAGAAATTCATTTTTGGCGTTAGGAAAAATATCTATATTATTGATTTGCAAAAAACCTTGCGCTATTTTAGATACACCTATAATATCGTGCGCGATGCGAGCGCTCAAGGCAAGAGCATCATGTTTGTAGGCACTAAAAAACAAGCCAATGAGACTTTGAAAGAATTTGCTGAAAGCATTCAAGTCCCTTATGTCAATTACCGCTGGCTTGGTGGCATGCTGACTAATTTTAGCACCATTAGAAAGTCGGTGAGGAAATTAGAAATCATTGAAGAAATGGAAAATAGCGGTCAAATTGATCTATTGACTAAAAAAGAAAAACTCATGATTTTAAGGAAAAAAGAAAAGCTAGACAAGTATCTTGGTGGGGTACGCCACATGAAAAAAATCCCTGATATGATTTTTGTGATTGATGTGGCTAAAGAAAAAATCGCTGTCGCTGAAGCGAGGAAACTCCATATCCCTATCGTGGCCCCCTTAGACACTAACTGCGACCCTGATTTAGTGGATTACCCCATTCCTGGAAATGACGATGCGATCCGCTCTATTAGATTGTTCTGTAAAGAAATGAGCGAGGCGATTTTAGAGGGGCGAGAACTCATGCAAGAAGAAATCGTCCATGCGGATGAAAATAGCGAAGAAATAGAGTTCGTGAGCAATGAAGAAAAAGAAGAAATGCTCGCTGAAATCCAAAAAGAAATCACTCAAGGAGCCGAATAATGTCAGGAATTAGCGCTCAACTAGTCAAAAAATTAAGGGATTTAACCGATGCGGGCATGATGGATTGCAAAAAAGCCCTTGTGGAAGTGGCTGGGGATTTGCAAAAGGCCATTGATTTCTTGCGCGAAAAAGGCTTGAGTAAAGCTGCTAAAAAAGCCGATAGGATCGCTGCTGAGGGCGTGGTCGCTTTAGAAGTAGCGCCTGATTTTAAAAGCGCGATGATGGTAGAAATCAATAGCGAAACGGATTTTGTGGCTAAAAATGAGGGCTTTAAGGAATTGGTTAAAAAAACTTTAGAAACGATCAAAACCCATAATATCCACACCACAGAAGAATTGCTTAAAAGCCCGTTAGACAACAAGCCTTTTGAAGAGTATTTGCACTCTCAAATCGCTGTGATTGGTGAAAACATTTTAGTGAGGAAAATCGCTCATTTAAAAGCCCCTAGCTCTCATATTGTCAATGGTTATGCGCATTCTAACGCCAGAGTGGGCGTGTTAATCGGTATAAAATACAATAATGAGAAAAACGCTCCAAAAGTGGTGGAACTGGCCCGAAACATCGCTATGCATGCCGCAGCGATGAAGCCTCAAGTATTAGATTGCAAAGACTTTAGCCTTGATTTTGTCAAAAAAGAAACTTTAGCCTTGATCGCTGAAATTGAAAAAGACAATGAAGAGGCTAAACGATTGGGCAAACCTTTAAAAAACATCCCCACTTTTGGGAGCCGCATTGAATTGAGCGATGAAGTTTTAGCCCATCAAAAAAAGACTTTTGAAGACGAATTAAAAGAGCAGGGCAAACCTGAAAAAATCTGGGATAAAATCGTTCCTGGAAAAATGGAAAGATTCATCGCCGATAACACCCTTATTGATCAACGCCTAACCCTTTTAGGGCAATTCTATGTCATGGACGATAAAAAAACTATCGCTCAAGTCATCGCTGATTGTTCCAAAGAATGGAATGATGATTTAAAAATCACTGAGTATGTGCGTTTTGAATTGGGCGAAGGCATTGAGAAAAAGACAGAGAATTTCGCTGAAGAAGTGGCTTTGCAAATGAAGTGAGATTTTAGGAAACGACCTTTAAAGGTTGTTTTCTTTTAATTTTTTAACTTTCTTTATTTAAAATTTTCCATTTTAAGGTGTTTGAAATTTTTGTAATTTTCAATCTCTATGCTTTTAATCATTTGAATTTCGCCTTTTAGTTAGCTTGAATTGATGCCACTAGACATCGGTATAGTTGCTCTAATTTTACATTATTTTGATTAAATTTTGAATACTCACCTGTTGCAAACCTGCGTTTAAATTATAATAGCAAGCTAATCCGCATTCTTTTTGATTTAAGGGTTAGTTTTGATTATTTTTCTAGGGATCATGCAGATCTCATTTTATTTAATTGGGATCAATCTAACTTAAACAGACTTTTTCTAATCTGTCCTCTAAATTTGGCGTTAATGCCACAGAGCCGGCAACTTAAGACTCCTTTTTTGGAGTTTGGATTGAAAAAGAGCCTTTTATTTTATTTTAAAGCGGTTTTTTTCCAACGCGTTTTGAATCGCAATAGAGGGCGATAGATAATTGTAACGCACTAAAATTTCGGTGATTTCTTTAAAAATAGGGGCTGCAATCTTGCTAGCGTAATATTCTTCCTTGCCGTGCGAGCCTAAGATAACCACGCCGATAGTAAAAACCTGCCTTTCATCTTCAGCGAACCCAAAAAAAGAGCTGTTGTAGGATTCTGCGCTATAACTCCCGTTTTTAGCAACCCTAGCCGTGCCGGTTTTGCCCCCTATGTATAGCCCTTCAAATTGAGCGTTTTTGCCTGTGCCATAACGCACCACTTTGATTAAAGTTTCTTTCATTTTCCTAGCACTTTTTGGGCTAATGACTTGAAAAGTGGGTTTGGGGCTAGGGATGTAAATATCGCCATTAGGAGCGGTTTCTCGTTGCACTAAATAGGGGTAGTCAATTTGCCTTCATTAGAAAACACCGCATAAGCCCTTAAAAGTTGCAAAAAAGTCGCGTTCAGCCCATAGCCATAAGAAACGCTCCCCTTTAACACTTCACGCTTGAAAGCGGACAAAGGAGGGATCTTTCCTGTGGTTTCTAAGGATAAGTCAATGCCGGTTTTTTGAGAAAATCCATAGCCTAAAAGTCCGTTATAGAAATCCTCTGGGTTTAAGTTTTTACTGATTTTTATCATGCCCACATTGCTAGATTGGATCAAAATGTCTTCCACAACGGCTTTTTTACTAGGGATAAAGTCGTCTTTAATGGTGTATTTTCCTAATTGGTAATAGCCATGGTTTAAATCAATGCGTTCTTTAGGGTTGATCAAATTCTTATCCAACAGCAAGGAATAAACAATGGGTTTAATCGTGCTGCCTGGCTCAAAAACCTTTTCAGCAACGCTCAAATTCAAGCTTTCATAATCGCTGGTTTTAATGGCGTTAGGATTGAAGCGCTTGCTTGAAGCCAGCGATAAGATTTCCCCGCTTTTAGGGTTGATAATGCCCACCAGGATTTCTTTAGCCTTGAGTTTGTCTTTGGTTTTATCCAATAGGGTTTCAATTTCTCTTTGGAGTTTTAAAGGAATGCTCAAATACACCTCATAGCCATCAAGCCTTTCAACCTCTGTGTAAGAGTGGTTTTGAATAAAGTTAAAACTCACATCTCTTTTGCCTGTTCTTATGCCATTTTGTTGGGCTTTAAGCAAGTGATCTTGAGATTTTTCAACGCCTTTTTTACCGGTAGTTAAAGTGAGCTTGTCTTCTTCTTGTTTTTGCACATAGCCAATGATTGGCTCTAGGCTATTTTGATAAGGGTAATGCCTAGAAACGCCGCTCACTTCAATGTTTAGCCCTTGCTTTTGCCACACCTTATCGTGCGCGTCTTTGAAATTTTGAAAAACCCCAAAGGCTAAAAACTTCTTATTCAAGTCCCTAATATTAGCGGCCATATTGGGCGTGAGATCATAGGCTAGAATAATATAGCCTTTCGTATTGATGGCGTCTTTTAAGGACTTTTTAGGGATATTGCTATAAATAGAAAGGAAATCAATGAAAAAATCTTCTTTATCCGGGTTTAAAAACCTTGTATCAAAGCCCAGTTTGAAAAGGGTTTGCGAAGCGGCCAGGCTGTAGTTGTCTTGACTATAGATAGTCCCCCTAGCCGCAGTGTCTTGTTTGCTCATCACTAGATTAGGCATGTTGGCTTGGGCAAAAAAAGCTTTTTTAAAAGCCACCATTAAAAAAATAAAAAAAAGCAATAAAAAGATTAGCGCCGTAACCACACCCTTGTCTCTTTGGATTTTTAGAAATTGCTCTGGGTTGAAGTAAGGATCAATATTCTTATTATCCATAAGCGCTTACTTGAAAATGGCGTGGCGTTGGATTTTCACAATGCATGGGAGTGCAAATTTTTGATGATAAAATCTATTAAAATGGGGTGCAATAATAACAAACCCTTCTCTTTAAAAAGGACCAAGCGATCATTTAAAGAGACGCCACTTTAAGAGACTAGATCTGCGTTCTCAAAAGCTCTTTATAAGTGCTGATCGCTTTGTTACGCACTTCAAGCATGAGTTTCATGCTCGTTTCGGCCTTCCCTATGGCGATAGCCGCTTGATGTAAATCCTTGATCTGCCCTGTCGCCATGTCGGCTAAGGCTTTATCAGACTGCTCTTGAGTGTTGTTAAGCTCATTGATAGATTGTTTTAAGAGTTTAGAAAACTCCCCACCTTTTTGTTCTTTAAAGGCGTTACCCGATTCTTCTCTTTTAGTCCTGTTGTCCGTGTTAAGCTCAGAGAAAGGACTCAATAAGCTTTTATCATTGTGTATGGCTTGCATAGAACCTCCTTAAGCTCTTTTTTAAAAATTTAACTCTATTAAATATCCTATTCATTTCTGTATTCTACGAATCTTTGGCTAATACTACCTAAATTTCCTTATACTACCATAAATTGTTACAAATCATTCAAGTTTGTAACATGCCAATCGCGTTTTGCGCCATGTTTTTAGCGCTTTGGAAAGCTGCGACATTAGCCTGATAGGCTCTAGTCGCTTCCACTAAGTCCGCCATTTCAACCACCGCATTCACATTGGGGTAAGCCACATAGCCTTGAGCGTTAGCGTCAGGGTGGCTCGGGTCGTATTTCATCAACGGCTCGCTATCATCGCGCGCAATCTTATCCACCACCACGCTTGTAATGGGGATTAAGGGGTTGTCATCGCCTTCATCTAAGGGGTCTTCATAGGGGGTGATTTGATGGTTTTGGGCGATTTTTTGGTTTAAAATCTCGTTGAAATCAAAAGCCCTAAACACCGCTTCTTGCCTCCTATAAGGGCCTCCTTCGCTCGTGCGCGTGGTGTTAGCGTTAGCGATATTAGAAGAAATCAAATTAGCCCTTAAGCGTTGAGCGGACAAGCCATAACCGCTAATATCAAAAGAAGATAAAAACATGCTTTCCCTTAACTATAAATTCTTACTGGAATCAATGGCGTAATTGATCACGCCTCGATACTTTTTTAAGGCCGAACTCAAGGCTAAATACATGGTAGAGTTCTTGCCCATTTCACTCGTCTCTATGTCTAAATCCACGCTGTTGCCATCATTTTTAGCCAAATGCCCGTCTCTAAAAAAAAGGCTCGCCCCATCTTTAACGCTATTTTCAAAGTCTAAATGCCTAGGGTTAGTGTGGGCTAAAGGCAAAACTTTACTGGTTTGGTTTTCAAAAATTTCTGCTTTTTTCTCCGCTAAAACGCTTTCAAAATCCAAATCCTTTGGCCTGTAAAAGGGGGTGTCCACATTAGCGATGTTAGAAGCGATCATATCTTGCCTTAAAGCCCTATAATCCAACGCTTTATAAACCAATCCAAACGCTTTAGAAAAATCCATACAAAACCCCTTTTTTAAACCCTTGCGAATTAATAACATGCAAAAAGCATTCCAAAATCGGCTCGCTTTTTTCTCGCTTTTTCATCAAAGAATGCGATGAATTTCACAGCATGCTTAAAGTTGGAGTGCTAAGCCAATTCAGAGCCATTATAGTGTAAAATACCCCTAAAATACCTTAAAATAACGCCTATTCAAAAACCAAAATAAGGAAATCCTAATGACCACAGACAGAAACCTGTTTTTTTGCGCTTCGCTATTGATTTTTTGGGGGTATTGATGAGCTATTCGCTCTCAACTTACACCACAGTGGTGCTGTATCATTATGGGGAATTCCATTTTTTCATACGCCAGCTTTTAAGTGCGATCATAGGGATTGTTATCATGTGGGGGTTGTCTAGGGTTGATCCTAGCAAGTGGTTTAGCCGTTTGGGGTTTTTTCTCCTTTTTGTCCCATCACTACTCATTATTGGCATGTTTTTTTTGCCAGAAAGCCTTTCCAGTAGCGCTGGGGGGGCGAAGCGATGGATTCGTTTGGGGTTTTTCTCTCTAGCGCCTTTGGAGTTTTTAAAGATTGGTTTCACTTTTTTTCTTGCGTGGAGTTTGTCTCGCACCTTTGTGGCAAAAGAAAAGACTAGTGTTAAAGAAGAACTGATCATTTTTGGGCCTTATTCAGTGGTGTTTGTGGTATTAGCGGTTGGGGTGGGGTTTTTGCAAAACGATTTGGGGCAGATCGTTCTTTTGGGGGCAGTTTTAATCATGCTGTTAGTCTTTTCTGGAGGGAGTGCGCATTTGTTTGGCTTGATTGTTTTAGGGGCGCTTGCGATCAGCGTTTTAGCGATTGTTACAAGCCCTCATAGGATTTTACGCGTGAAATTGTGGTGGTCTAATTTGCAAAATTCGCTTTTCACGCTTTTGCCGGATAAATTAGCGAACGCTCTTAGAATAAGCGACTTGCCCGAATCTTATCAAGTCTTTCATGCAGGCAATGCCATGCATAATGGGGGGTTGTTTGGGCAAGGGCTTGGGCTAGGGCAAATCAAGCTTGGGTTTTTGAGCGAAGTGCATACGGACATGGTCTTAGCTGGGATCGCCGAAGAATGGGGGTTTTTGGGGCTATGCGTTTGTTTTATTTTGTTTTCTGTTTTGATTGTTTTGATTTTTAGGATCGCTAACCGCTTGAAAGAGCCAAAATATTCGCTATTTTGCGTGGGCGTGGTGCTGCTCATCAGTTTTTCTTTGGTGATCAACGCCTTTGGGGTGGGCGGGATTTTTCCGGTTAAGGGCCTAGCGGTGCCGTTTTTGAGCTATGGAGGGAGTTCGCTTTTAGCGAATTGTATCGCTATAGGGCTTGTTCTAAGCCTAGCGCGATACACGAAGGGCTAAAAAATATCGCCCTTTTTTTAAAAATTAATGCCATAAAAAGGGTTCAACTTCTGCATCATTCAAATCAAAAACCACCTTATAATAATCTTTCACCATCGCATTAATATCCACGCCCTTAAACGCTTCAGGGTGGGCTTTTAAAGCGATAAAAAGGCTAATGAGCGGGGCTCTTGGCCCGCCAATATCCATTGTGGGGAGTTTATAAACTTGCTTGTTTTTAATGGCCTTAATAGTGGAAAACTTGGGGTTGTTTAACACGTCTTCAGGCGTGAGCGGACTTACCCACCAAATGAAAATGATTTCAGGGTTTTCTTTAACGATTTTTTCCACGCTAATGTCAGCGCGCCCAAATTTAACATATTTCAAGCCAAAATTGTCTATGCCCCCTTTTTCTAAAATGTCTGAGCTAATGGCCTGATGACCGCTGATTTTATTGGCTTTATGGAAAAGCTCCACGCCCTTTTTCTTTTTAACATTTTTCAAACGCTCAGCAATAAAATCCAAAGTTTCTTGCATTTTGGCGAATTTTTTGGAAGCGTCAATCTCTAAGACCGTGGCTTGAGCTTGCATAGCTTGCATGGCCTCTGCGATCGTTGTTTCTTGGAAAGAAAGGAATGAAATCCCAAATTTTTTCGCATGCTCTACCGCTTTAGGGTTACCCACAAAGGTTACCACAAGATCAGGGCTAAGCTTTTTTAATAATTCCACATTCAATGCGGCTGTGTGATCAGTGCTCATGTGTTTGACTCGTTTAAGATCCTCGCCTTTGAGAGTGGCTTTAACAATGTCATCTTTAAAAGCGTAATCCGAAACGCCCACGACCCTATTCCAAACATTAAGCATGGCAGGCACTTCTACATAGCTCCCTATATAGGCTATTTTAGAAACAGGAAGCTTTATAGTTTGCTCCCCGAAATAATCCTTGACTTTGACTTCTTGCATTGAAGCGTTGCACACATTCAACAATAATGAAGCGACAAGCGTGCCTAAAGAATAAGAGATTAAAGCTTTTTTAAAGCGAGCGATCAGCATGACAATTCCTTTTGTATGATTTATGAAGCGATTATAACACTATTTCAAGGAAATACAAGCAGTAAAAATGAAACTATTTTTCACAAAATCTTAAAATTTAAAAGGAAATATCCTTTCATTAACTTTTTAAGATTATACTCCACCATGTTTCCACTGATTGAGTGGAAAGCATAATTAAATTAAATCTATTTTAGGTTTAATTTTGATCCAACAAAATTTTAAAACACTTAAGGAGTTGTATATGTTAGTTACAAAACTTGCCCCAGACTTTAAAGCACCTGCCGTTTTAGGAAACAATGAGGTTGATGAACACTTTGAGCTTTCTAAAAATTTAGGTAAGAATGGTGCGATTCTTTTCTTTTGGCCAAAAGATTTTACTTTTGTATGCCCTACAGAAATCATTGCGTTTGACAAAAGAGTGAAAGACTTCCAAGAAAAAGGCTTTAATGTGATTGGCGTGTCTATTGACAGCGAACAAGTGCATTTTGCATGGAAAAACACCCCTGTAGAAAAAGGCGGTATTGGTCAAGTAACTTTCCCTATGGTAGCTGATATTACCAAAAGCATTTCTAGAGACTATGATGTGCTGTTTGAAGAAGCGATCGCTTTGAGAGGTGCTTTTTTGATTGACAAAAACATGAAAGTAAGGCATGCGGTGATCAATGACTTGCCATTGGGTAGGAATGCAGATGAAATGCTTCGCATGGTAGACGCTCTCTTACACTTTGAAGAACATGGTGAAGTTTGCCCAGCAGGTTGGAGAAAAGGCGATAAAGGCATGAAAGCAACTCACCAAGGCGTTGCAGAGTATCTTAAGGAAAATTCCATTAAGCTTTAATCGGCTTAATTCTTTTAACCAAGAGAGTTCTTTCTTGGTTAAATCCTTTCTTTTTGATTCTTCGCTTAGTTTTAAAGTTTTCATATCGTTTTATCTTTTTATCATTTTTGAATTAATTTTTTTTAATAAAGGGGTTTTTATGAATATATTCAAGCGTATTATTTGCGTAACCGCTATTGTTTTAGGTTTTTTTAATCTTTTAGACGCCAAACACCACAAAGAAAAAAAAGAAGACCGCAAAATCACTCGTGAGCTTAAAGTGGGCGCTAACCCTGTGCCGCATGCGCAAATCTTGCAATCAGTCGTGGACGATTTGAAGGAGAAAGGGATCAAATTAGTGATCGTGTCTTTTACCGATTATGTGTTGCCTAATTTAGCGCTCAATGACGGCTCTTTAGACGCGAATTACTTCCAGCACCGCCCTTATTTGGATCGGTTTAATTTGGACAGAAAAATGCACCTTGTTGGTTTGGCCAATATCCATGTGGAGCCTTTAAGATTTTATTCTCAAAAAATCACAGACATTAAAAACCTTAAAAAAGGCTCAGTGATTGCTGTACCAAACGATCCGGCCAATCAAGGCAGGGCGTTGATTTTATTGCATAAGCAAGGCCTTATCGCTCTCAAAGATCCAAGCAATCTATACGCTACGGAGTTTGATATTGTCAAAAATCCTTACAACATCAAAATCAAGCCTTTAGAAGCCGCGCTATTGCCTAAGGTTTTAGGGGATGTGGATGGGGCTATTGTAACAGGGAATTATGCCTTGCAAGCAAAACTCACCGGAGCCTTATTTTCAGAAGACAAGGACTCGCCTTATGCCAATCTTGTAGCCTCTCGTGAGGATAACGCGCAAGATGAAGCCATAAAAGCGCTGATTGAAGCCTTACAAAGCGAAAAGACCAGGAAATTCATTTTGGATACCTATAAGGGGGCGATTATCCCGGCTTTTTAAGCCATTTAGGCAAAATTCACCTTTAGTTTGAATGGCGCTTTATAGGCGCTAATAAAAAACTCTTTTCTCATTGAGCATTAAAAACGCTAAAAGTCTTTTTAAAACAAAACGAAAAGAGCTTGCGTTAATCAAGCAACAATTTCTTAAAAAGCGTTATTTCTTAAGGGGGAAATGGCGCAAAATAACCCTCTCTATCCCTTTAAGAAAATCATGATAAAATCTAAAACGATGAAGCCAAATAACTAAAACCCCATTTTT
This sequence comes from Helicobacter pylori, assembly GCA_008032955.1. Taxonomy (NCBI): domain Bacteria; kingdom Pseudomonadati; phylum Campylobacterota; class Epsilonproteobacteria; order Campylobacterales; family Helicobacteraceae; genus Helicobacter; species Helicobacter pylori. The sequence goes on from CP032046.1 coordinate 1,454,751, forward strand.
AAAAAGATTAAATAAGATTTTAGCCATCAATATGCGATTAGAATAAAGCCAAAAATACAGCAAGCCTAAATCTCATTAAAGTTTTACGCTTTTAGAGTGTTCTTTAATAAAGGCCAGTTTTTAAACCACCCGTTAGACTGGGTTATAGAGCGATAGAATCAGTTGAAAACAAGTTGGCTGATTGTCTTTAGCGTTTGAGTTAATGCGTTTTTGAAAAGATTTGGAGCTTATTAAAGATAGCCAAGCTCATAGAGTTTATTACTCATTTTCACTAACAAGCCCCCTAGTTTTGATCCCCCTTCCCCATGTTCTACTAGAATAGTGATAGCGTATTTGGGTTTTTCATAAGGCAAAAATGCCGTAATCCACGCATGGGATCGATGGAAATATTCCATATCCTTTTCTTTCATGCGATTGACGATGTTTTGAGCGATTTCTACGACTTGCGCGGTGCCGGTTTTACACGCTAAAGTAACCTTAGAACCTCTTGTGGAATGATAAGCGGTGCCGTCTTTATGGTTGCACACTTCATACATTCCAACGCGCAAGGCTTGGAGCTTCTTTTTTTGAAAGCTATTTAGGGGGTCTTTGAGCGGTTGTTTGTTGTTGATAGCAAAATGAGGCGTCGCCAGTTTGCCTGTCGCAATGAGTCCCGTGTAGGCTAGCACTTGTAAGGGCGTGGCTAAGAAAGAGCCTTGCCCAATAGCGGTAATGAGCGTGTCCCCAACGTGCCAGTCTTGATTGAAGCGTTTGAGTTTCCACAAATTATCCGGCACAATCCCCACAAATTCATTCGGCAAATCAACGCCCGTTTTTTCCCCAAAGCCCACTTCCCTTAAGGTTTTAGAGAGTTTTTCTATAGAGATTTCAAGCCCAAACTTATAAAAATACACATCCACGGACTCCCTAATGGCTTTATACAAATTGGAATTGCCATGCCCTGTTTTTTTCCAGTCCCTGAATTTGCGCTTACCCACTTCAATAAAAGGCGGTGTGGGTATGGTGGTGTTTTCTGTGATATGAAGGTTTTCTAAAAAGCTTAACCCCACGCCCATTTTAACCACAGATCCCGGCGGATACAAGGCGTTAGCGAAGCGGTTTAATAAGGGGTTATAAATATCATCTTGAAGTTTTTGCCATTTGTCTTGACTGATCCCGCCTACAAAATCGTTCAAATTGTATTCAGGGTAACTTCCTGCAACGAGCAATTCCCCATTTTCTGCATCCATCACTAAAATCGCCCCCCTTTTATTTTCAAAGAGTTTGTCCGCTTCTTTTTGCAAGCGTTTGTCTAAACTCAATTGCAAGTGGTTATTGGTGCTTGGCGGCACTACTTCTAAAGTGGCTAATTCCTGATTGAGCGCATTGACACGCATGATTTTATAGCCCACCCTGCCTTGTAAAAGCTTGTTGTATTCTTTTTCAATGCCGGTTTTGCCCACAATCTGGCTGTATTGATTCTCTTCATCGTCTTTTAAATCTTGCAAGCTTGCCACCCCCACATAGCCTAAAACATGCGAAGCTAAAGCGTTATTAGGGTAGTAGCGCTTGTCTAAAGGCAGCACAAAAATGCCTTGAGTTTGGATGAGTTTGGTATAAAGAGGTTGCATGGTGGCATAAGGAATGAGACCTACCACTTTAATGAGGTTATGGTTATAAAGCGAATTTTCTTTTTGGTAATCGTTTAAAAGCGTTTCTTTGGAAAAGTTAGGAAAAAACTTTTGGATGATTTCAATTTTTTCTAAAAGCTCTTTTTGTTTCAATCCGCTAGGCAAAAACACGCCAAACACCAATTCGTTAGTGGCTAAAAACTCATCATTTCTGTCTGTAATATTGCCCCTTGTAGGGACTAAAAATTCCTTTTTGGTCATGTTGCGTTCGGCCAGTTTTTCATAGTATTCTTGATTTTTAACGCTTAAAATAAATAAATTTAAAACCAATAACCCCCAAAACCCTATAAAAACAAAGAGTAAAAGCTTATAGCGAAGATTTTTCATACAAACCCCACAAAGCGCTCTCTATGAACGCAAAAAGAGCGAGAAAACCGAGTATCTTCAAATCCAAAGACACCGAAAAAAAGCGCGATAAATAGAGGTAATAAACCAAAAAGACATGCAAAGTTTTGAATAAAAAGCCGTCATTAAAAAGCTTTAAAGAGTTTTTATAGATGATTTGATGGTAGATTAAAAACAATAAAGCCAAAACGCCTAAAGTCTTTAAATGCATGCTTTCAAACCAAAACAAACAACCAAATACGCTTAGGCTTGGCAGAAAATGGTCATATTTTTTCGCATAAAACAAGAATAAAAACCCAATCATCGGGGGTAAAAAAGGCATTAAGTCTCTTAAAAGGCTATAAAAATAAAAACCAAAAATCCCTAAACATAAGAAAAAAAAGGAATCTTGTTTTAAAGAGAGCATGGTTTTGTGGCTTATAAGGGGTTAGTGAGCAAGTATTTCAAAAGGGTTTGGCGCACTATTTCAAGGGTTGGGTATTTTGAAGAAAGAGCGTTAAAATGGGTGGTATTGATTAAAAAAGGTTTAGGAGCGTTTAAAAAAAGGCGGTGTTGCTCGTTTTTATTCAACTTGTCAAATTTCGTAAAAAGAGAAAGGTAGGCTTGATCGGGCCTTAGAAGGGCTTGAATGTTTTCTTTAGCGTTTTTATCAATTCCTAAATCCAAATGGCGCGCATCCACTAAATGGATAAAAAGTTTGATAGAAACCCTAACGCTCAACAATTCCCATAAAAACCCCTCCCATTCTTTTTTCAAGCTTTTAGAAACTTTAGCGTAGCCAAACCCGGGCAAATCAATCACATTAAAAGTAGTCGTTAAGGCGTTTTCTTTATCTTCCCAAGTGGTGGAAAAAAAATTCGCTAAACGGGTTTTTCCAGGCGTTGCTGAACTTTTGGCGAGATTTTTTCCTAACAAGGTATTAATAAACGAGCTTTTACCTACATTGCTACGCCCTAAAATGACCATTTCAGAAGTCAAGCTCGCAGGGCATTGCGAAAGTTGACCAGAAGAAGTGAGAAAATGAGCGTCTTTAATGGCGATCATGGTTTTTCCTTAGCACCCTTCTTCTTCAATTTAGCCTTACGATTTTCTTCATTAATATCTTCCATATCAAACACGAATTTAGCGGGCCGTTTCGCACTCCCCAACACATCAGCATAACCCTTGGTTTTGTTTAAAATGATTTCATCACCGGTGATGACATTAGATTTCCCCACTTCTCTAACCACCGCATTTTGCAACAATTTGTATTCCCCATTCAGCGCGTTATAAATGAGCTTGTCAGCGCTCCCGCTGATTTCACGATTATCCTCTGTAAAGATGTTAAAATGCGTGTTCCCTGTGGCTTCATAGCGTTCAGGCTTTCGTTTATCGTTTAAAAACACGCTCACTTTATCCGCAAACAACCGGTCTTTACCTTTTTTGATCTGCACATTGCCTTGAATAACGGCGGTTTTTGTTTTGTCGTTCGCTACAAATTGGTTGCCGGTGATCTCTAAAAGCTCTCTTTCTTTTTTCAAACCTTTATTGTCTGTTTTTTGAGCGCTCATCACGCTTAAAATACCAAAACAACACACCAAAAAACACCACCAACGCATTAAAAACCTCCTTTGAAAGTGGGGAATTTTTTCTTTTCTTTCTGGCTTTGTTTGATTTCATCTAAAAACAAATTAGCTTGAATGCTTTGAGCTTCAATAACGGCTAAAGCATGCGAATAAGAAATGTCAAGCCCTTCAATCTTGCTATCCTTTGAAGTGAGAATGAAACGGCCCTTGCCTTTAAAATTTTGCTCCTTATGGTTGTAAATCCCTGTTTCACTCCAAAAACTAGAATCATCGCTTCTTTTATAAGTAACCCCATTAGGGAAGAAATACAAATCCTGCTGCCGTTTGGCTTTAGGAGACTCAACGCTTTCAATGGTGTCTTCATCATAGCGCTTGATTTTGGAATCAAAAAAGATTTCGTAATCATCGTATTGTAGGGCTTTTTTACCCTCTATGGACAGATCAAGGATTTTATCGTTGATTTGAAACGCTTTAAAATTTTCTAATTCAATTTTAGGGATATTTTCTTTAGAGATAACGCTAGTGGGTTGGGAACGCAAAAAGAAAAAGACTAGCCCTATCGTGATGAAAGATAAAACCACAAAGAAGTTTAAAACGCTATTAGAGGTAAAGCTTGAGCGCTTCATCTTGCAAGCCTTCTAATGTTAAAAGATAATCAATCGCTTCCCTAACAGCCCCCTTGCCCCCTGAATTTTGCAACACTTTATAAGCCTTGCTTTTAAGCAAGGGGTGCGCATCAAAAGGGGCGAAACTCAAAGCGCATGCCTTAAACATGCCTAAATCGTTATAATCATCGCCCACGCATGCGATTTCTTGTGCGCTCAATTGCAAGTCTTTTTTGAGTCGCTCTATAACGGCGTTTTTATTTTCAACGCCCATAAAAACAAACTGAACGCCCAAGCTCTCCATGCGTTTTTTCACCATGATTGAAGTTCTTCCTGTAATGATAGCGATTTTTTTGCCTAATTTTTGCCATAGCGTCATGCCAAGCCCGTCTTTGACATTAAAAGCCTTGATTTCGTGAAAATTTTCATCAAAATACAACGACCCGTCCGTGAGCGTGCCATCCACATCTAAAAGCAATAACTTAATCATTCTCTCGTTAAAACCGCATTCTGGTTGTATTTTTTCATAAAATCCCTAGCCTCTTCTTCGCTTTGAAACCCTTGAACTAAAACTTTATACAAATCGTCTTTAAAAGCAACCTTGACGCTGTAATTTGGATTTTCTGCTTGCAATTTATCCGCTAAAGTTTGAGCGCCTATTTGGTTTCTAAAAGCCCCCATTTGCAAAGAAAATTTCCCTCCGCTCACGCTTTTTTCGCTCTCGCCGACTTTAAATTCCTTGTGCAAGATCTTTGAAGAGCTGGCGTTAAAGGATTGTTCGTATTGCGTGGAGATAACCCCACCAAAACCCAAAACAATGAGACGCACGCTGGCCGTGCCTTTTTTAACCATGTCAATATCCCTAGCGGCCGCATTAGACAAATCAATGATGCGATCGCTCACAAAAGGCCCTCTATCATTAATGCGCACAATGGTGCTTAAGTTATTATCAACATTGATGACTTTCACCACGGTGTTCATGGGTAAAGTTTTGTGCGCGGCGGTGTGGGCATACATGTTATAGATTTCCCCATTACTGGTTTTTTTGGCATGGAAATTGGGGCCATACCAGCTCGCAACGCCATCAAATTTTTCGCCTAAATCCACTTCAGTGGGGTAATACCACTTGCCCCCCACTTGATAAGGGCGCATGGTGGCTCTTTGGATCGCGCTAGAATCGCGCATGCCGTTATCTAGTGGCTGATCTTTTGTGTTGCTATCTTGCGAATCGGTATGGTGTTTGAAATGGCGTTCAAAAAAATTGCGTTTATAGGTGGCTTTTTTGGTTGTTGGGTCATAATCCTTAGCGTTTTCATAAGCGCGCAAGCTTTCATGCTTGTAAGACAAATTCTTTATTCCCTCTTTTTTAACCGCACAAGCGCTAATCAAAAAAATAACGCCTAAAAAACAAACTCTTTTCAACGCCCAACCCATTAAAATTCCCTCGTAGCGAGTAACTTTTTGTTAGTGGGGATGATTAAGCGTTGGTGGATAAAAATACTAGAATCTTTGAGGTTATTGGCTAATTGGATGCTAGAAATACTGACTTGATAGCGTTTGGCGATAGAAGATAAGGTTTCTTTAGGCAAGACCACATGGGTGATGAAAGGGCTTTTAGGATTAGCTTGAGCGTTTTTATTTTGTTTGAGCTGGCGTTGTTTGAAAAGGGCGAGTTTTTCATAAGGGATATAAATGGTGTAGGTGGGGTCTTTAGAGGGCAGAATGTTATAGCGGAATTGGTGGTTGTAGGATTTTAAGGTTTCTAAACTCAAATTCAAATTTTTGGCCACTTGGACTAAAGAAGTGTGCCTTTTAAACGGGACGCCCACTAAACTCACCCTCGCCCCACGATTGAGCAGATACTCTTTATCTTTGAGGTTGTCTAGGCTGTTGAATTTTAACGCTAGGCTTAGAATGGAGCGGATATACTCTCGCGTTTCTTTAGGGAGGTATTTTTATCTTCATCCAGCAAGACTTTAATGTCTGAAGTGCCGGCGGCTTTAATAGCGTTTTGAACCTTTCGTAAGCCATAATTATACGCCATAGCGACCAAATACCACTCACCGGTTTGCTTGTAGAGCCGTTTCAAATAAGCGATCGCCGCTTGAGTGCTTTTAATGGGATCTCTCCTTTCATCAATGTAATGATTGACCTTAAGCCCTAACTCTTTGGCCGTGCTTGGCATGAATTGCCAAATCCCTACCGCTTTTTTCCTGCTATAAGCCCTTGATGAAAACTTAGACTCGGCCATGGCTAAAAATAAAAATTCTTGCGGCACGCTCGCTTCTATGAGCATGTTTTTAATGATAGGGATGAATTGGTAATTCACATCAAATCTTTTGACTAACTTTTTCCATTCCTCTTCTTTATTCACCTTTTTTAAAGCGCCTGGCATTTGGGATAAAAAGCTCGCATTGACCCCAAAAGCCTCTAACGCTTTGGTGTCAATATTAGATTCAAAAGCCATCTTCGCATGACTTAAAGAAGCCAACAAAAGCCAATGGGCAACAAAAAAAACCAACCATTTTTGACTAAAACACTTCATTCTTTTTGGCATCATATCCTAATAATTAATCTAGCTTTTAAAATAGCCTTGATTATAACTAAACTTGAATAACGCTTTCTAACACAACCCTAATTTTAGGGGAAGTTAAAAAGCGTTTGAGCGTTATGCGTGCTTAAAGAAGCGAGCTCTTCAGTTTCTATGTGGATGATTTCGGCAATTTTTTGAGCGATTAAAGGGATATAAATGGGGCTATTCCTGGTGCCTCTAAAAGGGTGTGGGGTCAAATAAGGCGAATCCGTTTCTAAAAGAAGCCTGTTTTTAGGGATTTTAGGGAGGATCTCTACCAGTCTTTTAGCGTTTTTAAAAGTGCTAACCCCCCCTATCCCATAATAAAAACGATCGCTCAATTCCAAAAGCATGCTATCAGCGTTAAAGCAATGCAACACCCCAAAAGCCTTAGGATAGCTTTTTAAAAGATTCAAACTATCAAAACTCGCCTCTCTAATATGGATGATCAATGGCTTGTTGTGTTGGATAGAAAATTCAATCTGTTTGGTGAAAACTTCTTTTTGCTTGCTTTTATAATTTTCTCTTTCATTCAATTCAGGCAAGCGGTAGTAATCCAGCCCGCATTCGCCTATCGCCACGCATTTTTGATGCCCAACAAACTTTTCAAACAGGCTTTCATCAAAACTCTCCACATCATAAGGGTGAGCGCCTATGGCAAAAAACACGCCTTCAAATTTTTCGCTAATCCCTACCGCTCTATTCAAATCTTTCATGTCCGCACCCGGAATCACGCATTGCGTAACGCCTTTTTCTAAACTCTCTTTTAACACTTCATCTAAATCGTTTTCATAGTCCTTGTGATCCAAATGGCAATGCGTATCAATAAACATGCTTTTATCCTATGGTTTTATTTAATATGTTACAATACTTAAGCATTCTAACATAAGGAAAATAATCATTAACGATGTTCAGTGGTCTAATCAATCAAATAGCTAAAGTGAAGAGTTTCCACAACAATATTTTAAGCATAGAGAGCGATCTCAATCCCAAGCTTGGCGATAGCATTGCGATTAATGGGGCGTGTTTAACCGCCATAGAAAGTTCAAAAACGCATTTTAGCGTGGAATTGAGCCAAAAAACCCAAAACAGCGTGGCGTTAGAAAATTACAAGGATTTAGTCCATATTGAGCCAGCCCTAAAAGCGAACGCAAGTTTAGACGGGCATTTTGTGCAAGGGCATATTGACGCTATCGGGGTCATTGAAAAAATCATTCACAACGCTAATCAAGTGGATTTTTTCATCAGCGCTTCTAAAGAAACGCTTTTGTTGTGCGTTGAGCAAGGCTCTATCGCCATTGATGGGGTGAGTTTGACTTTAAGCAAGGTAGAAGAAAAGGGGTTTTGGCTAACGATTATCCCTTACACTTTAGAGAATACCCTTTTTAAGACTTATAAACTCAAACGGCGTGTGAATATTGAAACGGACATGTTAGTTCGCAGCGTTGTCTCTATTTTGAAAAAAACAAAGGGGCTTGAAAAAAATTTCTCTTGGAATGAGGCCGACGCTTTGACTTTAGGGTATTAGATGAATAAAACCATAAAAGCCGCCGCCCTAGCCTATAACATGGGGCAAGATCATGCCCCAAAAGTGATCGCAAGCGGGGTGGGCGAAGTGGCTAAAAGGATCATTCAAAAAGCTAAGGAATACGATATAGCGCTCTTTTCTAACCCCATGCTGGTGGATTCGCTCTTAAAGGTGGGATTAGACTGCACGATACCTGAAGAATTGTATGAAAGCGTGGTGCAAGTGTTTTTATGGCTCAATAGCGTGGAAAATAACGCGCAAATGTCCAAGTAAGTCAAAAAGTCAAATAATATGGTAGTAGAATTAAAAAACATTGAAAAGATTTATGAAAACGGATTCCATGCTCTAAAAGGCGTGAATTTGGAATTGAAAAAAGGCGATATTTTGGGCGTGATAGGCTATTCAGGGGCGGGGAAATCCACGCTCATCCGCCTGATCAATTGTTTAGAGCGTCCTAGTTCTGGCGAAGTTTTAGTCAATGGGGTCAATCTGTTAAACTTAAAGCCTAAAGAATTGCAAAAAGCACGCCAAAAAATAGGCATGATTTTCCAGCATTTCAATTTATTGAGCGCTAAAAATGTGTTTGAAAATGTCGCTTTCGCTCTAGAAATCGCCCGATGGGAAAAAACTAAGATCCAATCCAGGGTGCATGAATTATTGGAATTAGTGGGGCTAGAAGATAAAATGCATTTTTACCCTAAACAGCTAAGCGGTGGGCAAAAACAACGAGTGGCGATCGCTAGGAGTTTAGCGAATTGCCCTGATTTGTTGCTTTGCGATGAAGCCACATCCGCGCTGGATTCTAAAACCACGCATTCTATTTTAACGCTTTTAAGCGGCATTCAAAAAAAGTTTGATTTGAGCGTCGTTTTCATCACGCATGAAATTGAAGTGGTTAAAGAATTGTGCAATCAAATGTGTGTGATCAGCAGCGGCGAAATTGTGGAAAGAGGCTCGGTAGAAGAAATTTTTGCTAACCCTAAACATGCCGTTACTAAAGAATTGCTTGGTATCAAAAACGAGCATGGGGATCAAAAATCGCAAGACGTTTATCGCATCGTGTTTTTAGGGGAGCATTTAGACGAGCCGATCATTTCTAATTTGATCAGGCGTTTTAAAATAGACGTGAGTATCATTTCAGGCAATATTGAAGAGCTTACGACTAAAGATATAGGGTATTTAGTGGTGCGGTTTTTAGGCAGTGTTGCAGAGACTCAAAGGGCTTTAGAGTATTTAAACGCTTTAGGCTTACAAGTGGAAAAATTAAAGGATTAAAATGATTTCTCAAATGCTCATTCAAGCCACGCTAGAAACGCTTTATATGGTGTTTGTGGCGAGCTTTTTGGCGGTTGTTTTTGGCTTGCCTTTGGGGGTTTTATTGTTAGTGAGTAAAAAAGGGCATTTGTTAAACAAACCCCTTTTGCATAAGATTTTAGACACTTCCATCAACATGACTCGCTCTTTCCCTTTTATCATTCTCATTATTTTGCTCTTGCCTTTATCGCGCTTTTTGATTGGCACGAGCATTGGCTCTAGCGCAAGCATTATCCCGCTAGCCATTTCAGCCATTCCTTTTGTCGCAAAGCTTTTTGAAAATTCTTTAATGGAAGTAGAGCATGGCAAGATTGAAACCACTTTAAGTTTGGGAGCGTCTCATTTGGAAGTCATTAAAATGATGCTTTTAGAGAGCCTGCCCTCTTTAGTGAATAATATCACCATCACTTTAATTTCTCTAATAGGCTATTCGGCTATGGCTGGAGCGTTAGGGGCTGGGGGATTGGGGGATTTAGCCATTAGGATTGGCTATCAAAGTTATAGGGGCGATGTGCTTTTTTATGCGGTGGTTGTGATCATCGTTTTAGTGCAAATCATTCAAAGCGCAGGGGATTATGTGGTGAAACGCCTAAGAAAGCATAAGTATTAGGGATTTGGTTTTTATTAAATACGAATATTCAAAGCCAACTTTAATACGCTTTGGTTTTTTAAATGGGATTGCTAATCTTTGCTCATGGCGAAACTCAATTCTCTAAAAACGCTTTAAAAGGCTATCATTCAAACTGAATTAGAGCTTTTTACAATCAATATTCAATTAAGTCGTCATGCCAAAATGGGCTTTATTTTGCGCCATTGATAAATTTATCCATCTGTTTTTCTAAGTCTATGATTTGCGTTATCGCTCCCTCTAAAATTTCAAAATTTTGAGCGTTTTTTGGGGCAATGCATGCGAGTTTGTTGGAAGCTTTTTCTAACGATTGGATGTCTTTAAGCAAGGTTTTTAAAACTTCTATGCTTTTAAAATCCTTTTCAAAATAGTCATCAAATTGCTGTTCTGTTTGAGACAAGTTCTCTAAAAAAGCACTTTGAAGGCGTATTTGGGTGCGATCATGTCCGGTTTCTATGCAGGTTTTATAAGCTTGATGGATCGCAGTCAAAACTTCTTGGGCTTTCAAAAAAGCCTTTGAAAGCCCAACGATGATTTCATAATGTTCGCCCTCTGCTTTTAAAAACCCTAAAAAGAGCGAAATGAATAATAATTTTTTTAGCACTTTATCCCTTTACCATTGATAAGAAAAGCTCACCCCATAGCGGCTACTGCCCTTAAAATCGCTAGATATTTCAGGATAGAGCATCCATTGCTTGGGTTTGTAGCGTGAAGTGAACAAATAAGCAAACCCCCATGCGATAAGGCTGCCGATTGTAACTTGCAAGATCGTGTGTTGTCCTGCCACCACTCTGCTAGCATCAGTGAGGATTGCAAGAGCGATCACAGGAAGAGCCGGCTTCCACCCATAGCGATAATACACAAACCCAGCCGCACTAAACACCCCCCAGCATGCCCGCTTGGCATGCCTCTCCAAGAATTACAGCACGGGCGTTTGGCAAATTCCACTCTAGCCCCATCTTTATGGGCGTTGCTAAAAGCTCCTTTAAGGCCATAAATCACGCCTTGAGTGACTAATGTGCCGACCGCTAATTCCCCTAACCCTCTATAATCGCGCATCGCCAAACTGACCGTGCCCACAAAAATAGGCAAAAACCTAAGCACATCGCCAATCTCTTCTAAAATGTATGCCCCCTCATTGATCGGCTCACTCCTTAAAGGATAGACCCATAAGAGCAGGCTCAAAAAAAGACTTTTGAGCTTTTTCATTGAAACGCTCGCTTTTCTAAAGCACAAACTTGCCTGTTCAAACAAGCATAGCCCATTAAATAGCATGCGATAAAGACTAGGCCAATGACAATGAGCGCGTAAGAATTTAAGCGGAATAAGACGCTGATTAAAATAAAAGGCAGGTTGCACAGAATAAGGATAAACGCGCATAAAGGGTTAGGGTAATTGAAAGAGCGTTGTTGCAAGAATTTAAATAAAAGGGTGTGCAAATGCAAGTTATCTGGCATGGTGGCTTTCTGGCGTTTTATTTTGCGCCTTAGGATACTAAAAAGCACCTCTATGACCGGATAAAGCATTAAATTGAGCCCAAAAAACACGCTGATTTTTTGCTCTAAACTCAAATGTAAAAGGGAAATCCCGCACACCAAACCCAAAAATACGCCCCCCCATCGCCTAAAAAAATCTTTCCTAAAGGGAAATTTAACACCATAAACCCAAGCACCATGTAAGCGAGCAAACAAGACAAACTGCTAGGGTCTATATAATGAATGACTAAAAGCGCGATCGTGCAAATCCCTGATGCCAGCCCGTTAAACCCGTCAATGATATTAATAGCGTTACTGATACCCACCAGCATAAAGATAGCGAATAAAAAAGCGATAAAATAAGGCAAGCTAAAAAGGGGCGAAAAATCGCTCACCACTAAAGGCGTTGATGAGATGATGCAAACAACCCCTACGGCTTGCAAAATAAGGCGTATTTTGGGGCTTAATGAAAGGTTAATGTCTTCTAAAAAACCGCTTAAAAAAACTAACAACAAACCCAAGAAAACAAAAAACCCCTTAAAAGGCATCTCAAAAGGTTCAAGATAACAAGCCAACGCAAAAGAAAGAAAGATCCCAAGCCCCCCAGCTCGTGGGGTTCTTGCATGATGAAAGCCTTGTATTTTATTGGCGTTATCCACAAAGAGCATGGATTTTTTAGACCACAAAACAACCAAAGAGCAAATAAATAAACTGGTTAAAAAATATAGCACCCACAACACTTTTATTGGATTTAATTGACATTTTGTTTTGGGTATTATAGCATTTTTAAAAGATAGCTTGATGATAAAATCTTATAAGCATAAGGAGGGGTTTTATGTTACAATTCCAAAATCATTATTATAAAATAAAGGATAGTCATGCGTTTTGGATTGAATATTGATCACATTGTTACTTTAAGGGAAGTGAGAAAGACTTATGAGCCTGAGATTTTAGAGGCTCTGTTTATCGCTAAAAACACCCATAAAGTGGATTTAATCACCATCCATTTGAGGGAAGACAAACGGCACATTCAAAATGAAGATGTTTTGAGACTGCTTGAGATTAGCCCTTTGCCTATCAACATTGAATGCTCTATCAATGCTGAGATCACTGATTTTTTATGCTCTTTAAAAAATAAGCCCAGTAAAGTTACGATCGTGCCTGAAAACAGAAATGAGGTTACGACAGAGGGAGGGTTGGATTGTTCATTAAAGGGTTTGGGGGAAGTGATTAGAGCGTATCACAATAAAGGCATTGAAGTGTCTTTGTTTGTTGATCCTTTAAAAGACGCTCTGCATTTTGCAAAGGAGCATCAAGTCAAACAGGTGGAGTTCCACACTGGGGTGTATGCGAATTTGCACAACGCTTTGTATTCTAACGCTAACAATCAAATCCATGCCATTAGCGCGCTCAAAGACAAAAGCCCCAAAGAATTGAAAGAAGAATTGCACAACGCCTTTTTGCAATTAAGGAGAATGAGCAAAGAAGCGTTTTTTATGGGAATTGTGGTGTGCGCTGGGCATGGGTTGAATTACTCTAACGTGAAAGAATTGTTAAAAATCCCCTCTTTAAGAGAGCTTAATATTGGGCATAGCGTGATTTCAAAAGCGGTTTTAGTGGGATTAGAAAAAGCGATTTTAGAAATGGCGCAACTTATTAAGCGATAAAATGGCTAAAAAGAAAATTGCGATCAGTTGCGGGGATATTCAAGGCGTAGGCTTAGAATTGATTTTAAAAAGCCATAAGGAAGTGAGCGCGATTTGTGAGCCGTTGTATCTCATTGATGGCGAACTTTTAGAGCGGGCTAATCAATTGCTTCATAACGCTTATGAAACCAAAACGCTTAACACGCTCGTTATTGATGCCCCCTTACCCTTATTAAACTCTAGCACGATAGGCAAAGTCAGCGCTCAAAGTGGGGCGTATAGTTTTGAGAGTTTTAAAAAGGCTTGCGAGTTAGCGGATGATAAAGAAGTGGATGGCATTTGCACTTTGCCTATCAACAAACTCGCATGGCAACAAGCTCAAATCCCTTTTGTGGGGCATACCGATTTTTTAAAACAACGCTATAAAGATCATCAAATCATCATGATGCTTGGGTGTTCAAAACTCTTTGTGGGGCTATTTAGCGACCATGTGCCTTTAAGCGCGGTTTCTCAGCTCATTCAAGTAGAGGCGTTAGTTAAGTTTTTATTAGCGTTTCAAAAAAGCACTCAAGCTCAAATCGTTCAAGTGTGTGGCTTTAACCCCCATGCGGGTGAAGAGGGATTATTTGGGGAAGAGGATGAAAAGATTTTAAAAGCCATTCAAGAGGGCAACCAAACGCTGGGCTTTGAATGCTTTTTGGGGCCAATGCCGGCTGATAGTGCTTTTGCTCCCAATAAACGCAAAATAACCCCCTTTTATGTGAGCATGAGTCATGATGTGGGGCTAGCCCCTTTAAAAGCGCTCTATTTTGATGAAAGCATCAATGTGAGTTTGAACGCCCCCATTTTACGCGTTTCCACTGACCACGGCACAGCGTTTGACATTGCTTATCAAAATAAAGCGAACAACAAAAGCTATTTGAATGCGATCAAATATTTGGCTTAAAGATTTTAAAATACAAGCCAACAAAGTATAATTCAAGCTCTAATATTATTCAAAGATAAAGACATGATTTTAAGCATTGAAAGTTCTTGCGATGACAGCTCTTTAGCCCTTACAAGAATAGAGGACGCCAAACTCATCGCTCATTTTAAAATCTCTCAAGAAAAGTGCCACAGCCCTTATGGGGGCGTTGTGCCTGAGCTTGCATCGCGCTTGCATGCTGAGAATTTGCCGCTTTTGTTAGAACGCATTAAAATCAGCTTGAATAGGGATTTTTCCAAGCTCAAAGCCATCGCTATCACGAATCAGCCAGGTTTGAGTGTTACCTTAATAGAAGGTTTGATGATGGCAAAAGCCTTGAGTTTGTCTTTGAATTTGCCCTTGATTTTAGAAGATCATCTGAGAGGGCATGTGTATTCGCTCTTTATCAATGAAAAACAAACCTGCATGCCTTTAAGCGTGCTCTTAGTCTCTGGGGGGCATTCTTTGATTTTAGAGGCTAGAGATTATGAGAATATTAAAATCGTTGCCACGAGTTTGGACGATAGCTTTGGGGAGAGTTTTGATAAGGTTTCTAAAATGCTTGATTTGGGCTATCCAGGAGGCCCTATAGTGGAAAAATTAGCCCTTGATTATGCGCACCCAAACGAGCCTTTAATGTTCCCTATCCCTTTAAAAAACAGCCCGAATCTGGCTTTTAGTTTTTCAGGTTTAAAAAATGCGGTGCGTTTGGAGGTTGAAAAAAACGCCCATAATTTGAACGATGAGGTAAAACAAAAGATTGGCTATCATTTTCAAAGCGCGGCTATTGAGCATTTAATCCAGCAGACTAAACGCTATTTTAAAATCAAACGCCCTAAAATTTTTGGCATTGTGGGGGGAGCGAGCCAAAATCTAGCTTTAAGAAAGGCGTTTGAAAACTTGTGTGCTGAGTTTGATTGCAAGCTTGTTTTAGCCCCTTTAGAATTTTGCAGCGACAATGCCGCCATGATAGGGCGATCCAGTCTAGAGGCTTATCAAAAAAAGCGCTTTGTCCCTTTAAAAAAGGCTAACATTTCGCCAAGAACGCTGTTAAAAAGTTTTGAGTGAATGGATACAAAAAGAAAGTGCATAATAAAACGCCCTAAAATTTATCAATCTTTTATCTGTATTTGAGAGATTAAATTTGAATAAAAGTGCATTAAAACTGAATTAACGAGTAAGCAAAAAGCCTTGAAACGCTTGACGAGAATTGTTTTATTATGGGCAGATTATTAGATTAAATACGGATTAAATCTACAATTTTATAAAAAACCGCTATCATTTAAGTTAAATTAAGGATTATTGTATTATAGTTTTGTCACAGAAAAAAGGGGTTTACAAGATCCTTAAGAGTTGGTAACTCTTAAGGATCTGTATTTAGTGTAGTGGTGTTACGAGCACCATTAACCTGTCATGATTATGATTAGCTTCATGCTTACTCCTTTCTTGTTTAGATTTTAGTGTGTTTCTTGGCATGCATTATTCTTCAAACCATTAGGTTGGTAGCTAATGGTTTCAAATGGCATGCAAAAACACTGCCACGTGTTTTATTATGCCATAAAATAGCCTTATTTAGTCTAAATCCCATTAAATAAGATAAGCGTAAAATGGAATTTCTATAACTACTGATCTCAAGCTGGATTTTGGCGTATTTATTCATGAAAAGCGTGTTGTTGTAAAAACGCTTATAAAATCAAAATAATGCCACTGACAAGGTTTTTATAATGCTTAAAAGCACTAACGCATTCATTTCAAACGCTAAAGGCGTTTATAAGATTTCTGCATGAGACTAGGTTTAAATCTTTTTTAAACCTTTTTATTAAAAAAGCGTTTCAAGTTTAGTCAAATTTAATCTTATTTTGGTTATGATTCTAGGTTGTTAAGTTTTAGTTTAAAGGGAAAATCATGCTCCGTTCTCTCTATAGTGCCACTTCAGGGATGCTCGCCCAACAAACGCACATTGACACCACTTCAAACAATATCGCCAATGTCAATACCACCGGGTTTAAAAAATCTCGTGCGGATTTTAACGACTTGTTCTACCAAGCGATGCAATACGCCGGCACTAACACAAGCAACACGACTTTATCGCCAGATGGCATGGAAGTGGGCTTAGGCGTGCGCCCTAGCGCGATCACTAAAATGTTTTCGCAAGGCAGCCCTAAAGAAACGGAAAATAATTTAGATGTCGCCATTACGGGCAAAGGCTTTTTTCAAGTCCAGTTGCCTGATGGCACCACCGCTTATACAAGAAGCGGGAATTTTAAGCTAGACGAACAGGGTAATCTTGTAACAAGCGAGGGCTATCTTTTGATCCCTCAAATCACTTTGCCTGAAGACACCACGCAAGTGAATATCGGTGTGGATGGCACGGTGAGCGTGACTCAAGGCTTGCAAACGACCTCTAATGTGATCGGGCAAATCACGCTGGCTAATTTTGTCAATCCGGCAGGGCTTCACTCTATGGGGGATAATTTGTTTTCAATCACCAACGCTAGCGGTGAGGCGATTGTGGGCAACCCGGATTCTCAAGGATTGGGCAAGTTAAGGCAAGGCTTTTTGGAATTGAGCAATGTGAGATTGGTAGAAGAAATGACGGATCTAATCACCGCTCAAAGGGCTTATGAAGCCAATTCTAAAAGCATTCAAACCGCTGATGCCATGCTCCAGACGGTCAATTCCCTCAAACGCTAAAAGGGGATTTTACTCTCCTTAACGCTCTTTAATCTCTGCTCCCTTGTTGTTTTTGTGCTTGGGGTGGTTTTGTGTTTTGGAGCGGTTGTTGCCATTCTTTAATTCTTGTGGCTAGGATTTTTAAGGTTTTCAACACCGCTTTTTGGGTTATTGCTTGATTGGTGTTTTCCTTTTATGAAAAAAACAGCCAAAACAGCCAGACCAATGAGAATACAAAAAATAATAACTAAATACCACATTTTCTTTTCATTCGCTTCTTGTTCTGCTTTTAATTTTTTGCGTAAGGTGGCAACCAAAACGCATGCAGGCACGGTTACCCTATAAGCCGGCCCAGCAAGATTGATGCTCACTAACGCGCCTGTAATGACCCAACCAATAGGGCCAGCTAAAATACCCAAAGTTTTTTAAGCGCTACTTTACCCACCACAGACGATAAACCATGCCCCAGAGTTTATCTTACCATTGCATCTGCAACAGCTATAGCCAACGCATAAGAATGAGAGCCGCCCGCTTTAAGCAGCGTTAAAGTAGATGCGATTAAGATTTGTTTGTTCTCACCAATCACTTTATCAATATTTGCCATGCCCAATTCATCGCAAAGTTCTTTAATCTCTCTCCCACTCATTTTTTCTAAACTATCTTTCAAAAGTTTAGAAAGTATGTTTTTCTCAATCAAAGAGGTTGGAGATTCTTCATGGTAATTAACCTCTTTAAATGATCGCACGCATCGCACAAAATCTCTTTGTATAAGACCCCTTCGTTTCTAAAAAATTAATAAAAGTATTGCCCCCATAACACTGCAATTCTTCAGCGATCCTTGTGGGGGTATTTGGCGTAATCGCTACCATACCTTTTGTATTCTGTTGAATTTGTCAATTATTCATTCATTCTTAGTGCGCCATCTTCATCATAAACAAGCGCATCAAACAAATCTTTCAGATCGCTAGAGCTTAATCGCTTTAAAAATGCCAAGTCGCTATCGTATCTGTATGCCATGCAATCCCTTTAATTTTATTTCTACCACTCACTCAAATCCCACCAAACCCCTTTTTTAGTGATTAGTGATTACAGCATCATTTTTTAAAATCATGTCTAACGCCCTAAAAGGCTTAAACACACCCGCTAACTGCGCATGAATATTGCGCTACAAATGCTAATGGGTTTTATTGATTTACAACCAAAGAATAATAATGATTAAAATGTTTTGATATGCTTTATCATTTTGGATAAGATAAATCTGATTTGAAAGCAAGAAACCATACGATTTCTTTGGGTAGGGCTAACCTGCTAACTTAATGAAACGCTATTTTGATTTTTGACACAAGGAAACCCCCTCCTTTAACCCTCTAACCCTTACTTTTTATCGTTTTTATGTTCGTGGTTAGCGTTGCATTGATTGGCTTGGTTTTGGCTATTTTTTTGACAACTTTCGTTGTTTTGATTTTTAGCATCACCTTTTTGATTGTGGTTTTGATTACTGCAACTATTACTCATTTTGTCTCCCTTTTAAATTAAAATAAAAACCAGATGCATTTTCGCACCTAGGTTTCCATTCTATACCTTTTTCCCTAAAAAAAAGCTTAAATGGATTCTATTTGTAACGACTTCTTATCTTCACTGGCTTGCTGTGTTTTTAGGCGTAAAGTGGCGACCACAATGCATGCCGGTATGGTTACCCTATAAGCCGGCCCTGCAATATCAATCGCTGTCCATACGCCTGTAATGATCCAGCCAACAGGGCCTGTTAAAAAGCTCAGAGTCCTTGTAAGCACTTGATTGCCCGCAAGCGATAAACCACGCCCTAGAATGGTTTTTGCAACCGCATTCGCAACAATGACCGCTAATTGATAAGATTTAAAGCCTCCCATTTTAAACAGCGTTAAAGTCGCCGCGCTTAAGGCTTGTCTGTTTAAATTGTCCGTGTTTTTTATGGACAATTCATCGCACATCTCTTTCACTTCTTCATCATCCATTTCTTCCAAACTTCTTTCTAAGATTTTAGAAAGCATGTTTTGTTCAATTAAAGTCGTTTCGGTTTTCTTGTTGTAATTGACCTTTAATTTATCGCACACATCGCATAGGATCTCTTTGTATAAGACCCCTTCGCCTTTAATGAAACTCGCAAAACTATTGCTCCCATAGTATTGCAATTCTTCAGCGATTCTTTCTGCGTATTTAGCGTAATCATCGCCATGCCTTTTGTATTCTATGGAGCTTGTCAGTTTTTCATTGTGTCTTTTTTCGCCGTCTTTACCAAAAACAAGCACCTCAAACAAATCCAATAAATCACTAGATTCCAATTGCTTTAAAAATTCCAAATCTCTATCATATTTGTATGCCATATTATTCCTTTATATTGTTTTATCACTTATTAAAAACAAACGACTTTTCGCGCTCCATCGCTGTTTTTCTAAAGTGGTTACTGATTTTAATATCATTTGTCTAAAACTACACTTAATATTCTAAAAAGGCTTAAACTCAAAAACCCAACGCTCTTAAGATTGCTTTAAGGCATCAATTCTTTTAAACGCTAAAAATAAAACCCAGGCATTTTATAGCATCTAGGTTTATATTGTATTTTTAAAAAAGGTTTAAAAAGAGTTAAAGAAGATTTTTAATTTCGTTTGCTTGTGCTTTTAGGCGTAAAGTGGTAACCAAAATGCATGCCGGTATGGTTACCCTATAAGCCGGTCCTGCAATATCAATCGCTGTCCATACACCTGTAATGATCCAGCCAACAGGACCCGTTAAAATGCTTAGCCCTCTTGTAAGAGCGGCATTTGCCCCTAGAGACAACCCTCTTTGAAAAATCGCCTTTATCACGGCATTTGCAACAATTAAAGCTAATTGATAGGATTTGAAACCCCCCATTCTAAAAGCGTTAAAGCAGCTGTGCTTAGGGCTTGCTTGCCTAATTTATTGGTGTTTTTCACTCCTAATTCATCGCAAAGCTCTCTAATCTCCTCATCGCTCATTTTTTCCAAACTTTTTTGTAAAATACTAGAAAGCATGTTTTATTCAATCAAAGTTGTGTCAGATTTTTTGTTGTAATTGACTTTTAATTTATTGCACACTTCACACAAAATTTCTCTGTATAAAACCCCTGTACCTCTCAACGCGCTCGCAAAGCTATTAGCCCCATAATGCTGTAACTCTTCAGCGATTCTTTCTGCGTATTTAGCGTCATCATTGCCATGTCTTTTGTATTCTTCTGAAAGCGTTAATCCTTCAGTAAATCTTTTTTCGCCATCTTTGTCATAGACAAGCACATCAAACAAATCTTTCAAATCATTAGAGCTTAATCGCTTTAAAAATTCCAAGTCGCTATTTGTATGCCATATTATTCCTTTAATTTTATTTCTACCGCTCGCTCAAATCCCACCAACCCCCTCTTTAGTGATGAGTGATGAGTGATTAGTGATTAGTGATTAGTGATTAGTGCATTATTTTTTAAATTTAAGCATAAAACGCCCTCAATTCAAGGGTTTTTGAGCGAGTTTTTTGCTCAAAGAATCCAAGATAGCGTTTAAAAATTTAGGGGTGTTAGGCTCAGCGTAGAGTTTGCCAAGCTCTATGCATTCATTGATGATAATAGGGTTTTGTGTGGGCGTGAAGCCAATTTCATACGCTCCTAAGCGTAAAATCGCCTTTTCCATGCTCCCTAATCGTTTGAAATCCCAGTCTTTTAAATGCGGTTCAATAAGAGCGTCAATTTCATTGATTTTTTCTAACACGCCATTAAAAAGGCTTAAAGCGAAAGCGAGCTGGTTGTTTTTAATCTTTTTTTCTTCCAACATGCTAGAAGCGATTTTTTTAATTTCTTCATTACCGCTCTCAAACGCATACAACAATTCAACCACAGCCCCCCTGGCTTGAGTTCGTGTCGCCATTTTAACCCTTGAGAGTTTGGCACAAGCTCAACAATTCAATGAGGGTGCTCATCGCTTCAAAGCCCTTATTGCCGGCTTTACTGCCCGCTCTTTCAATCGCTTGTTCAATATTGTCCGTGGTCAGCACGCCAAAGCTTACCGGCATGCTGTATTTTAGCATCGTGCTAGCAATGCCCTTAGTCGCTTCCGCGCTCACGTAGTCAAAATGCGGAGTCCCCCCTCTAATAATGGCTCCTAAAACGCACACGCCATCGTATTTTCCACTCTCTAACAATTTGTCTAAAATCAAAGGCAATTCATAAGCCCCAGGCACTAGCACGAGATCTAAAAGATTCTCATCGCCCCCATGCCTTTTAAAGCAATCCATCGCCCCTTCTTTTAATCTGTCTGTGATGATATGGTTGAAGCGCGAGGTTAAAATAGCGACTCTTTCATTCCCTTGTAATTGCAATTTCCCTTCTATGATTTGCATGAAATTCCTTTAAAATAAATTTTGGATTTTTAACATGTCGGTTACTAAATATTCTAGCTCATCAGGTTTGAGCATGTTCGCCCCATCGCTTAGGGCGTTTTTAGGATCAATGTGCGTTTCAGCGAACAACCCATCAATCCCTACCGCAGCCGCAGCTCTGGCTAAAATAGGGGCAAAAGAGCTGTCCCCTGAACTTTTCCCGTTCGCTCCCCCAGGCATTTGCACGCTATGGGTAGCGTCAAAAATCACAGGGGCAAACTCTTGCATGATTTTTAAAGAACGCATATCCACCACTAAATTCCCATACCCAAAGCTGCTCCCCCTTTCACACAACCACACGCCATTTTTTAACGCCGTTTCATAAGTGGGGCTTTGAATGCTTTTATCCCTTGTTTTAAGGGCTTTTAAGACAGAATATTGCATGTCTTTTGGGTTCATGAATTGCCCTTTTTTGATATTGACAATAGCGTTAGTTTGGCTCACTTCTACAATCAGATCCGTTTGGCGACACAAAAACGCCGGGATTTGTAAAATATCCGCTACTTTGGCTGCCACGCTTGCTTGATAGCTCTCATGCACATCGGTTAAAATTTTATAGCCAAATTCCTCTTTGATGGTTTGTAACATTTCTAAGCCTTTTTCCAAACCAGGCCCTCTGTAACTCTCTAAACTCGTGCGGTTCGCCTTATCAAAACTCGCTTTGAAATAAAAATCCAATCGCTCGTTGTTGGCTAGGGGTTGTAATTTAATAGCGATACTTCTTAGATTTTCTAAACTCTCAATGACGCATGGCCCAGCGATTAAAACGGGTTTGGGGGTTTTTGTTTCAGGGGTTTTCATGACTTATCCTTTGTTTAATGGTTTCTTCAATCGGCTCAAAAAAATGGCTTTCAAAATTATAATTATAAATCCTGCCTGTTTCTATAATGTAGTGCCAACCAAAAATTTTTAATTCGTTATTCATCACTCTTTCTTGAATGAAATCATAGCTTAAGAGGTTGTTGAGTTGCAAGCGCACGTTCAAACGCTCTGTAAGCCATGAACGCTTGGCGAAATGGTTGCTGAATTGCGGGTGATCTTTTAATTCTTCTTTAATAGGCTCTAAAAATTGTATCCAGTTTGCAATGTAAGGGGTTTTAGCTTTGGTGGTTTCATCGTTGATCAAATGAATGCTCCCGCAAGCCCCACAATCGCTATGCCCGCAAATGATTAAGTTTTGAATGCCCACATGCGCAATAGCGTATTCAATGCTTGCAATAGTAGAAAGGGATTCTTTATAGCTTGTTTTAGGGGGGATCACATTGCCCATGTTGCGGATCACATACAATTCGCCCGGTTTGGTGCCTGTGATTAGATTAGGCACGACTCGTGAATCCACGCAAGAAATGAACAAAGTGTGGGGCTTTTGCTTGGTTTTTAAGCTTTCATAAAGCTCTTTAAGCTCTTCGTATTCATTCTCTTGAAACTCTAACGCTCCTAAAAACGCTTTCACTCTTTAACCCTTAAATCTCATTTTCTTAAACTTGGTTTTTTTGAAACGCTTATCATAGCTAAAATTCTTCCATTTCTTTTTGTTATAATGGCGTTATTTTACACTTTAAAGGGCTTTCATGCAATTGTGTGTCGCATTGGATTTAGAAAAAAAAGAGGACAACCTTTCCTTATTGCAAGAATTGAAGGGCTTAGATTTATGGGCTAAGGTGGGGCTTAGATCTTTTATAAGAGACGGGGCTGTTTTTTTAGATGAAATCAGAAAGATTGATGAAAATTTTAAGATTTTTTTGGATTTGAAGCTCTATGATATTCCTTATACTATGGCAAATGCCGCTCTAGAATGCGCGAAATTAGAAATTGACATGCTCACCGTGCATTTAAGCAGCGCTAAAAGCGCGCTAACCATTTTAATGCAACGCTTAAACGCTCTTAAAAAACGCCCCTTGATCATGGGCGTGAGCGCTTTAACTAGCTTTAGCGAAGAGGAATTTTTGAGCGTGTATAACGCCCCTTTAAAAACTCAAGCGATAAAATTGAGCGCTATGGGTAAAGAGAGCGGGATTGATGGGGTGGTGTGTTCGGTGCTTGAAAGTTTAGCGATCAAAGAGGCTTTAGGTAAGGACTTTTTGACTTTAACCCCTGGCATAAGGCTCAATAAAAGCGATAAAGAGGATCAAGAAAGGGTGGCGAACGCTAAAGAAGCCAAACAAAATTTAAGCGATTTTATCGTGGTGGGCCGCCCCATTTATCAGGCTAAAGAGCCTAGAGAAGTAGTTTTAGAGCTTTTAAAGGATTGTTAAATGCGAGCGTTAGAAACGATTGCTGCTTTAAGAGAATATCGTAAAAGTTTGGAAGAAAGCGTGGGGTTTGTGCCGACTATGGGGGCTTTACACAGAGGGCATCAAAGCTTGATAGAAAGGAGTTTGAAAGAAAATTCCCACACGATTGTAAGCGTTTTTGTCAACCCCACGCAATTTGGGGCTAACGAAGATTTTAGCGCTTACCCGCGCCCTTTAGAAAAGGATTTGGCTTTGTGTGAAACATTAGGCGTTAGTGCGGTGTTTGCACCTAAAATTGGCGAAATGTATCCCTATGAAGCAGAGCAACGCCTGAAACTCTACGCCCCTAAATTTTTATCCCGCTCTTTAGAGGGTGCGGTGCGTCATGGGCATTTTGATGGGGTTGTTCAGGTCGTGTTAAAATTGTTCCATCTTACTAATCCCACTAGAGCGTATTTTGGTAAAAAGGACGCCCAACAGCTTTTAATCATCCAGCATTTAGTCAAAGATTTGCTTTTAGACATTGAAATAACGCCATGCGAGATTGCGCGAGATAGCGATCATTTGGCTTTAAGCTCTAGGAATGTGTATTTGAATGCAACAGAAAGAAAACAAGCCCTAGCCATTCCAAAAGCTCTAGAAAATATCCAGCAGGCCATAGATAGGGGCGAAAAAGCGTGCGAAAAACTGAAAAAACTAGGGCTTGAAATTTTAAAAAATTTAGAAGTGGATTATTTGGAATGTTGTAACCACAAACTAGAGCCTTTAAAAACCATAGAGCCAACTAACACGCTCATTTTGGTGGCGGCTCGTGTGGGTAAAACCAGGCTTTTAGATAATTTGTGGGTGTAGTTTGAAATCTTTGTGGCGACCCTTGAAAGATTTGAACTTCCGTTTCCACCGTGAAAGGGTGGTATCCTTGGCCACTAGATGAAAGGGTCATTTTTAACGATTAACTATTATATGAAAAAGCGTAGGAAATGATTTTAAAAGCGTTTGGTGGCGGAGCGGACGGGACTCGAACCCGCGACCCCCTGCGTGACAGGCAGATATTCTAACCAGCTGAACTACCGCTCCCTATCAAAACCCCATAGCCTAAAAACGCATGCTTGAAGCTAAGTCAAAATGGTGGTCGCTATAAGACTCGAACTTATGACATCTACCTTGTAAGGGTAGCGCTCTACCAACTGAGCTAAGCGACCACAATATTGAGATAAAATCCAACTAAATCTATACTAAAAGAGTGGTGACTCCTAGGGGATTTGAACCCCTGTAACCACCGTGAAAGGGTGGTATCCTAACCACTAGATGAAGGAGCCACTACGCTCAAATGGTGACCCGTGTTGGATTTGAACCAACGGCCCATTCCTTAAAAGGGAATTGCTCTACCAGCTGAGCTAACGGGTCTCACAAAAAGATAATGATACAATTTTTTTTAACGCTTGTCAAGAATAATTGAAAAATATTGCGGTTTTCAAAGAAATGACACGCTCTTAAAACGGCATAACAGCTTTTTGCTTAAATAAAAAATTGGTTGCGCTTTAATGCCATAAGGATCACAATAGACGCCATGCGTTTTAATGTTGGTTAGTGTTAGTTTTGGGGTTTTAAAAAAGCTTTATCAAGATCTAACAAATCTTATTAGGATTTAATGCTTTTTTTGTTTAAAAAATTTCATTTTTAAAAAATGGGGTTTTGTTTTATTGTTTTAGATCTTATTTTATAATAAAACTCATTTTATTGAGTTTTGTTTTATTTTCTTGAGAATATAGGAAGTATTTTGGAATAACTATCCCCCTTTTACCCCACTAAACCCCCTAAAGAAGTGCTTTTTTAAGAGATTACCGCTTAATTAACGCCAAGTTTCCCACTAACTAATCACTAAAAACGCTAAAAAGGATTTCTCATCAAACCCCCCAAAAAAGGGAGTTCAAACAAAGGGAGTTCAAAAAAAATAATTTAAAAAACCCCCAAAAAAAAGAGAGTTTAAAAGAAAGACTTTAAAAAAGAAAGACTTTAAAAAAGAAAGACTTTAAAAAAGAAACCCCCAAACAAAGGCTTCAAAAGAAACCCCTTAAAAAAGGGAGTTTCACAAAGAGCCAAACATTAGTAAGCAAACACGTAATTCAAATACACGCTATAAAGCCTGCGGTATTGGAGTTGAGTGCCTAGTAAAGAATAGTAATTGGTGTTGATCGTGGGGATCTTCACGCCCAATTCCACGCCATGCTGAGCCGCATGATCGCTCGCTTTCTTTTTGTTTTTAGCCAGGTTCATCCTCAAGCCCAAGTTGAATAAGAATTGGAAATTCGCCACATTCATTTTAGCGCTATAGAAATTATTGAATGTCGCTAAATTCACGTATTGGGAATTGAGCCACGAAGTGCCGGCTAACGCAATCCCTCCAAACACCCCAAAAGAAATCTTGCTGTTTTTGGTGGCTTTATCATTGATGAAGTTATAAAGGACATCTGTCCCTACCCCATAAGTGAACACATCAGAAGCTGAATTGAAAAAGCTGGATTTGATATAGGCATGGTTGTAATCAAAAAAGCCGTAATACCTTAATCCCCACCTTCTCTTTTCACCAAAAAATTGTTTATACCCTATTTGTACACCGATCCCATTCATGGCACCATTGTTGGTTTGAGAGCTGATTAATCCAACGCGTCTGAAAGGGTTATGCCCTAATTCTTGCGTGGCGCTTAATAATTGCGAATAAGCGCTTTGGTTGACTTGATAAACGGTCTTTAAGCCCCCGGGGTTATTAGGGTTAGTGGATTGGCTTATCAAATTTTTAAGGAATGGGGAATTGGGCGTGTTTGAAGCGGTCGTGGTGATGCTGTTATAAGTGTTGTTTAAATTACTGAGACTGCCTCTAAAATCAAGTATCGTGCGCGCCAATAACTCAGATTGCTTGATTTGCTCGGCTTGAGTGCCAAAATGCGCAAGGCTGTTATTTAAAGCCGTTATGGTCTCTTCCACATACGCGCAACCCGCTCCCCAAGTGTTGTTAGTAACCCCTTCATTAGGCAATGTCCCACCCCCATTGCGGCAAGCTGCCAAGTAGTTTGTAACGAAATGACTAGGGATAGTGCTGAGATTGGTTTTGACTTGATCGGCTAGTTCAAGCATCTTGGCTTGCGCTTGCGCGTGATTGAGCATGTTTTGAGCGAAAGCCCTATCAGCAGAGGTGTAAGGATTGAAATCTTGCGGCGCGTTTTGATTGCTTTGCTGGTTAAGGCTTTGAGCTTGCGCGACGATTTCTTGGGCGTTTTTGATCATGTTAGTAACGGCGCTAAATTCAGTGGCAAAGATTTGGCACGCATTCCCGCTTGTATTGATGTTCCATGGGCTACCATTACCCGGAGCGTTTTCATCATGCGTGGATCGCACCAAAGGGCATTGGGTGTTAAGGACATTCATGATCGTGCTGGCTTGTTCTAAAAGGTTTTGAGCGGTATTGGTGAAGGTAAAGCTTTGCGTTTCTTTGTTGTTGCTACCAGTGCTAGTTACACCATTATTATTGCCATTTTGTTGGCAGAATTGATCCACACCCCCATTAATATTAGCAGTTTGTTTGCATTCGTAGGTGTAGGTTACGGTCACTTCTGTGCCTTTCCCGTCCAAGACAGGAAACCCACTCCCACTCTTTAAAGCCTGTTGGATAGCTTGATAGGCTTTATTGAGTTTTTCAAATTCTCGGATAGACATGGATTTACCAGGACCAGTCGCTTCATACCGGTTGCAAGTGATGCTCGTTGTCTGGCTTCCTGGTTGGTTATTGAAAATAACGCTACCAGGCCCACTCCCTGTGCCATTCCCATTCCCGCACATTATCGCATAGCCTATCACGTTCCACAAGCCCACCGCCGCATTGAGCGCTAAAGAGACGGCTTGATACGCCGGGGAATTGTCTTTTTCGCCAGTCAACCCTTGCGTGTTCGCTTTTAAATTATCGATCGCAGCATTGATTTCTGAAGGGCTGCTCGCGTTCGTTACCGCCTGATTGAGATTGTTAAAATTGTTTAAAAGATTGCTCAAATTTTCATAAGTGTCTGAAAGTCTTTTCAATTCGCCGGTGTTTTTCACCATTTGAGCGGCTTCGCCAATTTGATAGCCGGCGCTTATAAAAAAGCCGTTGTCTTCAGCGTTTAAAAGCGATGAAGCGAGAGAGAGAGAGAGAGTAAAAGGGTTTTTTTCATAAATATCCTTTGAAATTAAATTGAGTGATTGGAATTTTATACATTAAGTAAGAATGTATTAAAAGCATTGTAGCATGAAATCGTTTTTTTTTTTTGTCATTTGGAGAAAATTTTAGAATCTTGCATTTTTTGCGCGTTTGTTTGGGTGGTATTGGAAAGAGTTTTTAGATTTTGTTTTAATGGAGCGCTAACGATAAAAGCTTAACAGAGATTTTTTGTTGCGCGTTTTTCAAAGCGAGCGGTTTTGTGAGATAAAAAGCCCCCCAAAAAAGGGATTTTAGAAGGGGGGGATTTTAAAAGCAGATCATACTAAAAAGCAAGGGGGCTTACATCATGCCGCCCATGCCTCCCATACCGCCCATGCCACCCATATCAGGCATTGCTGGGGTTGCTTTTTCTTCTTTAATTTCATGCACGGTGGCTTCTGTGGTTAAAAGCAGGCTTGAAACCGAAACCGCATTTTGTAAGGCGATCCTTTCTACTTTTAAGGGGTCAATAATGCCTTCTTTAAACATATCCACATACTTGCCATTGCTAGCGTTAAAACCAAAATGCCCTTCGTGTTTTTGCACTTCATTCACGACCACACCGCCATCATAACCGGCATTGATAGCGATTTGAGCTAATGGGGCTTTAATGGCGCGCATGATGATTTCATAGCCCACTTTTTCATCATCGTGTAAATTCAAATGCACTTTTTGAGCCGCACGAATGAGAGCCGCACCGCCGCCAATAACAATGCCTTCTTCAACAGCCGCTTTAGTCGCGCTCAACGCGTCATCAACCCGATCTTTTTTCTCTTTCATTTCCACTTCACTCGCAGCGCCCACTTTAATCACAGCCACACCGCCAGAGAGTTTGGCCAATCTTTCTTGCAATTTTTCTTTGTCATAATCGCTTGTCGTGCTTGCAATTTGGGTTTTGATTTGCGCGACTCTGTCTTTAACATCATGGCTATGGCCTTTGCCATCTACGATCGTGGTGTTGTCTTTGTCAATCACAATCCTTCCGGCTTTGCCTAAAAACTCCACTTCAGCGTTTTCTAGACTCAAGCCTAATTCTTCGCTAATAACTTGACCGCCGGTTAAAACAGCGATGTCTTTGAGCATTTCTTTTCTTCTGTCCCCAAAGCCTGGAGCCTTAACCGCTGCGATATTCAACACGCCTCTTAATTTATTCACCACTAGAGTTGTTAAAGCTTCGCCCTCAATGTCTTCAGCGATGATTAAAAGCGGTTTGCCCTCTTTCATGGTTTTTTCTAGTAGCGGGAGAATGTCTTTCATGCTAGAGATTTTTTTATCCGTTAAAAGGATGTAAGCGTTATCCAATTGAGCGGTCATTTTCTCAGCATTTGTTACAAAATAAGGGGAGAGGTAGCCTCTATCAAATTGCATGCCCTCTACGACATCTAATTCATCTTCAATGCCCTTAGCTTCTTCAACGGTGATCACGCCGTCTTTACCCACTTTTTCCATAGCGTCAGCGATGAGTTTCCCGATATTGTGATCGGAGTTTGCAGAAATGGTCGCTACTTGGGTGATTTCTTCTTTACCGCCTACTTTTTTGCTCGCTTTTTTAAGCTCATTAATAATGGCTTCAGCGGCTTTATCCATGCCTCGTTTCACTTCAATAGGGTTAGCCCCAGCCGTGATATTCCTCAAGCCCTCTTTAAAAATGCTATAAGCAAGCACGGTCGCTGTGGTCGTGCCATCGCCGGCGGCATCAGCGGTTTTGCTCGCTACTTCTTTAACGAGTTGAGCGCCCATGTTAGCCACCGGGCAACTTAATTCAATCTCTTTAGCCACGCTCACGCCGTCTTTGGTGATGCTTGGAGCGCCATAGCTTTTTTGGATCAACACATTCCTGCCTCTTGGCCCCATGGTTACTTTGACAGCGTCATGGAGTTGCCTCACGCCTTCAAACAAAAGGTTTCTTGCACTATCTGAAAATTTGATTTCTTTTGCCATTTTGTATCCTTAATAATAATGTTTTTAGTGTTTTTTGTGATCATGACAGCAAGATTCATGCTCTTTAGCATGTTGATGGTCATGACTATTTGTATGACAACAAGAGCCTGAACTCACAATGCCTAGAATGTCTTCTAGTTCTAACACCATGTATTCAGTGCCGTCTAAAACGATTTCTGCGCCTTTGTATTTGCCAAAAGCGATCACATCGCCTTCTTTAACGCATTTGCAACCCTCGCTGATTTTATGGCTAACCGCTTTGACTACGCCCATTAAAGGCTTTTCTTTAGCGTTATCAGGGATGATGATGCCTGAACTGGTTTTGTTCTCTTCTTCAAGTCTTTCTACTAAGACCCTTTCTCCTAATGGTTGAAACTTCATTTCAGTTCTCCTAAGTTTTGATAAATAAAATAGAAATTTAGCGCTTAGTATTCTTAAGCGACATAACTATAGCGCATTTTTAGGGATAAGTCAAGCCATAAAAACAAAGCTAATAATATAACTATAAGGATTATTAAGTCTATTTGTATAAAGTTTCATTAGTTTAAAAATATAAGGATTAGAAAAGGGGGCGTTATCAATAAAGATTTTATTTATTGAGTATAATTCATTCAAGCGAGTTACAACAAGAAAGCACGATGAAGAAAGCATGAAAAATGATTCTTAAAAGTTCCATTGATCGCCTTTTGCAAACGATAGATATTGTAGAAGTCATTAGCTCTTATGTGGATTTGAGGAAATCAGGTTCTAATTACATGGCTTGTTGCCCTTTTCATGAAGAAAGGAGCGCGAGTTTTAGCGTCAATCAAATTAAAGGGTTTTACCATTGCTTTGGGTGTGGGGCGAGCGGGGATAGCATTAAATTTGTGATGGAATTTGAAAAGCTTTCGTTTGTGGAAGCATTAGAGAAATTAGCCCACCGATTCAATGTGGCTTTAGAATATGGCAAAGGCGTTTATTACGATCATAAAGAAGACTACCACCTTTTAGAAATGGTGAGCTCGTTGTATCAAGAAGAGCTTTTTAACGCCCCGTTTTTTTTGAATTATTTGCAAAAAAGAGGGCTTAGCATGGAGAGCATCAAAGCGTTTAAGTTAGGCTTATGCACGAATAAAATTGATTACGGCATTGAAAATAAAGGCTTGAATAAGGACAAGCTCATTGAATTAGGCGTGCTGGGCAAGAGCGATAAAAAGGATAAAACCTATTTGCGCTTTTTGGATCGCATCATGTTCCCTATTTATAGCCCTAGCGCTCAAGTGGTGGGTTTTGGAGGGCGCACCTTAAAAGAAAAAGCGGCCAAGTATATCAATTCGCCTCAAAATAAGCTTTTTGATAAATCCAGTTTGCTCTATGGCTATCATTTGGCTAAAGAACGCATTTATAAACAAAAGCAAGTCATCGTTACAGAAGGGTATTTGGATGTGATTTTATTGCACCAGGCGGGTTTTAAAAACGCCATAGCCACGCTTGGGACAGCTTTAACGCCATCGCATTTGCCCTTGCTTAAAAAAGGCGAGCCAGAAATCCTCTTGAGCTATGATGGGGATAAGGCAGGGCGAAACGCGGCTTATAAAGCGAGCTTGATGTTGGCTAAAGAGCAAAGAAAAGGGGGGGTGATTTTGTTTGAAAACAACCTAGACCCAGCGGATATGATCGCTAATGGCCAGATTGAAACCTTAAAAGACTTGTTATCGCGCCCCATGGCTTTCATTGAATTTGTTTTAAGGCGCATGGCGGGTTCTTATCTTTTAGACGATCCTTTAGAAAAAGATAAGGCCCTTAAAGAAATGTTAGGGTTTTTAAAAAACTTTTCCTTGCTTTTACAAAATGAATACAAGCCCTTAATCGCTTCTCTTTTACAAGTGCCTTTGCATGTTTTAGGGGTTAGAGAGCGAACTTCTTTTCAGCCTTTTTACCCCAAAACAGAAAAACCCAATCTTGCTCAAAAGTTCGCGCATGTTCCTAACACGATGAGTTTGGAATTTTTAGAAAAATTAGTGATCCGCTATCTTTTAGAAGACAGGAGCTTGTTGGATTTGGCGGTGGGCTATATCCATAGTGGGGTATTCTTGCATAAAAAACAAGAATTTGACGCTTTGTGTCAAGAAAAATTGGACGACCCTAAATTAGTTGCGTTATTATTAGATGCGAATTTACCTCTAAAAAAAGGGGGGTTTGAAAAGGAATTGCGTTTGTTGATTTTGCGCTATTTTGAGCGCCAACTCAAAGAAATCCCTAAAAGCCCGCTTTCTTTTAGCGAAAAAATGATCTGTTTAAAAAAGGCTCGCCAGGCCATTATGAAATTAAAACAAGGAGAATTAGTCGCCATATGAAAAAAATAAAAGCTTTAGCCCTATTTAGTGGGGGGTTGGATAGTTTGTTGTCCATGAAATTACTCATCGATCAAGGCATTGAGGTAACCGCTTTGCACTTTAATATAGGGTTTGGGGGGAATAAAGATAAAAGAGAGTATTTTGAAAACGCCACCGCGCAAATCGGGGCTAAGCTCCTAGTGTGCGATATTAGAGAGCAGTTTTTTAACGATGTGTTGTTCAAGCCCAAATACGGCTATGGGAAATATTTCAACCCTTGCATTGATTGCCATGCCAACATGTTTAGGAACGCTTTTTATAAAATGCTTGAATTGAACGCGGATTTTGTTTTGAGCGGGGAAGTGTTGGGGCAACGCCCTAAATCCCAAAGGAAAGAAGCGCTCAATCAGGTGAGGAAATTAGTCAGAGAAGTGGGCGAAGAGGCTCGTTTTGATCCCGTTTTAGACCGAACGCAAGCAAGCGGTGAAAAACCGCAATTTTTAGACGAATTGCTCTTAAGGCCCATGAGCGCTAAACTCTTAGAGCCTACTTTTATGGAAAAAAAGGGTTTTGTTGATAGAGAAAAGCTTTTAGATGTGAGTGGTAGGGGGCGAAGCAGGCAATTGCAAATGATCAAAGATTACGGCTTGAAATATTATGAAAAGCCAGGTGGGGGGTGCTTGCTTACGGACATTCAAGTGAGTAATAAGATTAAGAATTTGAAAGAATACAGAGAAATGGTGTTTGAAGACAGCGTGATCGTCAAAATTGGGCGCTATTTTGTCTTACCCCATAACGCTCGTTTGGTGGTGGCAAGGAATGAAGAAGAAAACCATAAATTGGATATTCAACACCCCTTAATGGATAAGATTGAATTACTAGGCTGTAAAGGTCCTTTGAGTTTGGTGGATAAAAACGCCAGCCAAGAAGATAAAGAATTGGCCGGCCGTATCGCTCTAGGCTATGCTAAGACTTTAAAAGATCAAGCTTATCTCATTCAAATAGGGGATGAAAAGCGCGAACTTTACCCTTTGGATAAAGAGAGCACTAGAGAGTATTTATTCGCGTGAAGTGCCCAACCGCTAAAGACGATTAGGCTTCCTAGGCTGATGTTGCCCATAGGGAGAGTTTGGTTCTCACTCTGTGTCCCTATAGTAGGGATTTTACAGAGTTTGAGCTCCAACGCATTCCCTATAGGTCTCACACATCATATCTCCAAAGGCGTAACTTTGTGCACTTCCTGCGCTAGATACGAATGTATGGGGATATGATACCATGAATTGGTAGCATTCATCCCAACCGCTAAAGACGACTGGGATTTCTGCTAAGGAGTCTTAAAAGGGAGTTTTTGAGAGTTTTTAGGGGTTTTCTTTTTATGCTATAATGGAAAAAGTTCTGATCAGTGTTAAGCGATTTGCTAGGAGGTCTGTATGCAAGAGTTTTTAGGTTTTGGTGTGGTGGGGAATTTTGCAGGGCATTTGGAGCAAGCAGGAGAGAGCCATAGTTTTATTAACATGAAAAGCGAAGAAAAGGACGCCCCTAAGGGGTTGTTCCCTTTTTATATCCCGTATGAGAATTGCTATTTGGGGCGTTGTTGCATTAATAACCATAAGATTATTTTGCCTGGTGATTTGGATTTGAAAGTGCAAGCAGAGCCAGAAATCGCTTTAGAATGCGATGTCAAATACGATGAAAAACATTTGGTAACCAAGCTTGTGCCTAATTTTTTCATGGCGTTTAATGACGCTTCTGTGCGTAATTTAGACGCCGCAAAGCTCTCCCAAAAAAAGAATTTTTCACCGGCTTCTAAAGGTATAGGGCAGAAATTGCCTATTGACAGGTTTGTTTATGGGGGGGTGTGTAATAATTTTTCTATCGCGTCTTTTTTGAAATACGATAATGTTTGGCATGTTTATGGGGAGAACAGCAAATTGCTCAAATACGAGTTTTTTTATCAAAAACTCTTAGATTGGATTAAAAACCAATTAAACTACCAACAAGATGGCGATTCTTTAGAGGCTCTAAGGCCTTTTTTAGAGCGCCATAATTTCCCTACCAAAATGATTTTTGCGATCGGGGCTACCCCTTATATGCCTTTTGCGCAAGAGCATTTCTTACAAAAAGGCGATGAGGTGGTGATTGTTGCTTACAACCATTTACAATACAGTTTTGAAAAGATTCAAAACCTCTTAGAAGAGGACGCCCTACAAACCAAGGAACACGCTAATCTTTCTTATGTCTATCAAATCGTAGAGTAGTAAGGCTTTTTTCTCTTTAGCTTTGCTTTTTTACCCCTTTTAAAGATAAAACCACCCCTTTTGACCCCCTTTTAGAGGATTTTTATGGTTTTTTTGAGATAATTAAACCTTAGAAAGTTAATTAAAATTAAACAAAAAGGGTTATGATGTCCGCTCATTTTTTGAAAATCATTTTTTTAGTAGGCATGTGCGTTTCAAGTTTGTTCGCTGAAGGATTAGAAGGGTTTTTTAACGCCCTAGAAGCCCAGCTCAAAAGCCCCATCGCTAAGGGGATTTTAATGGTGATTTTCATAGGGATCGCCATTTATGTGTGGAGGAATTTGGACCGGTGGAAAGAGATCTTATTCACGATCCTTGGCGTGGTGTTTGGGATTTTTTTATTCTTTAAAGCCCCGAGTTTGGCGAATTGGTTTATGGGAATTTTTTAATGATTATCCTATCAGCGAGCGTGAAGAATTTGCGTGAAATTTCGGTTAAAGAAAAGTTTTTATGGCTGAACGCTAAATCTTATTTGATTTCTGTTTTTGCGCCTTTTATCTTGCTCCCTTGGATTGATTTGTTGAGCGCTTTTTTATTGTATTTAGGGTTTTTAGCGCTCTTTAGCGTGCTGGAATTTTTTGATGAAGATATTGCAGATATTATTGTGGCTAAAAGCAAAATAAAAACTAAAACCAAATGTTATAGAGCGTAGGATGTTAGAAAAGCTTTTGAGCGCTATCAAACAAAAGGTTTCAAACTATTTTTTAGGGGTTTTGCCTAAAAGCTATTCCATGAGCGAAGAAAACAACATTTTAGGCTTGTATGATGAGCATTTTTTACTCACTAAAAACGAAAATTTAGTGGGCATCCTCCGTTTAGAAGGGGTTAGCTACACCCATTTAAGCACAGAGCAATTGCAAGATCTCTTCACCGAGCGCCAAATGGCGTTGGATTCTTTAGAAAAAGTCGTGGTGCGCCTGGTGGTTAAAAGGCGTAAAATTGATCACCAACAAAACATTCAAGCTGATTCTAAATACTTGCAAGCGATTTTGAATCAATTTGAAAACAAAGAAGTGTATGAAAATCAGTATTTTTTAGTTTTAGAAAGCATGCATTCTTTGCAGGGCGTTTTAGAACATAAGAAAAAATCCTTAATGCATGCCAATAGGGAAAATTTTAAGGACATCCTCTCTTATAAAGCGCATTTTTTGCAAGAAACTTTAAAAAGCTTAGAAATCCAGCTCAAAAACTATGCCCCCAAACTCTTAAACTCTAAAGAGGTTTTGAATTTTTACGCAGAATATATTAATGGGTTTGAACTCCCTTTAAAGCCTCTAGTAGGAGGGTATTTGAGCGACAGCTATATCGCTAGTTCTATCACTTTTGAAAAAGATTACTTCATTCAAGAGGGTTTTAACCAAAAAACCTACAACCGCTTGATTGGCATTAAAGCTTATGAGAGCGAACGCATCACTTCTATAGCGGTGGGAGCGCTTTTATACCAAGAAACGCCTTTAGACATTATCTTTTCTATAGAGCCTATGAGTGCGCATAAAACGCTGAGTTTTTTAAAAGAGAGGGCCAAGTTTAGCATGTCCAATCTCGTTAAAAACGAGCTGCTAGAATACCAAGAATTAGTCAAAACCAAACGCCTATCCATGCAAAAATTCGCCCTAAACATTCTTATCAAAGCCCCCAGTTTAGAGGATTTAGACGCTCAAACAAGCTTAGTTTTAGGGCTTTTATTTAAAGAAAACTTAGTGGGCGTTATAGAAACTTTTGGCTTGAAAGGGGGGTATTTTTCCTTTTTCCCTGAACGCATCCATTTAAACCACCGCTTGCGTTTTTTAACCTCTAAAGCCCTAGCGTGTTTAATGGTGTTTGAAAGGCAAAATTTAGGCTTTAAGGCTAATTCATGGGGGAATAGCCCTTTGAGCGTGTTTAAAAATTTGGATTATTCCCCTTTTTTATTCAATTTCCACAACCAAGAAGTGAGCCACAACAACGCTAAAGAAGTCGCTAGAGTGAATGGGCATACTCTAATCATAGGGGCTACTGGGAGCGGTAAAAGCACGCTGATTAGCTTTTTAATGATGAGCGCTTTGAAATACCAAAACATGCGCCTTTTAGCTTTTGACAGGATGCAAGGGCTGTATTCTTTCACAAAATTTTTTAAAGGGCATTACCATGACGGCCAATCTTTTAGCATTAACCCCTTTTGTTTAGAGCCTAATTTACAGAATCTAGAATTTTTGCAATCCTTCTTTTTGAGCATGTTGGATCTCGCCCCTTCAAGGGATAAAGAAGCCTTAGAAGACATGAATGCGATTTCTGGCGCGATTAAGAGCCTTTATGAGACCTTATACCCTAAAGCTTTTAGTTTGCTAGACTTTAAAGAAACGCTTAAAAGAACCTCATCTAACCAACTGGGCTTGAGTTTAGAGCCGTATTTGAATAACCCCCTTTTTAACGCTTTGAATGACGCGTTCAACTCCAACGCTTTTTTAAATGTGATAAACCTAGATGCGATCACCCAAAACCCTAAAGACTTAGGGCTTTTAGCCTATTACTTGTTTTATAAGATCTTAGAAGAGTCCAGGAAAAACGACAGCGGGTTTTTGGTTTTTTTAGACGAGTTTAAATCCTATGTGGAAAACGATTTGTTGAACACTAAAATCAACGCTTTAATCACGCAAGCCAGGAAAGCTAATGGCGTGGTGGTGTTGGCTTTGCAAGACATTTACCAACTCAGCGGAGTCAAAAACGCCCATAGTTTTTTAAGCAACATGGGGACTCTCATTTTGTACCCGCAAAAAAACGCTAGGGAGTTGAAACACCATTTTAATGTGCCTTTGAGCGAAACTGAAATTTCTTTTTTAGAAAACACGCCTTTGTATGCCAGGCAGGTTTTAGTCAAAAATCTGGGTAATGGGAGTTCCAACATGATTGATGTGAGTTTGGAGGGCTTGGGGCGTTATTTGAAAATCTTTAATTCAGATTCTAGTCATGTCAATAAAGTGAAAGCGTTACAAAAAGACTACCCTACAGAGTGGCGTGAGAAACTTTTGAAGAGCTAGTTTAAAAAAGTCAATATCATTTTGAAGCACTCCTATTCAGATGGCTAAGGCACACAAGAAATTAGGGGACTCTGCTGTATTCCTACCCTGAAGCGTTACCCTAAATTCCTATTGCATAGGTCTAAATAAGAGCTTAGGGATCATTTTAGCCATAAAAAGCTTATGTTTTCATTAAAAATGTTATGATACGCTCAAATAGTCAAGCAAAAAAATGTCAATTAAAAGGGTTAGATTGAAAATATTCGTTCTGTTGATGTCGGTAATTTTAGGAATATCATTAACAGGTTGCATAGGCTATCGTATGGACTTAGAGCATTTTAACACGCTCTATTATGAAGAAAGCCCTAAACAAGCTTATGAATATTCCAAACAATTCACTAAGAAAAAAAAGAACGCTCTTTTATGGGACTTGCAAAACGGCTTGAGCGCTTTATACGCAAGGGATTATAAGACTTCTTTAGGGGTGTTGGATCAAGCCGAGCAACGCTTTGATAAAACCCAAAGCGCTTTCACAAGAGGGGCTGGTTATGTGGGCGCTACCATGATTAATGATAACGTGCGCGCTTATGGGGGGAATATTTATGAGGGCGTTTTAATCAATTATTACAAAGCGATAGACTACATGCTTTTGAACGATAGTGCGAAAGCTAGGGTGCAATTCAACCGCGCGAATGAACGCCAGCGCAGGGCTAAAGAATTTTATTATGAGGAAGTGCAAAAAGCCATTAAAGAGATCGATTCTAGCAAAAAGCACAATATTAATATGGAACGCTCTAGGGTAGAAGTGAGCGAGATTTTAAACAACACCTATTCTAATTTAGACAAATACGAAGCTTATCAAGGCTTGCTTAACCCGGCGGTTTCGTATCTTTCAGGGTTGTTTTACGCTTTAAATGGGGATAAGAATAAGGGGTTAGGCTATCTTAATGAAGCTTATGGGATCAGTCAAAGCCCTTTTGTAGCCCAAGACTTGGTTTTTTTCAAAAACCCTAACAGGAGCCATTTCACTTGGATCATTATTGAAGATGGTAAAGAGCCGCAAAAAAGCGAATTTAAAATTGATGTGCCTATTTTTATGATCGATTCGGTTTATAACGTGAGTATAGCCTTGCCCAAGCTAGAAAAAGGGGAAGCGTTTTATCAAAATTTCACTCTTAAAGATGGAGAAAAAGTAACCCCCTTTGACACTTTGGCCTCAATAGATGCGGTGGTCGCTAGCGAGTTTAGGAAGCAATTGCCCTACATTATCACCAGAGCCATTTTATCGGCTACTTTTAAGGTAGGCATGCAAGCGGTGGCGAATTATTATTTGGGGTTTGTTGGAGGGTTAGTAACTTCGTTGTATTCAGGCGTTAGCACCTTTGCAGACACCAGAAACACGAGCATTTTTGCCCATAAAATCTATCTTATGCGTATCAAAAACAAAGCTTTTGAAAATTATGAAGTTCGAGCTGATTCTATTGACGCTTTTTCGTTTTCATTAAAGCCTTGTAAAAGATCGCTTGAAAGCCCTAAAGTCATTGACGCTAGGGAATTGCTTTCAGGGTTTGTAACAGCCCCACAAGTCTTTTGCTCTAACCGCCATAATATTTTATATGTGCGCAGCTTTAAAAACGGGTTTGTTTTGAGTCATTTAAAATGATTTAAAAAACCCCAAAGATAGTTTTTAAGTGTCGTTGGCATTAAACACAAACACGATATAATTATAAAACGATACGAAAACCTAAATTAAGGGGAAGTCATGGCTGATAGTTTAGCGGGCATTGATCAAGTTACGAGTTTGCATAAAAATAACGAGTTGCAATTGTTGTGTTTCAGGCTGGGTAAAAATAAGGATTTGTATGCGGTCAATGTCTTTAAGATCCGTGAAGTGGTGAAATACCATGGCAATCTCACAATCATTAGCCACGAAAACAATTCGCTCGTTGAGGGGTTAATCATTATAAGAGAGCTCACCATTCCCTTGATTGATATGAAAAAATGGTTTTATTATGACAGCCAAAACAAAAACAAGGATTTACGCCCTTACAGGATAGAAAAAGACAAGGGCGAAGACGATATTATCATGATCTGTGAGTTTTCTCGCTGGACTATAGGGGTTAGGATCTATGAAGCGGATAGGATTTTGAGCAAGAAATGGACTGAAATGGAGCAAAGTGCTGGGCTAGGGGGATCTGCAGGCAATAACAAGCTCGTGAGCCGCACGCGCTATTTTGACGGACGCTTGGTGCAAGTGGTGGATATTGAAAAAATGCTTATAGATGTGTTCCCTTGGATTGAAGATGAAAAACACAGCGATTTAGAGACGCTTTCTAAAATCCATTCTAACCAATGCGTTTTGCTCGCTGATGACTCCCCAAGCGTTTTAAAAACCATGCAAATGATTTTAGACAAGCTAGGCGTTAAGCATATAGATTTTATCAATGGTAAAACCTTACTAGAGCATTTATTCAACCCAACAACCGATGTGAGTAATATTGGCCTTATCATCACCGATTTAGAAATGCCAGAAGCGAGCGGTTTTGAAGTGATCAAGCAGGTTAAAAACAATCCTTTGACTTCAAAAATCCCTATCGTGGTCAATTCTTCTATGAGCGGCAGCTCTAATGAAGACATGGCCAGGAGTTTAAAAGCCGATGATTTCATCTCTAAGTCTAACCCTAAAGACATCCAGCGGGTGGTTAAGCAATTTTTGGAATTAGCATGAAAAAATACAGCGCTATCCCCACCCCTTGCTATGTGCTAGAGAGCGAACGCTTAGAAAAAAACGCCAAGATTTTAGAAATCGTGCGCCAACAAAGCGGGGCAAAGATCTTGCTCGCTTTAAAGGGGTATGCGTTTTGGCGTGAGTTTGGGATTTTGAGACAAAAATTGAACGGGTGTTGCGCGAGCGGTCTTTATGAGGCTAAGCTCGCTTTTGAAGAATTTGGGGGGCGAGAGAGCCATAAGGAAATTTGCGTTTATAGCCCGGCTTTCAAAGAGGCTGAAATGAGCGCGATTTTACCCCTAGCGACAAGCATCATTTTCAACTCTTTTTACCAATACGCTACCTATAAAGACAGGATTTTAGACAAAAACAAGCAATTAGAAAACTTGGGCTTAAGCCCCATTAAAATGGGCTTGAGAATCAACCCTCTCTATAGCGAAGTAACCCCAGCGATTTATAACCCATGCTCTAAAGTGAGCCGGTTAGGGATTACGCCTAGCGGATTTGAAAAGGGAGTCAAAGAGCATGGCTTAGAGGGGGTGAGCGGGTTGCATTTCCACACGCATTGCGAACAAAACGCTGACGCTTTGTGCCGGACTTTAGAGCATGTAGAAAAGCATTTCAAGCCTTATTTAGAAAACATGGCGTGGGTGAATTTTGGTGGGGGGCATCATATCACTAAGAGCGATTATAATGTGAATTTGCTCATCCAAACGATTAAGGATTTTAAAGAGCGTTATCATAATATAGAAGTGGTTTTAGAGCCTGGGGAAGCCATAGGGTGGCAATGCGGGTTTTTAATCGCAAGCGTGATAGACATCGTTCAAAACGATCAAGAAATCGCGGTTTTAGACGCTTCTTTTAGCGCTCACATGCCCGATTGCTTAGAAATGCCTTATCGCCCTAGCATTTTTAAGATTTCCGTAGAAAATGATGAAGAGCTTATTGAAGTTGAAAAGGGTGAAAATCAAGGGGCGTTTTCTTACTTTTTAGGCGGCCCTACTTGTTTAGCGGGGGATTTTATGGGGAGTTTTAGCTTTGAAACGCCTTTAAAAAGGGGCGATAAAATCGTGTTTCAAGACATGCTCCATTATACGATTGTCAAAAACAACTCGTTTAATGGCGTGCCGCTCCCAAGCTTGGCTAAACTGGATCAACAAGGGTTTAAAATCCTTAAAAACTTTTCTTATGAAGATTATAAAAACAGGAATTAAAGCTTTAATTAAGTTTTTTTAATTAAGTTTTTTTAATTAAGTTTTTTGGGGCTTGTAAAAAGAGCCACGCACAACATTCCAACGCCAAGCCCGGCCAACACCGCGCCAATGGTATGCATGTCTAAATAAATGCGAGCGAGCATGGTTAAAGGGATTAGGGGTAAGAGCCACAAGTATTTTTTAAAAGAATAGCGGCGCATTAAAAACGCCACCGCCAAACCCACCATAGACGAATGCCCGCTTGGCATGTTGAAATTACCCCCATAAGGGCGCTCGCCCAAACGCCGCTCATTGATCGTTACATGGTTTAAGGCTCTTTTGGTGGTGTGCGTGAGAATGGTTGTAGCGATAGAAGCGTTAGCGACTTGAAAAAACCCTACCGCATCTCTTTGAATTAAAGGGATAGCCACAGATAAAATCGTAGGGATAAAGCGCGCGTAATGCTCGGTGAAATGAAACACCAAAGGCACGCTCTGCTGTTTAGGGACTTTAGGGAAGGGTGCAAAAATACCCAATAAAATCAAACCCAAACTGAGCGCTAACAAAGTTTTAGAAAAGCTTTTAGGCAGGCTTTCCAAAAATTTTTGTTTAAATAAGAATATTTTCATGCGTGTTATTTTACTCTTTTTTGTGTTTGAGCAGGTCTAAAGAAGGGCGATAAACAACGCTAGGGTTTTTAAAATCCAAAAACACCCCTAAAACGCTATGGAAAATCACGTTTTGATTAATGGGGGTTTGGGTTTGAATGATGGAATGCTTCTCTTTAAAAAGATCATTGGCATAAAGAATAAAGGGGATCTCGTATTGCTCTTTAGGAGCGATGCTTTTAGGAATGCCATGCAAATAGAACGCTTCTTCGCCCAAACTTTCGCCATGATCGCTTAAATAAATCATTAAGGCGGGTTGCTTGGCTTTTTCAAGCATGCTAATGATTTTATCTAGCAGATAGTCGTTGTAAAAAATGGTGTTATCATAGGCGTTAATCAGGCTTTCTTTGGAGCAAGAAGACAGATCAGCGCTTGAGCAATAGGGCTTAAACACCCTAAAATTTAAAGGCACTTTGTTGTCATAGTTGGGGCCATGCGAGCCGGCAAGGTGTAAGATGAGCAAGACATTTTCGTTAGAGCGTTCTTTTAAAAGGTTGGGTAAATTATAGAGTAAGGATTCATCATAAGGAGCGATCGCTTCGCAATTGGGGCATTTTTGAATCAATTCGTAGTTTTTACGATAGCTTGTAACCTTAACATTCTTTTCGCCATCGTTTGCGCTATACCAAAAGACTTTGATACCGGCTTTAGTCAAGTAAGTTGGCAAATTTTCATAAGCGTTATTTTTAAAAGAAGAATCTAAAATGCATTCCAAACTCGCTGTCGTGTAAGTGGCGCAAGAAGTGGCGTTGAAAAGAGTGAGTTCATTATCGGCTAAACGCTTGCTTAGTCTTGGGGTGGTGGGTTTTTCATAGCCATAAAGGGCGTAATTATGCTTCCTAGCGCTTTCGCCAATGACTAGCACCACAAACGAATTGGAATGATTGGGCGAAAAAAGAGGGAGCGGCTTGATAGTGGGGGCGAAAAATTTAAGAGCGCTCACTCTAAAAGCGTTCACGCTATAAGCGAAGGGCAAAATTAAGCCCCCTATGAATTTCGCATGCTTGTCAAACCACAGCCAATTTTTAGCGTTAGCTAAAGCGCTAGCGATAAAAATAAACACTAACGCTAAGATCGCTAAAAAGGGCGCTTTTTTAGAAGAATTTTTGATGGGGATTTTATAAATGATATAGCTGGGTAATACCCCAAAAACAACGATAAAAAGGAATAATTTAACGCTCAAAAAGCCTAAAACTTCATGCGTGTTGGTGTTTAAGACATTACCCATCATGCTCTTATTTAAAAACACCTTATAGGTGCTAATGAAATAGAAAGCAACAGAATTGAGCCAACTAAAAACTATTGCGCTCCAACGCATCAAAGAAGCAGAGATCAAGCCTAACGCCAAAAAAAGAGCGCCATTAACGCAAAAAAGCACCACAACCATCATGGCGATAAAACTAACCTGGTTGCTTTCTTTATAAACATAAGCGAATAAGGGGAAATGGTATAAAACGCCAAAAATAAGGCTATAGAGCAAACCAGCTTGCAGACAACTTAGGGGCTTTAAAAACTTCAGATGGAATAATGATGTCAAACACGCCCCTTAAAATCAATCAATCTTAGGATTATATCGTAGGTATGGGGATTTTATGGTTTATTTTAAAGTGGAAAGTGCGTTTTTTAGGGTGGTTGTATTTAAGGGCTTTAAAGCACGTTTGTTGCAGGATTTTATCGCACCTTATAGTTAGGATATGGGGCAAACAAGGAGCATGCCATGAAGCGTAAAAGTGGCAAACACTCTTGGAAACTATTATACCTTGAAATTTCTTTTTCTTGGTTTAAGGCAGTGTTTTTGATGAAACGCTAATTTCTAAGAGCGTTCCCCTAAGCCTAAAAAGCTTAGGGGTTTCCTTATGTGAAGCGGGTTTGTCCTTGACTTTGGGGCGTTTTCATTGGGTTATAAAAATGATCGCTTGAATAACGCTAATTTTTATTTAGATTGTAAAAACGCCTTTGAGTGTTTTTTATGATTAACGCTTGAAGTCAAAAAACTTTATTTGGTGGAAAAAATTAAAAGAGTTTAGAAAAATAAAAGCTTTATGGAAAGATTAAAAAGCGAGTGAGAAGTCAGCGAAAAAAGATTAAACCCCCCAAAAAAGAGAATTTAAAGAGAGGGTTCAAAAAAGAAATCCCTTAAAAAGGGGTTTAAGCTTTTAGTAAGCAAACACATAGTTGAGATACACGCTATAAAGCCTTCTGTATTGCAAGGTAGTGCCTAGCAAAGAATAGTAATTCGTGTTGATCGTGGGGATCTTCACGCCTAACTCCATGCCATGTTGCGCGCTATGTTCAGCGCCTCTTCTCTTATTTCTGGCGAGATTGGTCCTTAAGCCCAGATTGAATAAGAATTGGAAGTTAGAGGTGTTGATTTTAGCTTTGTAGTAATTATTCACATTCGCCAAATTCACATACTGAGAATTAAGCCATGAAGTCCCGGCTAGTTGGATACCGCCAAACGCACCAAAAGAAATCTTATTGTGTTTAGTGGCTTTATCGTTGATGAAATTCACTAGCAAATCGCTCC
This sequence comes from Helicobacter pylori, assembly GCA_008032955.1. Taxonomy (NCBI): domain Bacteria; kingdom Pseudomonadati; phylum Campylobacterota; class Epsilonproteobacteria; order Campylobacterales; family Helicobacteraceae; genus Helicobacter; species Helicobacter pylori. Next base: position 1,499,288 of record CP032046.1, read on the forward strand.
CCACGCCATAAGTCCAAACATCAGAATCGGAGTTGAAAAATTGGGATTTATTATAGGTGTGGTTGTAATCCACAAAGCCGTAGTATCTCGCACCCCATCGTTTGTTTTTCCCAAAGAATTGCTTATAGCCCACTTGAAAGCCGATCCCATTCATCGCGCCGTTATTGGTGGTAGAAGCGGCGATTAGCCCGGCGCGTCTGAAAGGGTTACTGCCGAGTTCTTGACTCCTGGATTGCACTTGAGAATGGATGTTGGAGTCAATATAGTAGTTGTCCTGTATGCCTTGCGGGCTATTAGGGTTAGTCTTTTTGCTCACCACATTTTGTAAAGATTGCGCATCAGGCAAGCTAGAGAGCACCGCTGTGATGCTGTCATAGTGTTCGCCTAGCTTTTTGTATTGGCCGCTGAAATTCGCTAAAGTATAGGCGAGGTTTTTCGCGTTATGGATTCGCTCGGCTTGGTCGCCAAAATGAGCGATGCTGTCTTTTAGATTCGTTACGGTCTCTCCCACATACGCGCAACCGGCTCCCCAAGTGTTACCGGTCACTGTGCCGGATGGCGTGCCACGGAGATTGCCGTCGCTACCCTTTTCATGGCATACTCCTAAAGAGTCTTTTACGAACTCTGTAGGGATTCTTTCAAAGTCTTTCACCACTACTTGGGCGCGGTTTAAAATCTCCGCTTGTGCTTTGGCGTTAGCGAACATGCTTTGGGCGAAGTTGGCGTCTTTATAGGGGTTGAATGTCTTCCCGGTGTCTAGGTTGTGCTGGTTTTGCGCGTTTGCAGCAACGATTTTGGATTGCTCTACAGCTATTGCAGCGTTTTTGATCATGTCTTGAATCGCGCTGATTTCATTTTTAAAAATCCCGCACGCGCTCCCATCGCCTTTCAAATATATTCCTTCCCATAAACTACCACTACTCGCACCACCTGCACCACCATTATTGATCCATGGGCATGCGCTATTAAGGGTAGTTATAATGGTGCTAGCCTGTTCTAAAAGAACTTGAGCGTTATTTTTTGTAACAATTTCTTCTCCATTATTACTACTCGTGTTTCCATTACTTTTATTGATTGTAAATTTGAGTTCTGTGTTGGTGTCGCTTAAAGCAGGAATATCTTTTCCGCTGCTTCCAAAAGCCTTTTGGATGATTTGATAAGCTTTATTGATTTTCGCGTAATTTTCAGTGGATAAAATGCTGTATGGTCCTGGTTCATAATTAGTAGTGCCACAAGTAATGGTAGTCCCTCCCCATTGATTTGTTGGTGTGTTTTCAAAGGTTTGAACGCCCCCATTTTTATCTTTGTCAGAGCCAGGGCCACAAGGGCTGATCGCATAGCTCATGACTTGCCACAAGCCCGCTGCCGCATTTAGCGCTAAAAGCACCGCTTGATACGCCGGGGAATTCTTTTTATCATTGATTAAATTCTTCGCGCTCGCGTTCAAATTGCCCCTTGCGTTGTTGATAGCGTTGGGGTCGGCGGACTGCCTGATGAGAGTGTTTAGGGTGCTGTAACTCGTTAAAAGATTGTTCAATCTTTCATAGCTGTCTGAGAGATCTTGAATGCCTTTGGTGTTTTTCACCATTTGAGCGGATTCACCGATTTGATAGCCCGCGCTCACAAAAAAGCCGTTGTCTTCAGCGCTTAAAGCGGAAACTAAAAGCGATCCTAAAGTTAATGACAGAAATCTTTTCTTCATGTTTTTCTCCTTTTCTTTATTAAAATAAGATTGAAATTGTTAGTAAATCTTGCGGAAGTGTGTCTTTAAGTAAGACCATACCGCAAGCTTTCGTTAATATAGCATAAATTAATGGGATTTTGATATTAATTAGGCGTTTTTGCCCTTTCAAAAAAAAAAAAAAGGTTTTGTGGTGTTTCTAAACAAATATTAAACCAATAAAGGTCATTTTAAAAGAAATGAGATTGTTTAATAGGGGGTAGCTATATAAAAGGGGGTTTTTAACTTTGGTTGTTTTGGGTTTGTTGCAAGAATGATTTCTCAAATTGTAAAAAGGATTTCCTTAAATTTTCTTAAGAGGAGCGTTTTGCAATCATTTTCCCCAAAAACTCAAGGGTTTGCTTGTAAAAGTGGGGTTGTCCTTGAGTTTTGGGGCGTTTGCATGCGGTTATTAAAAATTATCGCTCGCTTCGTGCGAGATCCTTACTCTTTAAAAAGACTTTGAGCGTTTTTTAAAACTATCATCAACGCTCTGTTAGGGCAAAATTAGGACAAAGCCTAATCCCCTACATAGACTTGTCTTGGGCGCGTGATCCTAGCTTGCGGGCTTTTGACATGCTCTAATAATTGAGCGCACCAGCCCACGGTTCTGCCAATGACAAACACCGGCGTGAAAAAACGCACCGGGATTTTTAAAGCCCTTAAAATCGTGCCGGAGTAAAAATCCACATTAGGGTAGAGATTCCTTTCAATGAAATACTCATCTTTTAGGGCGATTTCTTCTACTTTTGCGGCGATTTCGCTCAACCTCTCGTCCATTTTAACGCCTTTTTGGTGCAGTTCGTCTTTTAAGCCTTTTAAGATTTTGGCACGTGGATCGTAGCTTTTATACACCCTATGCCCAAAGCCCATGAGTTTGAAATTGTCGTTTTTGTCTTTCACTCGCGCGATGTATTTATCCACATTTTTCACATCGCCGATTTCTTCTAATTGTAAAAGCACTTTTTCATTCGCCCCGCCATGCAAATGCCCCCATAAAGCGCTAATGCCAGCACTTATAGCTGCATAAGGATGCACGCCGGTGCTAGCGACATTCCTTACCGTGGTAGAAGAGGCGTTTTGCCCATGATCAGCGTGCAAAGTTAGGATTTTATCAAAGGCTTCCACTTCTAGGGGCGTGATTTCTACTTCGCCTTGAGTGGTGTGTTTCAAGCGGCTATAAGGATACCCTCTCAGCATGAAAAGGATATTTTCCACATAAGAGCGCGCGATGTCCGGATAAATAATGGGTGCTCCCACTTCATTACGATAGCAAATGGCCGCAAGCGTGGGGATTTTAGCGACAATCCTTCTGGCCATCGTTTGGTAATCTTCTTCAGTGTGCATGTTTTGGTGCGTGGAATAAAGGGTGGATAAAATAGACACGCCGCTAGAGAGTTTCGCCATAGGGTGGGCGTTACTAGGGAAAGCTGAAAACATGTTCAATAAGCTCTCATGCACAAAGCTTCTGTGGCGTAATTCCAATTCAAATTCCAAGCTTTCATCTTGATTTTTGGGTAATTCCCCTGTGAGCAATAGCCTGCACACATCTACATATTTGTATTTGGCGACTAAATCTTCTATTCTGTGCCCTCTGTAATACAATTCGCCTTTTTTGCCATTGATATAGCTGATTTTAGATTGGCACCCGGCGGTAGAAGAATACCCTGGATCGTAAGAAAAAAACCCAGTCGTTTCAAAAAGTTTGGAAAAATCCACCGCTTTAGGTCCACGAGTGCATTCAATCGTTTCAAATTCATAGCGTTCATTATTTTCATTATTGATTAAAGTAACAGACATTGTGATTCCCTTAAGTTTTGATAATATTCAACTCCTAATTATAAGCCAAAAAATTAAATGATTTCTTTTAAAAACATTCCGTTTTTTCAAGTTATTTCCAACCGCTACTTTTAAACACGCATTCAAAAAAAAAAAGATTTTTAGGGGTTATATAGTATTTTTGCGCTAGTATAGTTACTCAAACTTTAGAAATAAGGATAAACAATGGCTTACAACCCTAAAATTTTACAAAAGCCTAAAGAGGGCGAAGAAATTACGATTAAAGACAACAAATTGCATGTGCCAAACCACCCCATTATCCCTTTCATTGAGGGCGATGGCATTGGATCAGACATTACCCCAGCGATGATTAAAGTCGTGGATAGTGCGGTTCAAAAAGCGTATAAAGGCGAGAAAAAAATCGCATGGTATGAAGTGTTTGTGGGCGAAAAATGCTATCAACAATTTAAAGATCATAAGGAATTAAGCCCTGAAGAGCAATGGCTCTTGCCGGACACTATTGAAGCGATCAACCATTATAAAGTCTCTATTAAAGGGCCTTTGACCACGCCTATTGGTGAAGGGTTTAGATCTTTGAATGTGGCGTTACGCCAAAAAATGGACTTGTATGTGTGCTTGAGACCGGTAAGGTGGTATGGGAGTCCTAGCCCGGTGAAAGAACCACAAAAAGTGGATATGGTGATTTTTAGAGAAAATTCTGAAGACATTTATGCGGGTATTGAATGGCAAGAAGGCAGTGCGGAAGCGAAAAAACTCATCCATTTTTTACAAAATGAACTAAAGGTTAAAAAAATCCGCTTCCCTGAAAGCAGCGGCATAGGGGTAAAACCCATTAGTAAGGAAGGCACAGAGAGGCTGGTTAGGAAAGCGATTGAATACGCTATTGATAACGACAAGCCAAGCGTAACTTTTGTGCATAAAGGCAATATCATGAAATACACCGAAGGGGCGTTCATGAAATGGGGCTATGCGCTCGCTCAAAAAGAATTTAACGCTCAAGTCATTGATAAAGGCCCATGGTGTTCTTTGAAAAACCCTAAAACCGGTAAAGAAATCATCATTAAAGACATGATCGCTGACGCGTTTTTGCAACAAATTCTCTTGCGCCCTAGCGAATACAGCGTCATTGCGACCATGAATTTGAATGGGGATTATATCTCTGATGCGTTAGCGGCGATGGTGGGGGGTATTGGTATCGCTCCTGGGGCTAACCTCAATGACACGGTGGGCATGTTTGAAGCTACCCATGGCACCGCTCCTAAATACGCTGGGCTGGATAAAGTCAATCCGGGGTCTATTATTTTGAGTGCGGAAATGATGTTAAGGCATATGGGCTGGGTGGAAGCGGCTGATTTGATCGTCTCTGCGATGGAAAAAGCGATTAAAAGCAAGAAAGTAACTTACGATTTCGCTCGTTTAATGGATGGGGCTAAAGAAGTGAAATGCTCTGAATTCGCTAGCGTGATGATTGAAAACATGTGAAAGAGCGTTTTTTAGGATCTGGTGTTTGAATGCGAAAAAAAGGCTAATACTATCATAAGGAATGAAGTTGATAAAATTTGTGCGTAATGTGGTTTTGTTCATTTTAACGGCGATCTTTTTAGTGCTCATGCTTTTGGTGAGCTATTGCATGCCCCATTATAGCGCGGCTGTCATTAGTGGGGTGGAAGTCAAAAGAATGAATGAAAATGAAAACGCGCCCAATAATAAGGAAGTAAAAACCCTTGCTAGAGATGTCTATTTTGTGCAAACTTACGACCCTGAAGATAAAAAAAGCGTAACCGTTTATCGTAACGAAGACACACGCTTTAGCTTCCCTTTTTATTTTAAGTTTAATTCGGCTGATATTTCAGCCCTCGCTCAAAGTTTAGTCAATCAGCAAGTGGAAGTGAAATACTATGGCTGGCGGATCAATTTGTTTAACATGTTCCCTAATGTGATTTTTTTAAAGCCCTTAAAAGAGAGCACTGACATTTCAAAGCCCATTTTTAGCTGGATTTTATACGCTTTGCTGTTAGGGGGCTTTTTTATCAGTGTGCGTTCTGTTTGCACTTTATTTAAGGGCAAAGCTCATTAATTCTTTTAGGCTTTGTTGGAAAATCACAATGGGGTTATTGGAGCGTTTATTAAAAAGCTCAATATAGGGCAAACTGATGCTGTAAAAAGCGGTGTTGTTTTCTCTCAAATTGATAGCGATTTTATAGTCTAGTTGGTGGGATTTCAATAAAAAGTCATTCAACAAACAATCATTGATTAAGCCCAAATTGTCATGGCTAATCAAAAGCATTTTGGCTTTTAATTTTAGGGCCAAATCCAGCATGTTTTCTTTTAAATTGATAGGCACGCATAACCCTCCAGCCCCTTCAACGATGACTAAATCGTAAGTTTTGGTGAAATTGTGAAGGCGTTGGGTTAAATGATTGGTGTCAATGGGGGCGTTTGGATCTTCTTCTTGTTGGGCGATGAGGGGGGCTGAAGCTTTATGATAACGATAGAATGAAATGTCTTTTAAGGTTAAAGAGCGATCCAAAAGGCGGTTATCTTGCAAGAACAGATGCGCGTCGCTAGAGTGGTTAATGGCGTCATTAACGCCCGTTTCAATGGGCTTTAATAAAATCGTTTTAACGCCACAAGCGTTGCAATATTTTGCTAAGAGCCTAGCGCATGTGGTTTTTCCGGCATTGGTGTTAGTCGCGCTGATAAAGAGCATGGTTTAACTTTTAAACTGATAAGCACCATCAAAGATTTGAGAAGTCAATACATTTTTGATTTGTGGTAACTTCACATTCTTTAGCGCTTCTCTTGGAACTTCAATCACCAACTCCTCAAACTCTTGGTTGCTTAAAGGGTTATCAATATCAAAAATGAAATTCAAGGTATTGTGGAGCGAGTTATAGGTAACCTTGTCAATTAACGCATAGAGTAGTCTAATTCCCTCTGCTTGCTCTATCGCTGTTACGATGCTTTTAGATAGTCTAGGGCTGATGCTATCAAGTTGTGTCGCTAAATCTGAGATAAAGCAATAACCTGCATCGGTGTCAATGGTGTTAGCAATCAATGTCCTACTCACTTTTTTGCCTTGTCTTAAAGCTTTAACAAGGTTATTGACTTTAATGTTATGGTTGTAGCTTTGTCTAAATCTTTTACTCATAGCACATTTTCGTTGTTCTCTTGTTTTAATTGCTTGTTGCTCCCAATTTTCTATCTCATCAACATTGAAAGTCTTGGGATACCCATACGCACGAAGCCTACTTTGTGTCCTTTTAATAAATCCTTTAATTTCATTTTCAAATGTGTCTGTAAGGTTGCCAATAGTGTAGGGCATATAAGTTGCTTTGATTTGTGTCTTAACAATGTCTTTAAAAGCTATACCATAATTGTCTTTTTCAGGGTTTTTATCAAAGAATGTATAGACTTTATTTTTTAGCCTTGTGAGAGAATTTGGTAATTTGCTAGGGACAGAGAATGTGATGTCGGTAAATTTAGCCTCTACCTTACCAAATCTTTTTGGTGTAGCATTCACCAATTCCACATAGTATCTGTCTTTGTTATTATAGACACTATTTTCACAATAACAAATCGCCGCTTGATTGAATTGTCTCGCCCATAATAACAAATGATTTCTTAAATAAAATGTGCTACTAGGTTCATTGACAAACACGAAAAAGCTAGTCTCTTTATCAGGGATAATGTCGTCTTTTAAGCTTTCTTTCCAATAACCGATTACTTGAATATAACCAATGAAATTTCGCTTACTATCCAATAGTCCTTTTAGCTGTCGTGTCCTTTCCATATTGTCTTTTTGAGTGTAGAGGTATCTTGCGACAAATTCTTTACTAGACATAAGGTCTTTCATTGTGGTTTCACTTTTAGGGTTTAAGAATTTGCTAATAAAAGACTTGCCTAATGCTGTGGATAGTTTGAGAGCGATAGTCCTATACTCTCTCAAAAAGGCGTCAGCAAGATAAGAAGCATCTATGGAGTTAGGGTCATCATTCCAATTTTTAGATACTTTGTCTAGTTGAGATGTCTTATAACCGCTCTTATAAGCTTCAACTAGTTTTTCTCGTTCCTCTTCAGTAAAGTCCTTTTCAAAGGCAGGTTTAAAAGGTCTAAACGCAGAGATAGTCCCAAAAGGTAGTCCGCTTTTGATTTTATTGACAATGCTATTGAGATTAGCGCTCTCAATCGTGGAAGCTTTAATAGTCTCTTGTTGGTTTTTAAGTCGTGAGAGTTCCCTGCCATAAGCGTCTAAAGTTTCGCTTAAAGATAAGTTGTCTTTCACTCTCACTTTAGGTTTATTTTGTCTAGCTAATTTCTTGTCCGCTAACGCTTTATCAATAGATGCAGTCAAAGTAGGAAGTCTTTTAGGTTCATCATCAACAAATTCTAAAAAGTCGTAATTCAATAACATTTTGTGTCCTTTTCTTTAAACGAGATTGTAGCGCTTTATCTTTGAGCTTTCAGCGGGTCATTAGGGTTTATTTGGTATAATATCAAAACTTCATTTAAGGTTGGTTCTTATGAATATTTTATTTGGGATTAGCGACACGCAAGAATGTTATAACGCTATTAAATTCGCTGTCAAATTAGCCCATTCGCTTAAAGAGGTCCGTTTCACCTTGTTGCATGTGAGCATGGAAGTGTTTATTTATAGCGAAAGCGGGATGATGGATTACGGCCAAACAGAAGCCTTAGAAGAAGAAAAAGCTAAGGCTTTGTTAAAGCAATTTGAAGACGCTTTCAAAAAAGAAAATATAGAGTGCGAGAGCGTTTTAAAAAGCGGTGATTTGATTGACGTGGTCTTGGATATGGCTAAGGATTATGATTTGTTATTGATCGGGGCGAGCGAATCCAATTTGTTGTATCGTTTGTTCATTTCACACCAAAATAGCTTGGTTGAACAATCCAGTATCCCTGTTGTGATCGCCAAGTAGCATGGATAAGCGGCATGAACGGCATGAAAATGTATAACATACCCACCCCCACCATGGCGCAAGTGATCATGGTTGATGACCCCATTACGACAGCGGAATTTGTCATCTCTGCTTTGAGGGATTTTTTTGACAAGTCTTTAGAAGAGGCCAAAGCCCTCACATCAAGCATCCATCGTGATGGCTGTGGGGTTTGTGGCGTCTATCCTTATGATATTGCCAGGCATAGGGCAGCATGGGTTAGGGATAAGGCCAGAGCGTTAGAATTCCCCTTAAAATTATTGGTAGAAGAGATAAAATAATGGCTAAATTCAATCAAGATCTCAATGAAGTTCTCAACCAAGCTTTAAATTTAGCCTTGGATCTTAACCACGCCCTTTGCACCACAGAGCATGTGCTACTAGTCATTTTAGAACATGAGAGCGGGGCAAAGATTATTGGCGCTTTAGAAAGAGATGACTATGATAAATTAAAACAAATCCTTAAAGACTATTTGTTGCAATATGTGCCTTTAAAGAGCGATCCAGCCAAAATGCCTGCTAGGAGTTTTGTGCTATTAAGAATGCTTAAAAGAATGTATGCGAGTTGTTTTGAGAGCGTGGGCGTGGAAGAATTGCTTATTTTAATGCTGGATCACCCCGATTGTTACGCTTCAAAACTCATGGATAGTTTTGGCATCGCTCATTTGTATTCTAATCCTGCTTTATTGGATTTGGATAACCATGGTATTCCTAATGACATTAATGATAATGAAGAAGCGCCCAAAAACACTCCCCTAAAAAATACACTAAAAATTTGAGCGCTTTAGCTCAAGAGAACGCTTTAGATCCAGTCATTGGCAGAGAAGAAGAGATTTTAAGAGTGATAGAAATTTTAGGGCGCAGAAAAAAGAATAACCCGCTTTTAATTGGCGAAGCGGGCGTTGGGAAAACCTCTATCGCTGAAGCTTTGGCTTTAAAAATCGCTCAAAAAGAAGTGCCGGAATTTTTGCAAGAATATGAGGTTTATTCTTTGGATTTGGCTTTAATGGTGGCTGGGGCAAAATACAGAGGGGATTTTGAAAAACGCTTGAAAAAAACGCTCAAAGAAATCCAACAAAACGGCCGCATCATTTTATTCATTGATGAAATCCACACCCTTTTAGGCGCAGGGAGTAGTAACGCTGGGAGCTTGGATGCGGCGAACATATTAAAACCGGTTTTAACGGATGGGAGCTTGAAATGTTTAGGAGCGACCACTTTTGAAGAATACCGCAGCGTGTTTGAAAAAGACAAGGCTTTTAACAGGCGTTTTTCAGTCATAAAAGTTGAAGAGCCTTCTAAAGAGGCGTGTTACTTGATTTTAAAAAAGATCGCTCCTCTTTATGAAGAGCACCACCAGGTGCGTTATGATGAGAGCGTGTTTAAGGCATGCGTGGATTTAACGAGTGATCACATGCATGATAAATTCTTGCCGGATAAAGCGATTGAATTATTAGATGAGGTGGGATCGAGGAAAAAAATCAACCCTAAAAAGGGCAAAAAAATCAGCGTTGATGACGTGAAAGAAACGCTCGCTCTCAAGCTTAAAATCCCCAAAATGCGTTTGAGCAGCGATAAAAAAGCCCTTTTAAGGAATTTAGAAAAATCGCTTAAAAATAAGATTTTTGCCCAAACCGAAGCGATCAGTCTTGTCAGCAATGCGATTAAAATCCAGCATTGCGGGCTTTCTGCAAAAAATAAGCCTGTGGGGAGCTTTTTATTCGTGGGGCCTAGTGGGGTGGGGAAAACAGAATTGGCTAAAGAATTGGCCTTGAATTTGAATTTGCATTTTGAACGCTTTGACATGAGCGAATACAAAGAAGCCCATAGCGTGGCAAAGCTCATCGGGAGTCCTAGCGGTTATGTGGGGTTTGAGCAAGGGGGGTTGTTGGTGAATGCGATTAAAAAGCACCCGCATTGTTTGTTGCTTTTAGATGAGATAGAAAAGGCCCACTCTAATGTGTATGATTTGTTGTTGCAAGTGATGGATAACGCCACTTTGAGCGATAATTTAGGCAATCAGGCGAGTTTTAAGCATGTGATTTTGATTATGACTTCAAATGTGGGGAGTAAGGATAAGGATACGCTAGGGTTTTTTAGCACTAAAAACACCAAGTATGATAGAGCCGTTAAAGAGCTTTTAACCCCTGAATTACGATCCAGGATTGATGCGATCGTGCCGTTTAACGTGCTCAGTTTGGAGGATTTTGAACGCATTGTTTCTGTGGAATTAGACAAATTAAAAGCCCTAGCGCTAGAGCAAGACATAGCCTTAAAATTCCATAAAGAAGTTTTGAAATGCATCGCGCAAAAAAGCTACCAAACGACTTTAGGAGCGAGAGAAATTAAAAAAATCATTCACAATGAGATCAAAACCCCATTAAGCGATCTACTGCTCTTGCAATCGCTTAAAAAACCTTGTAAGATCGCTTGCTTGCTAGAAAAAAACCAATTGGTTTTAAAAGAAATCAAGCGTGTGCAAAAGGTGAAAGAAAATGACTTTTGAAATGCTTTATAGTAAAATCCATAGGGCTACTATCACAGACGCTAACCTCAATTATATAGGCTCGATCACCATAGATGAGGATTTAGCCAAGCTCGCCAGGCTTAGAGAGGGCATGAAAGTAGAAATCGTGGATGTCAATAACGGCGAACGCTTCAGCACCTATGTGATTTTAGGGAAAAAAAAGGGCGAAATTTGCGTCAATGGCGCAGCGGCCAGAAAAGTGGCCATAGGCGATGTGGTGATCATTTTAGCTTATGCGAACATGAATGAAGATGAAATCAATGCGCACAAGCCATGCATTGTATTAGTCAATGAAAAGAATGAAATTTTAGAAAAGGGTTAGAGATGGATTTTAGTCAATTGGGCGGGTTAAGCGGGTTGTTAGACGGCATGAAAAAAGAGTTTTCCCAACTAGAAGAAAAGAATAAAGACACGATCCACACTTCCAAAAGCGGTGGGGGAATGGTGAGCGTGAGTTTTAATGGGTTGGGGGAATTAGTGGATTTGCAAATTGATGACAGCCTGTTAGAAGATAAAGAGGCGATGCAAATCTATTTGATGAGCGCTTTGAATGATGGGTATAAAGCCGTAGAAGAAAACCGAAAGAATTTAGCCTTTAACATGCTAGGGAATTTTGCTAAATTGTGATGCTTCACAAAGCCTTTATCGTTCTATGGTTTTTTTTGAATGGCTTAGGGGCTTATGATTTCAAGCATTGTCAAGCGTTTTTTAAAAAAGCGAGCCTTCAAAATGGAGGCGTGGCTTTAAAGGAGTTGCCTAGAGGCGTGTATTTGTATTATTCTAAAACCTACCCTAAACACGCTAAAGTCATCAAATCCGATCCCTTTGTAGGGCTGTATTTGTTGCAAGGCGCGCCAAGCGAGTATGTTTATACATTAAGGGATTTAGACAAAGACGCCCTTATAAGACCCATGGCTAGTATAGGGACTAATCAAGCCACAGAAGCGCGATTATTGGTAGGGCAAAAAGGCTATGATCGCTACGCTCAAATTTCGCAAAAGACTCAAAAAAATGGCGTTATCAGCAATATTTGCTATCAAATGTTAGGGCTAGGAATAGGGGGGAATGGCTTTATAGAAACGAAATTTATCAAGCGCTTTTTAAACCAAAAAGAGCCTTATTATGGGGATATTGGGGTGCGTTTAGAAGAACATCATAAGCGTTTAGTGGTAGTGCAATTTGATCCCTTTTTCCCTAAAAACCCTTTTTTAAAAAACGATGAAATCCTAGCAATCAATGATTACAAGATCCATTCGTTAGCGGAGTTTGAATGGGTGGTGAGCAATCTTAAATACCAAAGCCTTGTAAAAGTGAGAATCAAACGAAACCACAAAATCAAAGAAGTAACGCTCAAAGTCAATAAGCGTTATGGGGGGTTTTTACTCAAAGACACTTTTTTAGAGCGCTATGGCATCGCTTTAGATGAGCGTTTCATTATCACTAAAATAGGCAGTCATTTGCCCAAAGGCTTGGATTTTTTAAAGCTTGGGGATAGGATTTTATGGGTGAATCGTAAAAATGTAGCGTCCAACCCGAAAGCTTTAAGAGAAGCGTTAAGTGCGCCTAAAATTGAATTATTAGTCTGGCGTAAAGGCTTTGAATTTTACATTAAAGTCCGTTGAAACATTGATGAAAAATGACGCTTATGAGATTATCCTTTCTTGGTTTATCACGCCTCTCACGGCGATTTTAGGGCGTTTCGCTGAATTTTTCCTCTACACTTTGCATGCACAATTGGTGTTTAATAGCGTGGTCGCTTTGGCGTTCATGCTCTTTGCTTATAGGAGTTTGAAAGAACAGAATTTTTTCAGCGCTAGCGCGCTAACAGAAGCGTTATTGTTTGTGGGGTTTTTTGCACTGTTTAATTACGCTTTAAAAAACCCTTCGCGCTTTTATGAATTGTTTCAAAACGCTATTTTTATTGCACCTAACATGATCACACAAAGCCTTTCTCAAAGCTTGAGTAACTTTTCTAACCATGCGCTTTCTTTAGATTTTATCTTTAATCATGGTTTTTATGCCCTTAGTTTTATCAGCGATTTGAGCCATAATGAAATGTCTGTGTGGCTTTTTTTAAGCATCTTGCAAGCGCTTTTTTTAAGCGTTCTGTTTGCGATTATCATTTTAGTGTATTTGGAAGTGCATGTGTGGTGTTCTTTAGGGGCGCTGTTTTTAGCGTTTGGGTTTTTCAAAACCTGGAGGAGCGTTGTGGTTATATGCCTAAAAAAGTGCTTCGCTCTTGGGTTTTACAAGCCTTTTTTGTTGTTGGTGGGGTTTTTGAACGTGTCGGTTACTAAGGCTTTAATAGACGCTCATATGCAAGAAAAACAAGACTTAAGCCTTTTATTGATGGTAGCGTTATTTTTGTGTTGCGTTTTTATCATAGGCGTGCCTTTTTTCATCAACGCTTTGTTTAGGGTGCAAAACAGCCTTAAAGAAACTTACAAACTCGCCACCAATTTGAGTGCCAACCTCAGCCAAAACGCCCTTAATTCCTTACAATACATCACGACCTCGCTCGCTCCCTCTAGCGTTTCTACTTCTACAAGCGGTAGCGTTTCTAAAGAAAAAGAAACGCATTCCCCCACATTTAAGGTAGAAACCACTCAATTAGATGTAAAAATCCCAAATTTCAAGCAAAAAAAGGTTAAAAAGGATACAATAAATACAAAAAATGAAATTTAAATAAATAGGAATTTAATGAGAATTTTTTTGTTATCATGGGACTTGTGTTTTTTGGTTGCACCAGTAAGGTGCATGAGATGAAAAAAAGCCCTTGCACATTGTATGAAAACAGGTTAAATCTCGCATGAGAGAAAAGCCTTTCAATAGCGAGCAATTGATCTATTTAGAAGAGCTTTTAAGCCACCAAGAAAAGCATTTAGAAAACAAGCTTTCTGGTTTTTCGGTAAGTGATTTGGACATGCAAAGCGTGTTCAGATTGGAGAGAAACCGCTTGAAAATCGCTTACAAGCTCTTAGGCTTGATGAGTTTTATCGCTCTTATTTTAGCGATCGTGTTAATCAGTCTTCTACCCTTACAAAAAACCGAACACCATTTCGTGGATTTTTTAAACCAGGACAAGCATTACGCCATTATCCAAAGAGCGGATAAAAGCATTTCTAGTAATGAAGCGTTGGCTCGTTCGCTCATTGGGGCGTATGTGTTAAACCGAGAGAGCATTAACCGCATTGACGATAAATCGCGCTATGAACTGGTGCGCTTGCAAAGCAGTTCTAAGGTGTGGCAACGCTTTGAAGATTTGATTAAAACCCAAAACAGCATCTATGCACAAAGCCATTTAGAAAGAGAAGTCCATATCGTCAATATTGCGATCTATCAGCAAGACAATAACCCCATTGCGAGCGTTTCCATTGCGGCTAAACTAACGAATGAAAACAAGCTCGTGTATGAAAAGCGTTATAAGATCGTATTGAGTTATCTGTTTGACACCCCGGATTTTGATTACGCTTCCATGCCTAAAAACCCTACCGGCTTTAAAATCACTCGCTACAGCATCACTGAAATCGCGCCGACTAACAGGGGCGATTGATGCGTAAGGTTTTATATGCCCTCATGGGCTTTTTGTTGGCTTTTAGCGCTTTAAAAGCCGATGATTTTTTAGAAGAAGCGAACGAAACAGCCCCGGTGCATTTAAACCACCCCATGCAGGATTTAAACGCCATTCAAGGGAGCTTTTTTGATAAAAACCGCTCAAAAATGTCCAACACTTTGAACATTGATTACTTTCAAGGGCAAACCTATAAAATCCGCTTGCGTTATGCGATGGCGACCTTATTGTTTTTTTCAAAACCCATTAGCGATTTTGTTTTAGGGGATAAGGTGGGCTTTGACGCAAAAATCTTAGAAAGTAACGATCGCATTTTGCTCATCAAACCCCTACAAATTGGCGTGGATTCTAATATCAGCGTGATTGATAATGAGGGTAAGATTTTTTCTTTCTATGTGTTTTCTACCACTTTCACTAGCTCCAAACACCCTAATTTACAGGTTTTCATAGAAGATAAAAATTATTATTCTAACGCTTTTTTGAAGCCCCAAAAAGAAAATAAAGAAAATGCCCTTGAAAACGCCCCCACAAACGACAACAAGCCCTTAAAAGAAGAACCCTTAAAAGAAGAAAAAGAAGAAACTAAAGAAAAAGAAGAAGAGACTATAATTATTGGCGATAACACCAACGCGATGAAAATTATTAAAAAAGACATTCAAAAAGGCTATAAGGCTTTAAAAAGCTCTCAAAGGAAATGGTATTGTTTGTGGGCTTGTTCTAAAAAATCCAAACTCTCCTTAATGCCTGAAGAAATTTTTAACGACAAGCAATTCACTTATTTCAAATTTGACAAAAGATTAGCGCTCTCTAAATTCCCGGTGATTTATAAGGTCGTTGATGGCTATGATAACCCGGTGAATACAAGGATTGTGGGCGATTACATTATCGCTGAAGACGTTTCGGCTAAATGGACTTTAAGGTTGGGTAAGGACTATCTGTGCATCCGTTTTGTCAAAAGGAGCAAAGGTGAATAAGTGGATTAAAGGGGCGGTTGTTTTTGTAGGGGGTTTTGCAACGATTATAACCTTTTCTTTAATCTACCACCAAAAGCCAAAAGCCCCCCTAAATAACCAACCCAATCTTTTGAATGACGATGAGGTGAAATACCCCTTACAAGACTACACCTTCACTCAAAACCCACAGCCAACTAACACAGAAAGCTCTAAAGATGCTACCATTAAAGCCTTACAAGAACAGCTCAAAGCCGCTTTAAAAGCCCTAAACTCCAAAGAAATGAACCATTCCAAAGAAGAAACTTTTACTAGCCCGCCCATGGATCCAAAAACAAACACAACCCCCCTAAAAAAGATTTTTCTCTAAAGCAATTAGATTTACTGGCCGCTCGCATCACCCCTTTCAAACAAAGCCCTAAAAATTACGAAGAAAACCTGATTTTCCCCATGGATAACCCTAATGGCATTGATGGTTTCACTAACCTTAAAGAAAAAGACATCGCCACTAATGAAAACAAGCTTTTACGCACCATTACAGCTGACAAAATGATACCCGCTTTTTTGATCACACCTATTTCTAGCCAGATCGCCGGTAAAGTCATCGCGCAAGTGGAAAGCGATATTTTCGCTCACATGGGCAAAGCCGTCTTAATCCCCAAAGGCTCTAAAGTCATAGGCTATTACAGCAACAATAACAAAATGGGCGAATACCGCCTGGATATTGTATGGAGTCGAATCATCACTCCCCATGGCATCAATATCATGCTCACTAACGCTAAAGGGGCGGACATTAAAGGCTATAACGGCTTAGTGGGGGAATTGATTGAAAGGAATTTCCAACGCTATGGCGTGCCGTTACTGCTTTCTACGCTCACTAACGGCTTATTGATTGGGATCACTTCGGCTTTAAACAACAGAGGCAATAAAGAAGAGGTGACTAATTTCTTTGGGGATTATCTTTTATTGCAATTGATGAGGCAAAGCGGCATGGGGATCAATCAAGTGGTCAATCAAATTTTAAGAGACAAAAGCAAGATCGCCCCCATTGTGGTGATTAGAGAGGGGAGTAGGGTCTTCATTTCGCCCAATACTGATATATTCTTCCCTATACCCAGAGAGAATGAAGTCATCGCTGAGTTTTTGAAGTGACTCAAAAATGCCAGTTTAAAAACGCTATAATAACCCTAAAAAACAAAAGAGAGCCTAGCAAGAAAGCCCATGAAAATTAAAAATGTCTTATTGAGTGGGGGGAGCGGCAAACGCTTATGGCCTTTAAGCCGTAGCCTATACCCTAAGCAATTTTTAAAGCTTTTTGATCATAAAAGCTTGTTTGAATTGAGTTTTAAAAGAAACGCTTCCTTAGTAGATGAAACGCTCGTCGTGTGCAATGAAAAGCATTATTTTTTAGCCCTAGAAGAAATAAAAAACGAAATCAAAAACAAGAGCGTGGTTTTTTTACTAGAAAGTTTGAGTAAAAACACCGCTAACGCCATTGCTTTGAGCGCTTTAATGAGCGATAAAGAAGATTTACTCATCGTTACACCAAGCGATCATCTGATTAAAGACTTTCAAGCGTATGAAAATGCGATAAAAAAAGCGATTGGTTTAGCCCAAAAAGGTTTTTTAGTCACTTTTGGGATTAGCATTGAAAAACCCAACACCGAGTTTGGGTATATTGAAAGCCCTAACGCTCTAGATGTCAAGCGATTCATTGAAAAGCCAAGCCTAGAAAAAGCGATAGAGTTTCAAAAAAGCGGAGGGTTTTATTTCAATAGCGGCATGTTTGTTTTCCAAGCGGGCGTTTTTTTAGACGAACTAAAAAAGCATGCCCCTACTATTTTAAAGGGGTGCGAAAGAGCGTTTGAATCGTTAGAAAACGCGTATTTTTTTGAACAAAAGATCGCTCGTTTGAGCGAAAAGAGCATGCAAGATTTAGAAGACGTGAGTATTGATATAGCCTTAATGCAGCAAAGCCACAAAATCAAAATGGTAGAATTGAACGCCAAATGGAGCGATTTAGGGAATTTTAACGCCCTTTTTGAAGAAGCGGCTAACGAGTCTAAAGAAAATGTCAGCTTGAATCAAACGCCTATTTTTGCCAAAGAGAGCGAGAATAATTTAGTGTTTTCTCATAAAGTGAGCGCTCTTTTAGGGGTTGAGGATTTAGCGATCATTGACACTAAAGACGCTCTTTTAGTCGCTCATAAAGACAAAGCTAAGGATTTAAAAGCCCTAGTGAGCGAGATAGAAATAAATAACCAGGAATTATTGCAAACGCACACTAAAGTGTATCGCCCTTGGGGGAGTTATGAAGTCTTGCATGAGAGCGGTTGTTACAAGGTTAAGATTTTAGAAGTCAAACCAAACGCAAGGCTTTCTTTGCAAAAGCATTTCCACAGGAGCGAACACTGGGTGGTGATTAGCGGGATGGCGAGCGTGGAGTTGGATCACCAATCGTTTGAATTGCAAGCTAATGAGTCCACTTATATCCCTAAAAACACCCTACACCGCCTAGCTAATTATGGCAAAATCCCTTTGATTATCATAGAGGTCCAAGTGGGCGAGTATGTCGGCGAAGACGATATTGTAAGGGTTGATGACGATTTTAACAGGCAGAATCAAAACGCCTAATGAAAAGATTTAATAAATAAAATTCAATAAAGGAAAAATAATGAAGGAAAAAATCGCTTTAATCACCGGGGTTACCGGGCAGGACGGGAGCTATCTGGCTGAATACTTGCTGAATTTGGGCTATGAAGTGCATGGGTTAAAAAGGCGCTCTTCTAGCATCAACACTTCTAGGATCGATCATCTGTATGAGGATTTGCACAGCGAACACAAAAGGCGTTTTTTCTTGCACTATGGGGATATGACCGATAGCTCCAACCTCATCCATTTGATCGCTACCACTAAGCCCACAGAGATTTATAATTTAGCCGCTCAAAGCCATGTGAAAGTCTCTTTTGAAACCCCAGAATACACCGCTAACGCTGATGGTATTGGCACGCTAAGGATTTTAGAGGCCATGCGGATTTTGGGCTTAGAAAATAAAACGCGCTTTTATCAAGCCAGCACGAGCGAATTGTATGGCGAAGTCTTAGAAACCCCGCAAAATGAAAACACCCCCTTTAACCCACGAAGCCCCTATGCGGTCGCTAAAATGTATGCCTTTTACATCACTAAAAATTACAGAGAGGCTTATAACTTGTTTGCGGTTAATGGCATCCTTTTTAACCATGAGAGCAGGGTAAGGGGCGAAACTTTTGTAACCCGTAAAATCACACGAGCCGCTAGCGCGATAGCGTATAACTTAACGGATTGCTTGTATTTAGGGAATTTAGACGCTAAAAGAGACTGGGGGCATGCCAAAGATTACGTGAAAATGATGCATTTAATGCTCCAAGCGCCCATCCCCAAAGATTATGTGATCGCCACAGGGAAGACCACGAGCGTGCGCGATTTTGTGAAAATGAGCTTTGAATTTATCGGCATTGATCTAGAATTTCAAAATACAGGGATTAAAGAAATCGGTTTGATTAAAAGCGTTGATGAAAAAAGAGCGAACGCTTTACAATTAAACTTAAGCCATTTAAAAACGGGCAAAGTCGTGGTGCGTATAGACGAGCGTTATTTCAGGCCTACTGAAGTGGATTTGCTCTTAGGCGATCCCACTAAGGCTGAAAAAGAGCTGGGCTGGGTTAGGGAATACGATTTAAAAGAGTTGGTTAAGGACATGTTAGAATACGATTTAAAAGAATGCCAGAAAAACCTTTACTTGCAAGATGGGGGCTATACTTTAAGGAATTTTTATGAATGAGATCATTTTAATCACCGGTGCTTATGGCATGGTGGGGCAGAACACGGCGTTGTATTTTAAAAAAATAAGCCTGATGTTACTTTACTCACCCCTAAAAAGAGCGAATTGTATTTATTGGATAAAGACAACGTTCAAGCTTATTTGAAAGAATACAAGCCTACAGGCATTATCCATTGCGCCGGGAGAGTGGGGGCATTGTGGCGAACATGAACGATCTTTCAACTTACATGGTTGAGAATTTACTCATGGGCTTATATCTTTTTTCTAGCGCTCTAGATTTGGGCGTGAAAAAAGCCATTAATCTGGCGAGCTCTTGCGCTTATCCTAAATACGCCCCTAACCCCTTAAAAGAGAGCGATTTATTGAACGGCTCTTTAGAACCAACGAACGAAGGATACGCTTTAGCCAAACTCTCTGTGATGAAGTATTGCGAATATGTGAGCGCTGAAAAAGGCGTTTTTTATAAAACTCTAGTGCCTTGCAACCTTTATGGCGAGTTTGACAAGTTTGAAGAAAAGATAGCGCACATGATACCAGGGCTTATTGCTAGGATGCACACCGCTAAATTAAAAAATGAAAAAAATTTTGCGATGTGGGGCGATGGCACGGCCAGGAGAGAGTATTTAAACGCTAAAGATTTAGCCAGATTCATCGCTCTCGCTTATGAGAATATCGCTTCAATCCCTAGCGTGATGAATGTCGGCTCTGGCGTGGATTACAGCATTGAAGAGTATTATGAAATGGTCGCTCAGGTTTTAGACTATAAGGGCGTGTTTGTTAAGGATTTATCCAAACCAGTGGGCATGCAGCAAAAGCTTATGGATATTTCCAAACAAAAGGCTTTAAAATGGGAATTAGAAATCCCTTTAGAGCAGGGCATCAAAGAAGCTTATGAGTATTATTTGAAGCTTTTAGAGGTTTGAAATAAAATCAAGGCTCTTATAGGGTTATAAAAACGCTCCGCCATTAAGCGTCAGGCTAGCGGTAGTTGCGATATTGTGATCGCTTTAGCTTCAAACAAACTTGAGCCATTAAAAAGGGGTTTGGTCGCTTTACTCTCAATCTCAAACGCTTTCAAAAAGCAAGGCGTGTTAACGCTTTAATTTTTCATAAAGAGCTAGGGAAAGTAAGGGGCTTTTATTGGGCTAATCATCAATATCTTTACGCTAAAAATAAACTTTTACAAGAGATAGTTTTGAATAGCATGAAAATCTGTCTATTATTCTATGTGAGCGGGCAATTCTCTCTATTGAACTGAATGTCCTAGATTTCTATGCTGTCTGTTTTAGAGATGATTATCAGTTGGTTTTTATCTTCTTCCAATTCCAAAATCCCAAGTCCCTTTATCAGTCTTTATACTAACTTCTTTTATATGCTGACAACGAAGTATATAAAATTGATAGCTATCGCCAAATCTTAGCGTTTTATTAATCTTGAAATAAGGAAATCCATCGTTATCACAATTCCCACGATTGATTTTTGCACTCATTATAGTGATACTACCAACATTTGAAATGATGCTTATCCAATAAGGATTGTATCCAAAAGTCATTCTAAGATCTATTGGTGGTTTTTTTGGCAGTTTTTCATCAAACGCTTCTCTTATCTTTTCCTTTATCTTTTCTTTTTTTATTGTCTCTTCCTCTTTTATCTTTTTTTTTAATTCCTTTCTCTTTTATTATCTTTACTATCTTTTTTTTGCGTAATCACTCTTACACCCAGAAAAAAACACAGCAAACCCAAAAATGACTGCTAATATCAAGCCCGCTTTTTTATAACCCACCACTAACACCCTCTTATTGTAAGTTTTCTCAAATGGATTGAGTATAGTAGACTTAGCTTAGGTGATCTCTAAAAAATTTTAGAGGGCAAAGGCGGTAGGGTTTTAAAAAGCACTCTAGCTTTAACAAATCCTAGGCAATAATTCGCCCTCTGGCATCTCTAAAATCCTTTCAAAACCCCATGCGTTCTTTAAAACCACGCTAGGATAGGGGTTTTCAAACACTTTGCCAATCACGCAAGCGTTTTTGGCTTTCTCGTTACTTTTTAAAATTTCTAAGGCTTTAGGGGCGTCTTTTTGATTGAGTGCTAAAACAAACACCCCCTCATTGGCTAGCGTGTAGGGTTCTAGCCCTAAAATCTCGCAAATCCCTTTAGTTTCTTCTTTTAAGGGGATTTTTTCTTCTTCTATAACGATTTTCACTCTAGAGCTGTTCGCCCATTCGTTCAGCACGCTCGCTAACCCGCCCCTAGTCGCATCTCTTAAAGCATGAATTTTGAGATCGCTTAAAAATAAGGGTTTTAATAAGGGATAGAGCAGTTGGCAATCGCTTTCTAGATTGGTTTTAAGCTTGATTTCATTACGCACCGCAAACAGGCTTGCCCCATGATTGGCGATAGTGTCGCTTAGGATAATGGCTTGTCCTGGTTGTAAATGGCACGAAGAAATCCCTGGCTTGATGATTTTACCAATGCAGGTTGTGTTGATAAAAAGCTTATCCACGCTCCCCTTTGGCACGACTTTAGTGTCTAGGGAGAGGAGTTTTAAGTTGGCTTTAAACAATTCTTTTTGTATGGATTGTAAAATTTGTTTTAAAAGAGGGATTTCTAAGCCTTCTTCTAAAATAAAACCCATATTCAAATACAAAGGTTCGCCCCCTTGCACGCTCACATCATTCGCGCTCCCGCAAACGCAAAGCTTGCCTATATCGCCTCCATTAAAAATTAAGGGTGTGATGACAAAACTATCCGTGCTTACGCAATATTCCCCACTAGCTTCAAATTTAGGAGCGTCTTCATCAAACGCAATAATCCATTCTTTTAAATAGGGCATAAAGATTTGCTCAATTAAAGCGTTTGTTTCTTTCCCTCCGTTCCCGCATGCTAGAGTTACGCTATCCATTTTTATCCTTTTTATCCTTTTTTGATGATTGTAGGGTTGAAATACGCCATTAAGGCTTGACCGACAGGGATACTGCTGTCATTAGGGGGGAAATGCTTGTGGAAAAAATACTCCCTTTGAAGCTTTTTGAATCGTTGGGCTAATTGTTCGCACAACAATTGGTTGCAAAACACGCCCCCACTGCACACCACCACATGCTCTTTAAAAGGCGCAATCAAAGCGGTAATGATTTCTACTAAGCTGTTAAAAAATTTCTTAGCGATGCGTTTGGGTTCTAAAACGCCCAAATCCTTTTCAAACGCTTGATAAAATGCTTTCAAACCCACCACGCTGTTTTTGATTTCAAAAGGGTAAAAAGTGATCTCATCGCTTTGTAAGGCTAGATTTTCTAAAACCTGCCCGCTCTCGGCTTCAAAACTGATCGTTCCCACTAAATCCAAACTAAACGCCACTATATCAAACAAACGCCCTATGGAATTGGTGGCGACGCTTTGAATTTTTTTGTCATGCATTTGTTTAAAAATTCCTAATTCGTCTTCTTTGAAATGCTTTTGAACGCGTTTTAAAAGCTTGTTGAGTTGGTGCTTTAAAGCGATTTCTAAAACTAGGCGTCTAGGCTCTTTGATCGCTTTTTGCCCCCCTAAAAGCCAAAATTCTTCAAACCTGGCGATTTCTTCAATGCGTTCCAAATCCCCCACAAAACACTCCGCCCCATAAACCTTATTTTCATAAGCCCCACTCCCGTCCCAAACAATACCTATAAAGGGGTGATTTAAATGCGGATCTTGTAATAATGCGTCTAAGATACTCGCTAAAAAGTGGGCATGGTGGTGCTGGACTTGCAATAAGGGCGTATTAAAATCAAAAGCCATTTTAGTGGTGGTGTAGTTTTGATGCTTGTCGCAAGCTAAGAGCGTGGGCTTGAAATCATAGGTTTTTAAGAAAAAATTCAAAGTTTCTTTAAAATGTTTTTCATTTTCTAAAACGCTCAAATCCCCACAAAAAGGCGAGAGTAAAAGAACAGAAGTCCCGCTATCTAATAAGCTAAAATGCCCTTTTTGCTCCGCTCCAAGCGCTAAAATCTTTTTTGGCGGATGGTTAGAGCGTTTGGGCAAAGTGAGGTAAAGGGGGGCAAACCCTCTAGCCAAACGCATGGGGCGAATGGCATTATCCACGCGCTGTGCGATACTATCATCAATCCTGTGGATGATAGCGCGATTGTGCGTGAGCTTAAAATCAAAAATAAAATGAAGCGAATTAATTTCTTTTTCATCGCTCGCTAAAGGGAGGGAGTTAAAATTCGCGCTCGTGAATACAATAGGGGAATCCAATAAATCCAGTAATAAAGCATGCAAAGGGGTATAGGGCAAAATGACGCCATAAAAGGGGGAGTTTTTAGCGATATTGGGGGCTAATTTTACATTAGGTTTTTTACGGGCTAAAAGAATGGGGGTGCTTACCGAATTTAAGCTTTCGCATTCTAATGCGTTCAAAAACGCATGCTGCTTGGCTGCGTTTAGATCTTTAAACATGAGCGCGAAAGGCTTTAGGGGGCGGTTTTTTAAAAGCCGTAACCTTTCTATGGTTTGAAAATTCCTCGCATCGCACAAGAGAGCAAAGCCCCCCAAACCTTTAAGAGCGATGATTTTACCCTTTTGAATGTCTTTAGCGCATTCTAAAAGAGCGTCATCATTCTTTAATTGTTTATAATTGGGTGCGATACCGCACTTTTTGCAGCTGATGCCTTGAATGTGGAATCGTTTGTTGGTGGCGTCTTTATAAACGGATGCGCAAAATCCGCAGAGCTTGAAAGGTTCTAGGGCGGAGTTTTCTCTGTCATAGGGTAGGGCGTTTAAAAGGCTGTATCTCGCTCCGCACTTCGCGCAAGAATTGAAAGCGTAATGAAAATAGGGGGAGTTTTTATCTCTAATCTCGCGCAAGCAATCCTCACACACGCCTAAATCTTTAGGGATTTGACTGAGCAAATTTAAGGGGTGGTTCTTGCTTTCTAAAATCCTAAAATCATTGAAATGAAGCGCCTTATCATAGGGGCTAATAATGATTTTTTCCACCAACGCTAAGGGGGGCAATCCTTTTTTTAGGGCGTTTAAAAAAGACTCTGTTTTGTGAGCGGGTAAGACGATTTCTAAAGCCGCTTGGGCGTTACGCGCAAAGCCTACAAGCCCTAATTTTTGAGCCAGGGTATAAACAAAAGGGCGCATGCCCACGCCCTGAACCACGCCAAAAAGCGTGATTTTATTCAATAAAGCTGCATCGTTACACAATGCAAACTCCCATGCTGTTTGATTAGAGTATTACAATCAACCCCTATCACTTCTAAGGGCGTGTGTTGTCTTAAGGTTTCTAAAATGAGCGCGTCTTTAGGGTCGTTGTAGGTGGGGACGATTAAAGCGTTATTGCACAATAAAAAATTCACATAAGTTGCCGGTAAGCGTTGTTGGTTTTCATCAAAAATGGCTTTAGGGATTTCTAGGGGGATGAGTTTATAAGGCGTGCCGTCTAGTTTTTTAAAGGTTTTTAATTCTTCTTGCATTTTTTTTAAGGCTGTGTAATGCTCATCGTTTTCATCCTCGCATGCGCTATAAACAATGGTGTCTTTATTTAAAAAACGAGCGAGCGTGTCGGTATGGCTATCGGTATCATCGCCCTTTAAATAGCCATAAGAATACCACAGCACTTGTTTAGCCCCTAATTCCTT
Organism: Helicobacter pylori; assembly: GCA_008032955.1. Classification (NCBI taxonomy): domain Bacteria; kingdom Pseudomonadati; phylum Campylobacterota; class Epsilonproteobacteria; order Campylobacterales; family Helicobacteraceae; genus Helicobacter; species Helicobacter pylori. The sequence continues at coordinate 1,524,251 of CP032046.1, forward strand.
TTTAAGCATGGTTTCTATTCCATTTTGATTCAAATGGGGGTTACGATTTTTTTCTAGCAGGCATTGGGTGTTGGTCAAAATGCTCCCGGCCCCATCGCTTTCTATGCTCCCGCCCTCTAAAATATAGGGCATCGTTTTTAAAGGGTGTTTTAAAAACCCTAAATGCTTGAGCTTGGAATTCACTAAATTGTCTAAATTGGACGGGTATTTTAACCCCCAGCCATTAAAACCAAAGTTCAAGCACTCTAAAACGCCATGATTTTCAATGCTGATCGCTCCAAAATCCCTAGCCCATGTGTCGTTGGTTTCAATTCTTGCGATCTCTACACCGGGTAAGTTTTTAAGCGTTTCATAACCGATAATATCGTTAGTATGGACGCACACTAACACTTTAGCGTGTTTGGCTATAGTTTGAATGATGTGTAAAAAGCTCTCTCTGGCCTCTTCAATACAATACGCCCAATCGCCAAACTCATGGGGGAACGCCATTAAAATCGCTTGGATTTTTTCAAACTCCGCTAACATTCTTTTCATTAAAAATATCCTTTTAAGCAACTATAACACAATCTCATTCAAATAGCGTTTTTAAAAGCTAGCTCAAACGCTTTTGGGCGGTTTGAAAATATTCTTTTTCTGATTCTATACCGATAAAATTTCGTTTTAAATTTTTACACGCTAAGCCGGTGGTGCCGCTCCCCATGAAAGGATCTAGCACGATGTCATTAGGGTTTGTGTGGATGGAAACGATTTTTTCCATTAAGGCTAGGCTTTTTTGCGTGGGGTGTTTCACTCTTTCAACCCCGCTCACCACAGGGCTTTTTAAGATCAAGGGCCGTAAATATTTTTCATTTTTAGGTTTGTTAAACACCCATTTGGCTTTCTTTTTAACCGCCCATAGGGCAAATTCCGTGTCTTGGACATAGCGCCGGTGGATGTTTCTTGGCATGGGATTATTTTTAACCCACTGGATGAAATCTTTGACCACAAAGCCGTTTTCTTCTAAAAAATCAGCGATATAGCTTATGAACCTGTAAGAGCAAAAAATCACCATGCAGCCGTTTGGATTGACTAAGGGGGCGTAGCGTGCGATCCATTCTAAAAGCTTGAAATTTTTATCCCATTCCCCAAAGTCTATGCCCTGTCTTTTAGCGCTCTTTAGGGTGGAAAAATTGTTTTTAACCGAAATGTTGTAAGGAGGGTCTGTGATGATCGCATCCACTTTTAAATTTTGCTGGTGAAAATCCTTGATGATTTCAAAGGCGTTAGCGTGATAAATTTGTATCATTTCTTGCGCTTTTTAAGATCGCTTTGCCTAAGGCTAGGGCTAGAAGAGGAGGCACAGCGTTACCGATTTGCTTGCAAACGCTCGTTTTATTGCCATAAAAGATATAATCATCGCTAAAACTCTGTATTCTGGCGGCTTCTCTGGGCGTGATAGAGCGGTGCAATTCAGGGTGAGAGTTGGTGCCATTGCTCGGGGTGTCAAAGCGTGTGTCTATGGTGGGGCTGATTTTGTTCCAATTCAAGCGCCCCCATGTGCTTTTGAATTGCTGTTTGCCATGCAAGTTCTTAGGCAAGCATTCTTTGCCTTGCTCTTTATTGATGAGCTTTAATTTCTCTAAAGCGGCTTGCGAGTGGTTGGTGGCTTGGTGGTTGTATAATTTAGGGCTATCTTTTCGCATTAAGGCTTGATAGCTTGATTGGACAGGGTTTAAATAATCGCTCTCAAACGCCCCTTCATTAGAACAAAGATAGGCTAAATCGCTTATCGCATCTTGGACATTCTCAAACGCGCTTTGTCCTTCTTTTAAATCTTTAATCCATTCTTGCATATGCTTTGGATAAGTTCTAAAACTATGATAAAAATCCGCACTATCATACTCGCCCCAACTAAGTGGTTTTAACGAGCCTATCACTTCTTTTAAAGTTTTTTCTTCTTTAAAATCAGGAAAAAATTCTAACGCGCTTATAAAATCTTTAAACTCTTTACAAACCCCTATCACTAAAGTTCTTGTTCGGCTTGAATTAGCCCCAAAATTTTTAAAATTAATTACCTCATTATAGAGCATATAATCACCACTCAAATTTTGCTCTATCATAGTTCCTATTTCTAATAAATTATCATTTTTGTCTATACAACCTGTTTTATAAAAACTAGGGACATTTTCTAAAATAAAAAATCGGGGCTTGATTTGTTTGATCAAATCAACGCTCTCAATCACCAAAGAATTCCGTTTGATTTCATCGTTTTTCTTTTTATGATTGGCCACACTCATGCCTTGACAAGGTGGGGTTGCTACCACTAAATCAACCCTATCATTACCAAAATTTTTAGAATAAAATCCAATTCGTTTTAAAATTTTTTCTTTTATCTCTAGCTCTTTAATGTCCCCACAAATATACCCTTCATCAAATTGGCATTTATTGTTGATTCTTTGGATATTCAATCGTTTTTCTAAAATTTCATTGGTAGCAACGCATTCAAACCCTTCTTCTAAAAGCCCATAGCACCCCACTCCTGCCCCAGAAAATAAAGAAACATAGGTTAAGGTTTGATTAAAGAGCATAAGGGGGATTTAAAGATTGGATCAAACTCATTTGAAGCACCTCAACGCCTCAAGCTCTCAATCTCTTTAAGCATGGTTTCAAAAGCCTCTTTAGTGCCTGCTCGCACGCTAGAAAACAAACTAAACGCAACAATGGCTATGCTCGCCACAATAAAGCCCGGAACGATTTCATAAATATCCAAAAAGCTTTTGCCAAATTTATCGTATAAAATCACCGTGCTAGCTCCAGAGAGCATGCCAGCAATCGCGCCAATGCGCGTCATTCTTGACCAAAAAAGCGAAAACAAAATCACGGAGCCAAAACTCGCGCCAAAGCCAGCCCATGCGTAACTCACGATGCTGAGGATGCTAGCGTTTTTATCCGTTGAAATGAAAAAAGCGATGCAAGCCACCCCTAAAACCGAAAGCCTAGAAATGGCCATCACTAATTTTTGGGGGGCGTTTTTATTGAAAATCGTCGCATAGAAATCTTCAGCAATGGTAGAAGAGCTTACAAGCAGTTGCGAACTGGCCGTGCTCATCACTGCCGCTAAAATCGCGCTCAATAAAATGCCTGTGATCCAAGGGTTAAAGAGCAATTGACTCATCACAATGAAAATCTTTTCAGGGTCTTCTAAACTCAAATCAAATTTATGCACATACGCAACGCCTAAAAGCCCCATAGCGCATGCCCCGATCAAAGAAATGACCATCCAAGAAATCCCAATAGCGGTCGCTTTAGGCACATCTTTAATGGAGCGGATAGACATGAAGCGCACTAAAATATGGGGTTGCCCAAAATAGCCCAACCCCCAAGCGAGGCTTGAAATAATGGCGACTACGCTAGAGCCTTGCAAGAAAGAAAGGTTTTCAGGCTTGATTTCTCTAATGATTTTAATCCCCTCTCCAATCCCGCCAAGATGGATTATCATAACGATCGGCACCACGATTAAAGCGCTCATCATCAAAAGCCCTTGAATCAAATCCGTCCAGCACACCGCCTTATACCCCCCTAAAAAGGTGTAAGAAACAATAATCAGCGTGCCAATGCTTAAAGCGTAGTTGTATTGAATGCCAAAGGTCGCTTCAAAGAGTTTGGCCCCACTCACTAGCCCTGAAGAAATATAAAAAATAAAAAAGATTAAAATCACAAAAGCTGAAATCAAGCGCAAGATGTGTTTGTCATCGCTAAAGCGCGTTTCAAAATAATCTGAAATGGTAATAGAATTAGCGATCACGCTCGTATAAATGCGTAAGCGTTTGGCCACAAAAACCCAGTTAATCAATGCTCCTAAACTCAGCCCTATGGCGATGTGTGAATTGATAAGCCCCCCACATATAAAGCTCCAGGTAATCCCATTAAAAGCCACCCGCTCATGTCACTCGCCCCCGCGCTCAAAGCGCTAATCACAGGCCCCATAGAACGATCGCCTAAGAAATAATCCTCAGTCGTTTCGTTTTGTTTGTAAAAATAAAAACCAATATAGAGCATTAACAGCGAATAAACGACAAACATCGTAACAATAGGGGTGCTTAAAACAACATGTCCCATTTTGATCTCCTTATTTAATACAATATTTATTTTTCAGCACAGCATGATTTGTGGCAAGTGGGTTGCCTTAAAACCCTTGAGCCTAAATTCCCGTAACGATGATAAGAGATGCTAACCGATCGCTCTAAGTGGTAATACAGCAATTCAAAACGCCCGTTCAAGCAAGGTTTAGCCGTGGCTAAAACCATCCCTAAAGCGCTCGCTTGCTTGTGCAATAAATCCAAATCGCTTTTTAAATAACGGATACGATTGAAAGCGTTCAATTTCTCGCTGAATTTTTGCAAGCTTTCATAAACAACAGGGGCGTTTGCTTGGAGCGTTTTTAAGCATTCTAAGAAAAATGTTAAATCCTTGTTCGCTCGTTCGTTTTCTGCACTGATTGTTAAAGGGGTTTGAGAAATGAGGCATGCTAGAGCCACGCCCAACATGTCGCTTAAGGTGTCCTTTTCGGTGATGCGATAGCCCACGCTTTTAACCTTAGTGTAGGAAAAGAGGTTGTCTTCGCCTCTGATTTTGACATAGTCTCTAGTCTGGCTGAATTCATGTTTATAATGATAAGCGTAGCTCTTTGCCATAAAAATCGCGCGTTTTAATTCATGCGTGTGTTCGTCATAGCCTTTTTGAGTCAAGCCCTCTAAAGCTTCGCTTAAGGGGTTTTTTAGGGCGTGTTCGTCTTCTTCATCTTGGTGGATATTCACAAATTGCGTGATATAGTTGAAAATGCCTACCTTCCTCCCAAACCCCACAGCGGATTTTTTAATCCCCCCAAAAGGCTGGCGCAAAACAATCGCCCCTGTGGTGGGCTTGTTGATATAGATATTACCGGCTTCAATGCGTTCTAAATAATATTCCCACTCCCTTTCGTCCAAAGACTCTAACGCGCTAGTCAGCCCGTAACCGGTAGAATTGACTATCTCTATCGCTTCGTCTAAATCTTGCGCTTTCATCACGGATAAAATGGGTGTAAAAAGCTCAGTTTGGTGCGTGAAATCGCCTTTTTTAGTGCCGTATTTGATGCTTGGTTTCATCAAATAGGGGTTATCACCAACAAAGCTTGCCGGGATTTCGTAATTTTCATAGCTTTTTAATTCATCTATGGCTTTAATGACCTTTTCATTAGGCTTGTCCGCTAGAGTGCCGATTTTGTTTTTAAAATCAAAAGGATCGCCCACGCTAAGGCTTAGAGTCGCGTCTATTAGAGTCTTTTTGAAATTCTCATCTTCATAAACTTCTTTTTCCAACACTAAAAGCGAAGTGGCAGAACATTTTTGCCCCGAATTGCTGAAAGCTGAATGGATAACGTTCTTAATCGCCTGATCCCTGTCTGCCATTTTGCTCACAATGGTGGCGTTTTTACCGCCCGTTTCAGCGCTCAAGGCTAAAGTGGGGTTAGCTTCTAACATTTTATAAGCGGTGTCTTCGCCCCCGGTTAAAATGGCAAACTGGATGCTTTCATCTTTTAAAAGATGCTCACTAATATCGCTCCCTTTAGAGGGCAAGTAAATGAGCGCATCTCTAGGCACGCCCGCATCCCAAAAGCACTCACAAAGCTTATAACCGGTCACGCTAGACAAACTTGAGGGCTTGTAAATCACCCGATTGCCAGCGGCTAGAGGGGCAGCGATAGTGCCTACAGAAATGCCCACAGGGAAATTCCATGGGGCGATGACCACGCCCACGCCTTTGGGGGTGAATTGCGTTTTTTCATTTTGCTCTTGTAACACCCTTAAGCTGTAAGGGTAAAACTCTAAAAAGTCAATGGCTTCACTCACTTCAGCGTCCGTTTCAGCGAAAGTCTTACCCACTTCCAAAGCGGAAATCCCTACTAAATCGCCCCTCCTTTCTCTAAAAAGCTGGGCGGTTTGACTCAATAAAGCATGGATTTCTGTGAAGCTTTTTTGACTGAAATGACTCTTATCGCTTTTAGCCACTTCTAGGGCTTTTAAAATCGCTTCCTTATCCGCTAAATGCACGCTGGCGATTTTTTTATGATGGATCTTATCAAAGACTTCTAAAGGGGTTAAATTAGGATCTTCAAACCTCCCATCTATTTCTGGGTAAAGCTCTAAAATAGGGGCGTTATGCATTTTCTCGCGCACTTTTTTAGCCCATTCTCGGTTGGCTTTTAAGATAAAATCGGTATCGCTTTCGTTTTTAAAGGAGTGGTTTGGGTAGGTGGTATGGCCGGTTTGCTTGGCGTTTCTGTCTTGGGTCCTGTGGGTGGCGTTGTCTAAAGTGGCGATTCCTTTAAGGCTGTTTAAAAAGCGTTGCTCTTGGTCTTTCCATTCGCTCGTGCCTACTTTGAGATTGAAGAAAGCTTTCATGAAATTATCGCTTGAAGTGTTTTCATCTAACCTTCTCACCAAGTAAGCGATCGCATTATTGAAATGCGCTTCATCGCACACCGGCGCATAAAGAATGAGTTTGTGCATCTCTTTTAATTCCTGGCTCGCTTGCAAGCTCATGCCCTCTAGCATTTCAAAGCTAAAATGCTCCAACACAACAGGGTCATTAAGGGCATGGATGCGCGTATAAACATAAGCGATTTCAAAAATATTGTGGCTCGCTGCGCCAATATGGATGTATTTATAATTATCGCCCTCTAAAACAAAATCCAGCATTTTGTTGTAATTAGAATCGGTGTCTTGTTTATTGGAAAATGTGGGTAACGCCCAGTCTTTCATAGAAGCGATCGTCTCTTCGCTCTCCATGTTCGCTCCCTTAACAAAGCGGATTTTAATGGGCTTTAACCCTTTTAAAACCCTTTCTTTAGAAAAAGCGTGCAGTTTTTTCAAATATTCATAAGAATCAGGGATATAAGCTTGTAACACAATGCCGGCGTTCAAATCAAATTTGGCGATAGATTCCATAAAAGACTCCACTGTTAGCTCTAAATCCCTAAATTCCTCCATATCCAAGTTGATGAATTTAGGCATGCCTTGCTTTTTTTCTTCTTCTAAAGCTAAAGCATAAAGAGCGTCTAGGCGTTTGACAATCTCTTTTTTAGAGTATTCAAAATCAAGGATATTGATTTGAGAAAAAATCGTCGTGATTTTAATGGAAATGTATTGGATGTAGTTGGATTTTAGGGCTTGAGAGTATTTTTCAAAACGCGCAGACGCTTCTTCTTCGCCTAAAACTTCCTCGCCGATAAAATTCACGTTCAAAATGATTTTTTCATTTTTTCTTTTTAAAATCCGCTCTTTCAATTGGCTCTCTTCTTGATCCAAGACCATCGCTTTTGTGTCGCTTCTGATTTTATTGACAAAGAAAGGCACGCTCATATCAGGCAGCATTTTCCCAAAGCTTAAAAACCCCATTAAAAGCCATTTTTCAAACGAGGAAAAAATCTCACGGCTTTTGTATTTGTCCAAAACATGCTCAATCATTTCAAAGCGGGCTTTATTGTCCAAGCATCTAAAACTCCGATCCATAAGCTCTATGAGCATGACTTTGTTTTCAGGGTTGTTTAAAAGCTTTTGCATTTTAGAGTGGAACGCTTTTTCTTGCTCGCTCAAATGGCTACTGATACTATCTTGCAGTTTTTTAGCTAATTCTAATGAATCGTCAATGATTTTTTGCATGAGCTTACCTTTTATTTAAGAATTTGGCTTGATTGTAGCATGTTTTAATCGGGTTTTTTAAGCGGTCATTTTTAATAATGCTTTTTAATTTGTGATTGTTTTCATACTAAATGAATTTAATTATTAAAATTGATTTTTTTAAAAGTGGTAATTATTTACCGCTTAAGACAAAAATTAGAGGAATTTTTTATCGTTTAAAAAGTTCATTTACTTTTCGTTTAAAAATAAATTTTATCATTCTCGCCGTGTAATTTAAAAGCTTCAAACCAATGAAACGATTTTAAATTAAACGGATTGATAAAAAATTTTACAAAACAAAGGATATAAAATGAAAACAATTAAAAATGGTATTATGATCGGCACACTCGGCATGTTGTTATTGAGCGGTTGCTCTAGCTTTGATGCTCAGCGTTTCGCTTGTCTCCCTAAAGACCATTCTTCAAAAGACGCTTCCACCAAAAAAGAAGCGCAATACATACCTAAGGGCTTTTTTGACCCTTATTCTTCTAACTTAAACCACTGGGATTCTACATTCTAGGGGTTTATTAGAGGGGGCGAAAAAAGGGGGGAAATAAAGCTCATTTTAAGTTTTCTCAAATTACAATAACAATCTTTTTAACACTGATATAATATAAAAGGAGATATTCTTATGAGTGGCACTCATATTGTAGAAAATACGAATATTTCAAGAACGACTGCTTCCACCCCCCCCCAATAATGAAGAGCTTTTAGAACTTGTTAGAGATGTTAGAGAACTTAAAGATCGCATTAAAAAATTAGAAGATCTTAAATTAGAAGACTTTGAACCCCTTAGAAAACTCTCTCATTTTATAGGCAATTTGTTTGGAAAATCCTCTAACGACACCCAAGAAAACCCAAAAGACGCTCAAAAAAAAGAGGAAGCGCTTAAAAAAGTCCAAGAAGAAAACGCCGAGCTGAATAGCAAAATCGCCGGGTTATCCACAGAAAAAGACAAGCTAGAAAGAGAAAGTAAAAATCTAACCACAGAAAAAGAAAACCTGACTAAAGACAAAGCCGAATTACAAAAGCAAGTGAAAGCGTTACAAGACTCTAAGCAAGTTTTAGAAAATGTAAAAACCGATCTGACTAACGAAAACACCAAGCTAAAAAATGAAAAAACAGAGCTGAATAGCAAAATCGCCGGGTTATCCACAGAAAAAGACAAGCTAGAAAGAGAAAGTAAAAATCTAACCACAGAAAAAGAAAACCTGACTAAAGACAAAGCCGAATTACAAAAGCAAGTGAAAGCGTTACAAGACTCTAAGCAAGTTTTAGAAAATGTAAAAACCGATCTGACTAACGAAAACACCAAGCTAAAAAATGAAAAAACAGAGCTGAATAGCAAAATCGCCGGGTTATCCACAGAAAAAGAAAACCTAACCACAGCACTATCAGCAGCAAAAACCCAAGCCGAACAAACGAGCCAAAAACTAAAAGAGTTAGAGCAAAGGCACGCTCCATACCAAAAATTAGAAAAACTCTATGAAGTCTTTTTGGAAGTCAAAGATCGCTTGAATTTTAATTTTGTAGCAACAACTCACAGCGCAATGGATTTGATCGCATCTGTTCTTAGCGATAGCAAATACTATTTAGAAAGCCTTTATAACAAAGCGAGCCAAGAATTAAGCGATAAGAGGAGCGATAAAGGCGAGAAATTAGCTGAATTGTTTGATTTGCTTTTTGAATATATTAAGGATAGTAAATTTGAGCGTTTGAAAGAGCCAAGCGCTTATGACTATTCTTGCAAAACGCTATACCCAGAGCAAAACTCTTCTCAAAAGATACAAAGAGTGGTTTTAAGAGGCTATAAACACAATCATAAAGTGTATCACACTATCGTGGATATGGGATCATAAATGGGAACGCTCATTGAAAAATGGTTTGGCTTCTCTCAAATCAGAGAAGAATTAGAAGCGCGTATCGGTGAGTTAGAAAATGAAAACACCGAATTGTTAAGAGAAAGAGAATACTTAGCTGCAGAAACTAGCGAGTTAAAAGACGCTAACAATCAATTACGGCAAAAAAACGACAAGTTATTCATAACAAAAGACAAGCTAACCAAAGAAAACACCGAGCTAGAAAACAGAAACGCCGCGCTGACTGAAAAAACCGCCGATCTGAAAACCGAAAATGACAAGCTCAACCACCAAGTTATCGCGCTCAATAAAGAGCAGGATAGTCTCGAACAAGAGCGAGCGAAATTACAAGATGAGCATGGGTTTTTAGAAAAACGATGCGCCAATTTAGAGAAAGACAACCAACGCCTAACCGACAAGCTCAAACAATTAGAAAGCGCTCAAAAAAATTTGGAAAACACTAACAACCAGTTACGGCAAGCTAAAGAAAAAATAGCCACAGAAAAAAGCGAGTTGGAGCGAGAAATCGCGCGTTTGAAGAGTTTAGAGGGTATGGAAGCCAAAAGCGATCTGGACTTACACAACAGGCGTTTAGCGAGTGCAAACGAGGATTTAAAACGCCAAAACCGAAAATTAGAAGAAGAGAACATCGCCCTCAAAGAGAGGGTTGATGGCTTGAAAGAGCAACTCTCAAAACCACAAAAACCACAATAAAGGAAATATCATGGTAAAACCCTTACAAAGTTTAGAACTGCCTCTTGGCCACCCCTTAGTAGAGAAATTGTGCGATCGGTCTTTAAAGGATGGAGTCAAATTCAATGAAAAAAGTGAGCCGAATTTCAAAGATGAAGTGTCAGAAGAAGAGAAAATCAAATTCAAACAAGCGCTGCGGGTGCTTCATGCGATCGTCAATAATGAGACTTCTTTAAGGTATCTTTCTGAGGACAATCAAAAATTCCTAGAGGATTTAGCGCAAGCTAAAAAGATCGCTAATGAGCAAATAGAAAAAACCTTAGAGATCGTTTCTACTAGCGATGTGGATGTGGATTTTGAAGCATTTAAAGATTTGATGCTCAATGTGGATAGTGTAGCGGTAGGCCTTAAGAGCTATAGCCAAAGCCAATTGCTTGATTTGGACGGAGGGCATTGGGATTTAGAGGCGCCTAGCGTGCCTAAAGAAAGCGTAACCTTTAGGTTTGATAATTTAGACCCTAACGGCAAAGAAATGGATTTTTATGCGCGCTCAAGTTTGAAGGATTTAAAAAAGAGCGTTTTCGTCGCTATTGACTTTGGGACTAAAAGCACGACCGCAAGCTATATGGATAAGAACGGGAAATACCGCTTGCTCTCTATTGGCGGGCTAGTAGATGACGCAAGCCTAACAAAGTTTGAAAACCCCACGATCGTGGAGTTTAGACACAGAAAAAAATTTATACAGGATACGACGTGCTAAAGCACCGCCCTTTCACAGGACACAACGATATAGAAGTGGCGCATGAAGCCCAAAAGAACGCTGCAGACGTTAAAGGGAATGATTTGTATCGGTTTTTTCTAAATTGAAGCAATGGGCTGGAGCGGATGAAAAACAGAATTTTAAGGATTTAATAGAGGATTTTTCTTTAGAAAGCTTCACTAATTGCACGAGTTTTAACCCCATAGAAATCTACGCTTACTACATCGGCCGCTGCATCAACAACATGCATAATGGCATGTTTTTGAAATACTTTTTATCCTACCCCATCAAGTATGAAAAGCATCAGGCTGAAAAAATCAGAGAGAGTTTTGAAAGAGGCTTGAAAAAATCCTTACCCCGGCATGTTTTTGACGATGAAAAAACGGCTAAAACTTTCAAAGTGGAATTGAGAGCGAGCGAGCCTTGCGCATATGCCATTAGCACTTTAAAAAGCTATGGGTTTTTTAAATCAGAGAAGTTAGACAAGCCGGTTTATTACGGGGTGTTTGATTTTAGGGGCGGGACGACGGATTTTGACTTTGGCAAATGGGAAAAAAGCGCTAACCCTAAATTCCTTTACAAGATGACGCATTTCAGCAGCGGAGGGGATAAATATTTAGGCGGTGAAAACTTATTGGAATTGTTGGCTTGGGAAACATATGCCAAAAATTTCCAAACGCTAAAAGAAAAAGATATTGTCATCGCTAAGCCCAACTATGACAGGATCGATACGCAACGCTTTGGATCGTTTATGCAAAATTCCAGGGAAGCGCGCTTGAACTTGCAAACGATCGCTTCTAATTTACGCCCTTTTTTAGAAAATCTAGACGCTGATATTATAGAAGCGATAGAAGAAAATGAAGAGTTTAACATAGAGGGTTTTGAAAAGGATTTTAAAGCCATGCTGTTGGATAGGAATGGGGTAGAAGCAGAATGCGATCTTAAAGTTGATTGCAAAGAGCTTTTAAACCTCTTAAAAGACAAGATCAATGAAGGCGTTGCCAACTTCTTTGCCGGATTTTCTAAAGTGATGGCTGAAAACATTGATGATCAGTGTCGGGCGTTTCACATTTTCTTAGGCGGGAATGCGAGCCGTTCAGTGTTAGTCAAACAAGCGTTTGAAAACGCCAAAGAAAAGCAGCTCAAAGATTACCATCAAAAGACTTCTAAAAATGATTTTAAATTCATCATTTATGAGCCGCTAGGCACAGAAGCCTCAGACAAACAGATTTTAGAGCTTACAGGAGAAGACGTTTCTAACACGCCCGCTTATTTGAAGCCCACTTGCAAAACCGGGGTGGCTTTCGGGCTTTTAGAGAGCAGGGACAAGGCTAAAGGGATTGAAATGCCCTCTATAAGCTCCAATCCTGTGTTTAAATACGATTTAGGCATTGAGATAGAGGGGAAATTCCACGCTAAAATCCATAGGGATTCTTTAAAGCCTAATGAATACCAGATTTTCCAAACTAAAGAGGAATGGGGAGGCTTTGATGGGTTAGAGATATGCTACAGCGATAAAACTCTAGCCAACACCAACACTTTAAACATTCAAGACACGCAAATGATTTCCATAGCGTTAGAAGAGGTTGAAGAAGTGGACGTGAAGGTGTGTTGCGTGGATTCCCAAAGCATTAAAGTGGGGCTGTTTAAAGACGGCCAATTGATCTATGAAAGCGAGGTAGAAAAATTATGATGACTAAGAACGCTTACGCGTTTGTCGTGATTGAAAAAAGCATTATGGTGTTTAAACGCGCCAAAGATAAGGGGCTAATCCCTATCACTGAAGGCTTTGTGCCTTTAGAAGAGGGTTTTTTGAAAAGTTTTAAAGAGCGTTGCAACGTGGAATTTTTAGAAAATTTAGACCTTTTGTTTTTGTATGACTACCAGTTTTCAAGCGAGGTTTTTTCCTTGTGTAAGGATTTGAAAAATTCCATTTGGGACAGGAAGCTTGTGGTGGAACTGGTGGAGTCTTTGGAGAATTTTAAGGGCTTGAATTTGTCTCTTAAAATAGAAGACAGGCATTCTAACAGCTTGGGTAATGGCGCTCAAAAATTGCTCACCAACGCTGATTTGGGGAGCACCCACAAAGCAATCGTGATAGACAGCATGAAAACATACCACCAAAGCCAGCAAGAAAAATACAAAAGAGAAAGAGGCGAAACGCTAGAGATTCGCCCCACAACACCCCCTAGCTATGGGGGTGGGAGCATTAGAATCAGCGGCGATAAAAAGCCTGATTCCAATGAAGAAAATTTTTAAAAGAAAGGACAACCGATGAGCAGAGTGCAAATGGATACCGAAGAGGTTAGAGGGTTTGTGGAACATTTAGAACGCTTTAAAGAGTTGCTGAATGATGAGGTGAATGGCTTGAGCAGTCATTTTCATAATTTAGATTCATGGCAAGACGCTAGGAGAGACAAATTTAGCGAGGTGTTAGACAACTTGAAAAGCACTTTCAACGAGTTTGATGAAGTCGCGCAAGAGCAAATCGCATGGCTTAAAGAGAGGATTAGGGTTTTAGAGGAAGATTATTAGGGGTGGTTTATGGCTGAATGGAAAACGGACACAGAAGAAGTCAAAAAGGTTGTTGGAAGATGCAGGGAATTTAAAAGATCCTTGCAAGAAGAAAAATGCAGTCCATTTATCAAAGACCTTGATAGTTACGCACTAAAAATCATAGTAGAGCGCAGAAAAATTGAAATGCAATTGGAAAAAGCCATAGGAGAATTAAAAAAAGCCAGAAAAAAGCGAAAGGGCTTTTGGGGATCTGTTTTAGATTTTTGTGGAGGTGTTTGTGATGCAGTCTCGACTATTTTCCCTCCTGCTAAATTAGGCACTAAAGCTTGTGAAAAGGGCTTAAACCTTATGGAAGACAATATAGAAAGATGGGAACACAATGTGAGGTTATTAGAACGAATGCTTGAAATCTACTCGAATCAAGCCAAAGCGAGCGTGGATCTTGTGAATCAAGCTTGGGAGGGCGTTAAAAAGAGGTTGCATTTTTATACCGATAAGCACCAGGAATTTATCAGGCGTTTGAAACAAGCGAGCGATGCGATAGATAACGAATACAACTTTCCAACCCCAGGCGTTTTAATGGAATACGATTTTGAACGGCCTACTTTCTCTTATAACCCTAAAAAAAGCGTTTTTAATGAGTGCTTGAAGGGTTTGAGGGAAAATTTCGCTTCTTTATGCGCTGATTTGAAAGACAAGATCAACGCTTTTTCTCATAGGGAGCACGTTATGGCCTCTAAAGAGCGAGAATTTGAAAAGAGTTTAGAGGATTTGATGCCAAGCGTTTTAAGCGTGCCTTCTTATAACGAAAGCTTGACTTTAGCCAAAAATCGTTGCGTTAAAAATTGTAAGAAAGCTTTAGAAGATTTTGCAGAAAAAATCAAAGAAACCCCCAACGATTCAAACGCTGTGAATGAAGCTTTTGATAGCTTGGAAACAGAGTTGGAGCGTGCTACGGAAAATTTGAGCCAAAAAATCGATCCCATTTTAGAACGCAATGAAGATTATACGCAAAAAGCGTTGGAGTATAGGGAGTTTTTAGAAAGCCGTAAAGAGGACTTTATTGTAGATGAAAAAAACCCCTATCCGGAAGAAGTCAGCTTTAATGAGTGGCGTTTGGCGGAATTTGATAGCGTTTTTAGCGCCATTGTGCCTTTAGAAGATTTAAATAAAACCGCATGCGCTCATCATGCCCTAAAGGCTTTACAAGCCGCGCTTAAAGACAACGATTTGGGCTTTGATGCGACAGATTTGGAACAGATCGCAAAAGGATTCATCCCTAGGGGCTATTTGTGGCATTTTGACGCGAATGTTTTAGGGAATGTGGTGCTGGTGAGAGAAGAGTTATTATTAGGCGTGAAACACATGAAAGGATATTCACTATGGACAGAATTTCTACAGAAACAGAATTGAATTGGGAATTTGTAGAGCCGCTCAATGACAATGTGCTGAATGGGTTAGAAGAGCGATTAAAAATAGGCTTGAGCGATGCGTTTAAGGACTTTGTCAAACGATCAAACTATGGTTTTAGCCAATGGCGTTCTTTTATGGTGGGCAATGAGTCTTACACATTCAAGCATGTTTTGAACTTCAATTTAGAGAGCTTGTTCATTGATTTCATGCAAAGCTTGAAAGAATGGTTAGAACCTGAAGAAATCGTTTTTGCTAATGATGGGTATGGAGGGTATTATCTTTGGAATACCACCACTGATGTGGTGCTGTTTTTAGACACCGATAATGGCTCAAAAAAAAGCGCTATTAAATCTTAAAATGTTTTTAAAAAAACTGGAATCAAGGGGTTAAAATGTTTTCTCATGAAGTTTTTTTGGAGGGTTGCACCAATGAGTTAAGAAGGATTTGCGACTATTTCGTAGAAAACGCCATGCAAGATGATTTAGGGCAGAAACTTAAAAGTGAGGCGCTAGAGGAGATGCTAAAAATCGCGCATGATTTAGAAAATTTAGAGCAAGACACTCAATACGAAATGAGAAAAATCAACGAGCAACTTGAAGAAGCCAAGCGTTTGGAGAAGCAAATTCATATGAATTTCCATTCACCAAGCGAAATTGATAGGCTTATGCGTGAAGCCAAAGAGCATGAAAGAGAAGCCAAGAGGCGCTATGATGAATATCTTAAGGATAAAGATGATTGATGTGGGTAATTTATTAAAAGAACTGGACGACGCCTTAGATAAAGTTGTTGCTAAAAAAGAGCCAGAGAGTTTTCTCAAGCCGATCGTCTCACAAATAGAGGACTATCAAAAGAGTATCAGGCAAGTTCAAGTGCAATTCACAGACGCGCCAAAATTCAATGAAGAGGGCACTTACCCTAAATTTTTGAGCTGTGGTTTATTGCATGTTAGGGGCAAAAATGGCGCTAATATGGAATTTTTATTGCCTAAAGTTTATCCTTTCCCCCCTAAAAGCTTGTATATAGAGCATGAAAAAGACGGGCAGTTTTTGAGAGAAATGCTCATGCGCTTACTCTCCAACGCGCCTTTAGTGCAACTGGAAGTGATTTTGATTGATGCGTTGAGTTTGGGGGGCATTTTCAATCTGGCCAGAAGGCTTTTAGATAAAGACAATGACTTTATTTACCAGCAAAGGATTTTGACCGAAAGCAAGGAAATAGAAGAAGCCCTAAAGCATTTGTATGAATATTTAAAGGTTAATTTGCAAGAAAAATTAGCCGGTTATAAAGATTTTGCGCATTATAATGAAGAAGCCACAGACCGCTTGCCTTTAAAAGCGCTTTTTTAAGCGGGGTAGATGCTTTGAGTAAAGACGCGTTTTATTATCTGGAAAAAATCATGCGTTTTGGCTCTAAAAATGGGGTTTTGAGCTTTGTCAATCTGGAGAGCGAAAAAAACAATCAATCCGCAGAAGATTTGAAACGCTATGCAGAGTTTTTTAGGGATACGACAAGTTTTGAACGCTTAAAATATCTTAATGTAGAAGTGATCAACGATCAAGGTATTAAATCCCAGCACATGAAAGACTTCGCTGATAAAATCAAAGCGTATTACGAGAAAAAGAAAGCAGTTAAAAGGGAGTTGAAAGACTTACAAAAAGACGAAAAATTTTGGACTGAAAGCTCTCAGTTTAAAGTGTCTGTGCCGGTGGGGTGGGATATTAACCACAAAGAGGTGTGTTTTGAGATCGGTAACGTGCAAAACCACACGCTCATTTGCGACCACAGCGGGAGCGGGAAATCCAATTTCTTGCATGTGTTGATCCAAAATCTAGCTTTCTACTACAATCCCGATGAAGTCCAACTCTTTTTGTTAGACTATAAAGAGGGGGTGGAATTTAACGCATACACAGATCCGATTTTAGAGCATGCGAGGTTGGTGAGCGTGGCGAGTTCAATCTCTTATGGCATCACTTTCTTGAAATGGCTTTGCGATGAAATAAAAAAAAGAGCCGAGCTGTTCAAGCAATTCAACGTGAAAGATTTGAGCGATTACCGAAAGCATGAAAAAATGCCCAGACTGATTGTGGTAATTGATGAATTTCAGGTGCTTTTTAGCGATAACTCCACTAAAGGGAAAGAGGGCGTGGAACGATCTTTAAACACTCTGCTTAAAAAGGGTCGCAGCTATGGGGTGCATTTAGTTTTAGCCACTCAGACCATGTGCGGCGGTGAAATTGATTCAAGCTTTAAGGCTCAAATCGCCAACCGCATCGCTTTGCCTATGGACGCAGAAGACAGCAATAGCATTTTGAATAATGACGATGCGACTTGTGAGCTTGTCAGGCCAGAAGGCATTTTCAACAACAACGGAGGGCATCAAAAATACCACACCAAGATGAGTATCCCTAAAGCCCCTGATGATTTCAAACCTTTTATCAAAAAAATCCATGAAGAATTTAACCAAAGAAATCTCGCGCCCATAGATCGTAAAATCTATAATGGCGAGACACCTTTAAAAATGCCCAACACCCTTAAGGCTAATGAAATGCGTTTGCATCTGGGCAAAAAAGTGGATTATGAGCAAAAGGACTTGATAGTGGAGTTTGAAAACAACGAATCGCATTTGTTAGTGGTGAGCCAAGATTTAAACGCTCGCATCGCTTTAATGAAGCTTTTGTTCCAAAACATTAAGAACGCGAACAAAGAATTAGTTTTTTGCAATAAAGAAAAACGCCTGATAAGGTTTTTTGATGTGCAAAAAGAATATGGCATCACGCCTGTAGAAAATATCTTAAGCGTTTTAGACACCGCTATGAATCCTAATAGCGCGCTTGTGATAGACAATCTCAACAAAGCGAAAGAATTGCACGACAAAATAGGAGTGGAAAAATTAAGATCGTTTTTAGAAAAAGCCACAGACAACGAGCAGTATTGCGTCATTTTTGCGCATGACTTTAGGCAAATTAAAAGTAATTACCATTTTGACAAGTTAAGAGATTTGTTAAACAACCACTTCAAGCAATGCCTGGCCTTTAGGTGCAATGGGGAAAACTTAAACGCTCTCAAAAGCGATTTACCTTCATTGAAAAACGAACTCAACGCGCTATTGATAGAGCTTTCTAAAGACAGCGTTACTGAGTTTAGGCCCTTCAGCTTACAAGATTAAAAAAAAAGAGAGTTAAAAAAAGAGAGTTAAAAAAAGAGAGTTAAAAAAAGGGGGGGGTAAAAAGACTAAAGGAATTTAATCTTTTTGAAGTGCTTTTAAATCTTTGGCGTAATCGTTTGGGTGATAAAGCGAGCGATTTTTTCTCTTAAATGCAACAAGGGTTCTGAACCTTTCGCTAAAGCTTTTAGGCATAAATGAGAACTAGCGATTTCGCTCACGGCTCCATCCACTCCTTTGCTCTCTTCAATGCATTCTCGCGCGCCAGACAGCTCTATGGGGCAATTGACAAGCACCAAATTCAAATAATGTGTATAGCCATCAAACATGCACATGTTATTCATGTCGGTGGTTTTGGGATCTAAAATCGTATTATCATAATAGATGGGCTTCTCATCTTGTAAAATAGCGATTTTGGTGTGCAGGCGGTTGAATTTAAACAACTCATTGCGCGCCACTCGCCCAGCGACAATGATTTCACTATAAAGCAATTGGGAGCTAGAGCGTAAAGAAATCGTGGTATTGCCCTTAAAATGCGCGTTTTCAAAGGGGATTAACGGGAAAGGCGCGAAGTCTAAAAAGGCGTTTTCCCCCACAACGATATGCATGTCTCTGCTGGCAAACCCGTCTTCAGTGTTATGGATTTTTTCAAAGGATTGCGAAGTGATCCTTAGTTTGCAATTTTGACCGATGCTTAATTGCATGTCTTGTGCATCGCCTTTCATTAAGCCAGGGCTTACCGCTAAAAGCATGATTTCAGCTAAATCGTCTTTAGGGTAAAAGGGCGCCATGAGCTTAAAGGGGGGCGTGAAGAAATTGTCTTCAATCACGCACCGCCCATCAGCCCCTATTTTGGTTTTTAGCCTGAGCTTGGATTCTTGAGCGTAAGTGTTCATCAATCTTCCAATAAAGCGTTGCGCTTAATCCATGCGATCACATCGTCTAGGCCTTCTTTAGCGCGGATATTCGTAAAAATGAAGGGTTTTTCGCCGCGCATCTTTTTAGAATCCCTTTCCATGACTTTCAAGTCCGCTCCCACATAGGGGGCTAAGTCAATCTTATTGATGACAAGCAAGTCTGATCGCGTGATTCCTGGTCCGCCTTTTCTGGGGATTTTATCGCCCTCAGCCACATCAATCACAAAGATCGTAAAGTCCGCTAGCTCTGGGTTGAAAGTCGCTGAAAGGTTGTCGCCTCCGCTTTCAATCAAAAGCAGTTCCAAATTAGGGAAACGGCCATGCATTTCTTCTACCGCTTCTAAATTCATGGAAGCGTCTTCTCTAATAGCGGTGTGTGGACAGCCCCCCGTTTCTACGCCAATGATCCTCTCTCGTGGCATTACTGAATTTTTACACATAAACTCCGCGTCTTCTTTAGTGTAAATATCGTTAGTGATGACCGCCATGTCATAATCCTTTGACATGTGGCGCGTTAAAGCTTCAATCAAGGCGGTTTTACCGCTTCCTACAGGACCACAAACTCCAATTTTTACCATAAAATTCCTTTCAATTTGAGATTAAAATTCAAGACATATAAAGGCGCGAGTATAAACTCTCGTGTTGCATCGCCTTAATGTCGTTTTGAACGCTTGCCGCACACAGGTGGCTTTCGTCTAGTTCTAGGGTTTTTTCTATGAGCTGGTTAAAAAGGCTTTGCAAGCTCAATAAGATTTTTTGCCCGTCGTTTTGAGATAGTGGGACGCTTTTAACGCAGTTGATTACCATGTTGGAAGTTTGCGCATAAAGATAATGCCTTAAAGCCTTTTTCAATTCAATCCCCAAACTCGCCGCAAAAACGCCATAGCTAGTGGCATGGGTGGGATCTTTGGTTTGTTGAGCGTAAGCGTTGAAAAATTCGCCCATGTCTAATTCGTTCATAGCTTGTAAGGTTTTAATGAAACGATTGCCTAGCTTTTGATTGGCTAATCGTAATTCCATGGGGCTTGTGGATAGCCTAATGATTTCTTCAATCCCTAAGATTTTTTCTAAATCTTGTTGGAGGGCACTTTCATAGGTGAGTTTTAAGCTCAGCATTTCCGTGTAAAGGAACTGGCTAGAGAGATTGGCTTTTAAATACTCTAAAGCACTTTCTTTATGGGTAACCCTTTTTTGCTGAATATAAGTTTCTAGCCCAAAAGAATGCGTGTAAGATCCAATAGGGAACACCGCATCATTGACTTGCAAAATCAGAAATTCATTATCCACATGAGCATTGTTGTCTGTCTTTGGGGTTTTTGGGGGTATACCCACGCTTTTTTCAGTGCTTTTCACGCTCTTTCCTTTATCCATTCTGTTATTTTTCTATTTCTTTTCTATTTCATGACCACTTTAAAATCGCTCGCTAGTGAGACCTTAAAATTAGGCTCACTATGGGGCATGCTCACGGTTAAGCGTTCTTTGGAATCCAGTTTTGAACTTAAAACACGATTTTGAACCCCTAGCTTTTCTAATAACGCTAGCGTGGGCTTTTCAAATGGTGTTTTAAATTCAAATTGAGACTCGCCATAGTATAAAGCCGCATGGCGGTTCCCTATTTCGTAGCATATTTTCGCTACTTCTGCCACGCTCTTGGCTTGGATATGAATGACTTCAGAATCCAAGATATTAACGGCGATAATTTCCTTCTCTTCTTTAAATAAAATATCCCCTTGAGAGAGACCCAACTTGGGAGCGTCTTTAAGGCGTATGGCTATGTCTTTGCCTTGCCTGGTTTTAAAACGAGCGATTTTTTTCCTCGTTTCAAACCATTCTAAATCCACATAATCCACATTGAAATCCAAGGGGTTTAAATCCCTTAGATTGCCCATTAAACGCTCTATGATCATCTCACACCCAGTGTTGGATAAAGAGTAACCAAGCAGGGATCCAAGCGGTTAAAATACCCTCAATGATAGCAAGCCATGGAGTGAATTTCCCTAAAGGGATTTTCAAGATGTTTTCAATGAAAGCGGTAAGCCACAAAACACCCCAAGCCAACCAAATGATCGCCCACCAATCGCCTTCAGTGATGCCTAACACTTTGTGGTCATCAAGCATATCGCTATAGTGGGATAAAATTGCAGCAGGAACAGTGTTGATCGCTACGAATAAGCTATACCAAGAATAAGGCCTCCAATCCAAACCAAAAGTGTGGTTGATGGCCGCATACAAGTAGGTAAAACCAAACAATAACCCAGTCGCTGGCCCATAGAAATTAGTCAAATGGTGCGATACTTGAGCAATATCTTCAGCACCTTCTACAGGGGCTGTAGGGTTGAGAGCGGAATAAGTGATGACAACCACATTACAAATAATGGAAAGTCCGCCCACAAAAAAGTTCATCACCGCAGTGCTTTTAGGATCGACTTTGGTTAATCCGCAAATCCCATTGCTGATTAAAACAATCCCAACATATAACAATACAAGTCCTAGCATTGCCTTTTCCTTCCAAACAAAAATTTTTACAACAAACGCACCTTACGAATAACTTTTGTTGCTTGAGCTAATCATAAAGAAAAATAGTAAATTGACAAAAAATAAAAACAAAAAAAGCCCCCAATTTTTTGATAAACAAAAAATCAGAGAGCTAAAAACTAAGGATTTAAGGAGCGTTGCTCCTAAAAATCCTAGAAAATGCTAAAGAGTTGCGCCAAGCTCACTTTATTGGCTGGTTTAGAAGTGACTTCTTTGCCATCCACGAACACATGGTAAGTTTCAGGATTGACTTCAATGTGAGCGGTAGTGTCGTTGAATTGCATGTCTTTTTTAGTGATGTTTCTGCAATTTTTTACCGGCAACACTTGTCTTTCAAGCCCTAATTCTTCTTTAATGCCTTTGTCATAAGCTGCTTGAGACACAAAAGTGATGTTTGCATCGTATTTAGCTTTACCATGATGAGCGAACATTTCTCTGTAATAAACCGGTTGTGGGGTAGGGATAGAAGCGTTCGCATCACCCATTTGACTTAACGCAATGAACCCGCCTTTAATGATCATGTTGGGTTTCACGCCAAAGAATGCTGGACTCCACAATACCAAGTCAGCCACTTTGCCCACTTCTACAGAACCTACATACTCGCTAATCCCATGAGCGATCGCTGGGTTAATGGTGTATTTAGACAAGTAGCGTTTGATCCTGAAGTTGTCGTTATCGCCTTTTTCTTCTTTCAAGCGGCCAAATTCTTTTTTGTTTTTGTCAGCTGTTTGCCAAGTCCTAGTGATAACTTCACCCACACGACCCATCGCTTGAGAGTCAGAACTAGTGATGGAGAAAATCCCCATGTCATGCAAAGTGTCTTCAGCCGCAATGGTTTGAGGGCGAATCCTTGAATCAGCGAACTGAACATCTTCTTTAATGCTTTTATCCAAGTGGTGGCACACCATAAGCATGTCCATGTGTTCGGCTTCTGTATTCACAGTGAAAGGGATAGTGGGGTTAGTGGAAGCGGGTAGAATGTTGTGTTCACCGGCCACTTTAATAATATCAGGAGCGTGTCCGCCACCAGCGCCTTCAGTGTGGAAAGTGTGCATAGTGCGTCCGGCAATAGCAGCCATAGTGTCTTCTACACAACCAGCTTCATTCAAAGTGTCTGTGTGGATAGCGACTTGCACATCGTATTTGTCCGCAACATCTAACGCATGATTGATTGCAGAAGGAGTGGTGCCCCAGTCTTCGTGGATTTTAAAGCCAATCGCACCAGCTTCAATTTGATCGGCTAAGCTCGCGTCGTTAGAAGCGTTACCTTTAGCTAAGAAACCTAAGTTCATAGAATATTCTTCAGCCGCTCTGAGCATCCATTTTAAATTTCTTCTGCCTGGAGTGATAGTAGTCGCATTAGTGCCATCAGCAGGACCGGTTCCGCCACCAATCATGGTTGTTACACCGCTTGCAAAAGCTGTAGGGATTTGTTGGGGGGAGATGAAGTGGATGTGTGTGTCAATACCACCAGCAGTTACGATCAAACCTTCACCGGCTAAGGCTTCAGTAGCAGGGCCCACGCTAAGATTGTTTTTAACGCCATCTTGCATGTCTTTGTTACCGCCTTTACCGATGCCAGCGATTTTGCCGTCTTTAATACCAATATCCGCTTTGTAAATACCGGTGTAATCCACGATTAAAGCGTTAGTGATGATTAGATCTAGCTCTTCTTTGCTAGGGTTGTTAGATTGGCTCATGCCTTCTCTTAGGGTTTTACCGCCACCGAATTTAAGCTCTTCGCCATAAATGGTGTAGTCATGTTCTACTTCAGCGATCAAGTCTGTATCGCCCAATCTCACTTTATCGCCTGTAGTAGGACCATACATAGAAACATATTCTTTTCTGCTAATCTTTTTCATTTCTTACTCCTTAATTGTTTTTACATAGTTGTCATCGCTTTTAGCGCCATGAAAACCACGCTCTTTAGCTCTGTGTAAAGCAATTTTTTTGCTTTCGTTGTCTGCTTGCCTATCAACCAACGCGTTAAATCCAAAGATTCTTCTGTTACCGCCAATGTCAATCAATTCTACGGATTTTTCTTCGCCAGGCTCAAACCTTACCGCTGTCCCGCTCGCAATGTCTAAGCGTTTGCCGAAAGTTTTTTCTCTGTCAAAGTCTAGGCATCTATTCACTTCAAAGAAATGGAAGTGTGAGCCGATTTGAACCGGTCTGTCGCCAACATTTTTAACTTTCACGCTAACGGCTTTTTTGCCTTCGTTGATAGTGATGTCTTCATTTTTTAAGAACAACTCACCAGGAACTAATTTACCATTGGCCTCAATAGGGGTATGCACGGTTACGAGTTTGGTCCCATCAGGAAACATCGCTTCAATACCCACTTCATGGATCATGCTTGCCACGCCATCCATCACATCATCTGGTTTTAAAAGAGTGCGTCCTTCTTGCATCAATTCAGCCGCAGTCTTTTTACCAGCTCTCGCTTCTTCCATAATATGGGCACTAATCAAAGCTACCGCTTCTACATAGTTAAGCTTAATGCCTTTTTCTTTGCGTTTTTTAGCCAATTCTCCAGCGTAGTGGAGCATCAACTTGTCTAACTCTTTTGGGGTGAGTTTCATCTCATTCTCCTATTCTTAAAGTGTTTTTCCTTGAAGACATAACGAAATCAAGGCTAGATGTAATTGTAGCAATGTTTTGATTTACTAAGATTAACAGAAGCGTTCATTAACTAATTATTATTTAAAATGAATTAGTGTTATAGTTTTGAAGCGCTATAAAAGCGTTATTGGAAGCGCGTTTAATACCCCTTTAGAATTTATATAAAGATCAAAAACTCGCAAAAAAAATGAGAATTAAAATTGGAGTGATAATGGTGGCCACGACTGGACTTGAACCAGCGGCCACTACCATGTCAAGGTAGTGCTCTACCAACTGAGCTACGCGACCTTTTATTTTAAAAAGAGTGATTATGCCTTAATTTTGTTTTGTTTTTGCTTAAAAAAGAATTGTCTTAACAATAAAACGCCCACGCCCACATCTATCATGACATCAGCGAAATTAAAAATGGCAAAATCAAACCCATAATGATAATACACATAATCCACCACGCCCCCATGCACAAACCGATCCAAAACATTAGAAACCCCAGCGCCAAACACCATGCCAAACTCTATCGCATGGCTTTTAAAAAGCTCCTTTTGGCGCATTAAAAAGATAAAAAGCCCTAAAATCAAAAGGATTTGCAAGTATTTCAAACCCCCCTCTAAAAAACTGAGCAAGGAAAACGCCACGCCTTTATTGAACACCAAAACAATATCTATAACCAAACTTTCATAGCGAAACCCCTCTAAAATAGCGTATTTAATCGCTTGATCCACGCCAAAAATAAGGAAAAAACCCCTATAAAAACCAACAGGCTTTTTTTAGTGGTTTTTAGCACAAATGCCCTTCAAAAAACTCTTTTAATTCTTGCATTTTGGATTCTAAAAGTTTTTCATCTTTAGCTTCTAAAAGGATTCGCAGTTTGTTTTCAGTGCCGCTATAGCGGATCAAATGGCGGATTTCTAGCTTGTCTAATTCTTTTAAAAGAGCGCTATAACCTTTCAGGCTTTCTAAAGGGGGCTTTTTTTGGATATTCAAATTTATTAGGCTTTGGGGGTATAATTCAAAGGGGTTTAACGCAACAGAGCTCACTTGCTTACTTTCTAACACTAACGCGCTCACTTGCAAAGCACACACCAAGCCATCGCCTGTTTTAGCGTAATCGCTAAAAATGATATGCCCGCTTTGCTCGCCTCCAAAATTGGCTTTGTTCAATCGCATGCATTCGCTCACAAACTTATCCCCAATCGCGCAATGCTTCAATTCTAAATCTTGGGATTTTAAGTATTCTTTAAGGGCTAAATTGCTCATGCTCGTAGCGACAATCGCTTGAGAAGAAAGGGCGTTTTTAGATTTTTGATAAACCCCTAACACCCCTAAAAGCTTATCCCCATGCACGATATTCCCTAAATTATCCACCACCACTAGCCTGTCAGCATCGCCATCAAAAGCAAAGCCTAGATCTGCGCGGTATTTTTTCACTTCCTGACTCAACTGGTTGGGGTGTAAAGCCCCGCATTGCTCATTAATATTACACCCATTAGGCTCATCATTAATCACTAACACATCAGCCCCAAGCTCGCTAAAAACGACCGGAGCCACCTTATAAGCCGCACCATTAGCGGTATCTAGCACGATCCTTAAACTCTGTAAATTCAAATGTTTGGGGAAAGAGTGTTTTAAATGCACGATATAGCGCCCTATGACATCGTCTATCCTTTTAGCGCTACCGACACTCTCGCCCACTTTATAACTAGAATGCAGCAATTCTTCATCATGAAAGATTTCTTCAATCGCTCTTTCTTCTTCTTCTTTAAGCTTATAACCATAAGAATTGAAAAACTTGATACCATTATCTTCAAAAGGGTTGTGGCTCGCGCTTATCATAATGCCCGCATCACAGCGCATGTCTTCGGTTAAAAACGCAATCGCAGGGGTGGGCATAGGCCCTATTTGAATCACATTATAGCCTATGGAAGTTAAAGCGCTCACTAAAGCGTTTTCTACCATATAGCCGCTTTTTCTAGTGTCTTTACCAATTAAAATTTTATTCGTTTGAGAATGTTTTTTAAAATACAACCCGGCAGCAACGCCCAAACGCATCACAAACATGGGGGTGAGTTTCACCCCTGCTTTACCCCTCACGCCATCAGTCCCAAAATTTTCATCGTTATAAAATACCTTTTAAACTATTTTTAATCAATTTTTAGATAGAATTATGCCAAATTTTATATTACAAAGGGATTAAAACAAGGCTATGGCAAATCATAAGTCCGCAGAAAAGCGAATCAGACAGACCATTAAAAGAACCGAACGCAACAGGTTCTATAAAACTAAAGTTAAAAATATCATTAAGGCCGTGCGTGAAGCGGTCGCCATCAATGATGTAGCAAAAGCTCAAGAGCGTTTGAAAATCGCTAATAAAGAGTTGCATAAATTTGTCAGCAAGGGGATTTTAAAGAAAAACACCGCTTCTAGGAAAGTCTCAAGGCTTAACGCTTCAGTGAAAAAAATCGCTCTCGCTTAGTTTTGGGGCGTTTTTAACTTCTTCAAGCTCAGTAGTGGGTTTTTATTATTGGGCTTCTTTTTAAGTTTTGCGTTTTTTAGATTGTTGTATTTTTTATTCACATCTTTTTATAGGTAGTCTTGCATGTCTATTCTAGCTGAAAAGCTTTCTTCCATTCTCAAACGATACGACGAACTCACAGCGTTGCTTTCTAGCGCTGAAGTAATTAGCGATATTAAAAAACTCACCGAATTGAGCAAAGAGCAAAGCTCCATTGAAGAAATCTCCATAGCGAGTAAAGAGTATTTGAGCGTTTTAGAAAATATCAAAGAAAATAAAGAGCTTTTAGAAGACAAGGAATTGAGCGAACTGGCTAAAGAAGAGTTAAAAATTCTAGAAATCCAAAAAAGCGATCTAGAAACTGCCATTAAGCAACTCCTTATCCCCAAAGACCCTAACGATGATAAAAACATCTATTTAGAGTTAAGGGCCGGCACGGGGGGCGATGAAGCGGGCATTTTTGTAGGGGATTTGTTTAAGGCGTATTGCCGTTATGCGGATTTGAAAAAATGGAAAGTAGAGATAGTGAGCTCTAGCGAAAACAGCGTAGGGGGCTATAAAGAAATCATCGCTTTGATTAAGGGCAAGGGCGTGTATTCAAGGCTCAAATTTGAAGCAGGCACGCATCGAGTCCAAAGAGTCCCCGAGACAGAATCTCAAGGGCGAATCCACACTTCCGCTATCACAGTAGCGATCATGCCTGAAGTGGATGATGTGGAAGTTTCTATCAACCCTAGCGATTTAAAGATTGAAGTGTTTCGCGCTGGCGGGCATGGGGGGCAATGCGTCAACACCACAGACTCTGCGGTGCGCATCACGCACCTTCCCACCAATATCAGCGTGAGCATGCAAGATGAAAAATCCCAGCATAAAAACAAGGATAAAGCCCTAAAAATCTTAAAAGCGCGCCTTTATGAAAAACAAATTGAAGAGCAGCAACTCGCTAACGCCAAAGACCGAAAGGAGCAAGTGGGTAGTGGGGACAGGAGCGAAAGGATCCGCACCTATAATTACCCGCAAAACCGCTTGAGCGAACATAGAATCAATTTAACTCTGTATAGTTTAGAAGAAATCATGCTTTCAGGGAATTTAGATGAAGTGATCAACCCTTTAATCGCTCATGCTCAAAGCCAGTTTGAATAAGACCATTACTAAAACGATAAAACAAAGCGATAAAACAGCCTTTTTAAAGATAGCCACCCATTAGACCAAAAACCCTAAAAGCTCTAAATTTTCGCCCCACACAAAAATAGCGTAAAAGCTTCCATAAAATATAGTTAAATATAATTTTAAATTATTTATATATATAAATACATTTTTAAAAAATAAAACGATTTATTTAACCCATTCTTAACGAAAAATTCACTTTTTTGTGATATAACTCAAAAGCTTAATATTTGTAAGAGCGAATTGTATTCTGTAGAAGCGAATGTATTCAAGGACAACTCTCAAATTTTGATGATCCCCTATATTTTTGCGCCATAGCATGAATGCAATAAAAAAAGAAATCCTTAGGATTTCTCACATTAAGGAGTTTTAAATGAAAAAAGTTTTTTTAGGTATGGCATTAGCCATTAGTGTTTCCATGGCAGAAAAAAGCGGTGCGTTTTTAGGAGGGGGGTTTCAATATTCTAATTTAGAAAACCAAAACACCACCCGCACCCCAGGCGCTAACAATAACACCCCGATAGACACTTCAATGTTTAGTAACAATCAAACAGCTCCAACCCCCCAAACGCAGAGCGCTTCTAAATTGGATACTAAAGTCAATCCAAGCGTGACTAACACCAATAATTACGGGCAAATGTATGGGGTAGATGCGATGGCAGGGTATAAGTGGTTCTTTGGTAAGACCAAACGCTTTGGCTTTAGGACTTATGGATACTACAGCTATAACCATGCGAATTTAAGCTTTGTAGGCAGTAAGCTTGGAATCATGGATGGCGCATCTCAAGTGAATAACTTCACTTATGGCGTGGGCTTTGATGCACTCTATAACTTCTATGAAAGCAAAGAGGGCTATAACACAGCAGGGTTGTTCTTAGGCTTTGGATTAGGAGGGGATTCGTTCATCGTGCAAGGAGAGAGCTACTTGAAATCTCAAATGCAAATTTGCAACAACACCGCCGGCTGTTCAGCGAGCATGAACACGAGCTATTTCCAAATGCCTGTGGAATTTGGCTTTAGGAGCAATTTCTCTAAACACAGCGGGATTGAAGTGGGCTTTAAATTGCCTTTATTTACCAACCAATTCTATAAAGAAAGGGGTGTAGATGGATCGGTAGATGTGTTCTATAAAAGGAACTTCTCTATCTATTTCAACTACATGATCAACTTCTAAGCCTTTCTCTTCTTTCCAACAGAGGGTTTTTTAAAAACTAAAGAAGCGCTTAAAACAGAACTTTTTGTTTTTTAGGTTTTATTTTTTACTTTGGCTTGTTTTTAAAAGTCATTTTGATTTCTAAAAATAGTCTATAATGCTTCCAACAGATATTTTTTAAGGTTATAAATGAAAGCTATAAAAATACTTTTTATGATGACACTCAGTTTAAACGCTATTAGCGTGAATAGGGCGTTGTTTGACTTAAAAGATTCGCAATTAAAAGGGGAATTAACGCCAAAAATAGTGAATTTTGGGGGTTATAAAAGCAGCACCACAGAGTGGGGAGCTACGGCTTTAAACTATATCAATGCGGCTAATGGCGATGCGAAAAAATTCAGCGTGCTAGTAGAAAAAATGCGTTTTGGCTCTGGCATCTTGGGGAATTTAAGAGCGCATGCGCATTTAAGGCAAGCCCTAAAATTGCAAAAGAATTTGAAATATTGCCTTAAAATCATCGCTAGGGATTCTTTTTATAGTTACCGCACCGGTATTTATATCCCCTTAGGCATTTCTTTAAAAGATCAAAAAACGGCTCAAAAAATGCTCGCTGATTTGAGCGTGGTAGGGGCGTATCTTAAAAAACAACAAGAGAATGAAAAGGCTCAAAGCCCTTATTACAGGAGCAACAACTATTACAACTCTTACTATAGCCCTTATTATGGCATGTATGGAATGGGAATGTATGGCATGTATGGCATGGGCATGTATGATTTTTATGACTTTTATGATGGCATGTATGGATTCTACCCTAACATGTTTTTCATGATGCAAGTTCAAGATTACTTGATGTTGGAAAATTATATGTATGCGATCGATCAAGAAGAGATTTTAGACCATGACGATTCTGTTAATCAACTTGATACGCCTACTGATGATGACAGAGATGATAAGGACGATAAATCCTTACAGCAGGCTAATCTCATGAGCTTTTATCGTGATCCCAAATTCAGCAAAGGCATTCAAACCAACCGCTTGAATAGCGCTTTAGTCAATTTAGACAACAGCCGCATGCTCAAAGACAATTCGCTTTTCCACACTAAAGCCATGCCCACTAAAAGCGTGGATGCGATCACTTCTCAAGCCAAAGAGCTTAACCATTTAGTGGGGCAAATCAAAGAAATGAAGCAAGATGGGGCGAGTCCTAGTAAGATTGATTCAGTTGTCAATAAAGCTATGGAAGTGAGGGATAAATTAGACAATAATTTAAACCAGCTAGACAATGACTTAAAAGATCAAAAAGGGCTTTCAAGCGAGCAACAAGCTCAAGTGGATAAAGCCCTAGACAGCGTGCAACAATTAAGCCATAGCAGCGATGTGGTGGGGAATTATTTAGACGGGAGTTTGAAAATTGATGGCGATGATAGAGATGATTTGAATGATGCGATGAATAACCCCATGCAACAACCTGCGCAACAAACGCCCACCAACAACATGGGCAACACCCATGCAAATGACAGCAAGGATCAAGGGGGTAACGCGCTCATAAACCCTAACAGCGCCACTAACACCGATGACACTCACACCGACGACACTCACACTGACACTAACGCCACAAACGATACCAGCACCACTGACACCCCCACTGATGATAAAGATGCTGGCGGCATGAACAATACCGGCGATATGAATAATACCGATACCGGCAACACAGACACCGGCAACACTGATACCGGTAACACTGATGATGCGAGCAACATGAGCAACGGCAACGATGATATGGGTAATACTAATGACGACATGAACAACGGCAACGACATGGGCGATGACATGAATAATGCGAACGACATGAACGATGACATGGGTAATAGCAACGATGACATGGGCGATATGGGGGATATGAACGATGATATGGGTGGCGATATGGGAGACATGGGGGATATGGGCGATATGGGGAATTGAGATTAACCCCCCCAATATCAAAGAGTGATAGCTAAAATTTTAAGGAATGTTTTTATCCCACTAGCGCGAAAAACTCTGTCCTTTAGGGCGCAAGATGTGAGTGCATAGCTGTTAGACTATATTCAAGCTTAAAAGATGACAAAATACCTTTTAGGCTAGGAAATACCCATGCAGACTTTAAAGAGCTTTTTATATTAGCATTCGTTAGGGCGATTAGAAAGCCCCTTGCTTTTAAGGAGGTTTCACTTATAGTAAAAATGATTCTTTTAAGGTGGTAGGGGGTATTTTGCGATGAAAATTAACCCCCAACTAACTCCCCTAAAAACGCTTTTTAAAGAGCCTTTCATTAGCGTTTTTTAGGGCGTTTTAAAAAGCCCTTTAGGCACTCTCACATTTTAGGTGCTCAAAATGTGAAATTAAAATTTCTTCTTGCTCACATCTTCTAAAATATCTTGAGAGATCCCATCAATTTTAGTGCTGACTTGTAAAGAATGATTAGCGATAGTCAAATTATCCTGCACATCTTGTTGCAAGGCGTTAATGGAGTTGTGAATGTTTTCTACGCCCTTGTTTTGCATTTTAATAGACTCAGCGTTATCGGCAATGCTTTGAACTAAAATATTGATATTGGCTTCAATTTCGCTGAGCGATTTTTGCGTCCTTTCAGCGAGCTTTCTCACCTCATCAGCCACCACCGCAAAGCCTCTGCCATGCTCGCCAGCCCTTGCGGCTTCAATAGCGGCGTTTAGGGCTAAAAGATTGGTTTGATCGGCAATATCTCTAATCATATCCACCACGCTTTTAATGTCTTCGCCTTGAGAGATCATCTCTTGGCTTTTAGAATCAATGGTTGTGATAATATTAGTGATTTCTTCTAAGGATTGAGTGGTGTTTTTCAGGCTTCTTTCTTGTTTGTGAGCGGTTTTGGTTAAGTTATCCACGCAAGTTTTTAAATCTTTGGATTCATGATTGAGCGCGTTTGCAAACCCTAAAGAAGCTTTAAGCATGCTAGAAATTTCTTGCCCTAAAGTGTTGAGCGCTTTTTCCATGTTGGCTTTAGGGTTTTGGATGTGGTGGGTGAAATCCAGGTTTTTATAATGCTCTAGGGCGTTATTTAGGGCTTCAATATTGGCGCCAATTTGGTTGCGAAAATACTGGATAATGCTATTAATCGTATTTTTTAGGGCTTGCAAATCTTTATTTTTAGGCACGCATGCGATTTCTTGCGTGAAATCCCCATTTTCCACATGGTTTGTTACTTCAATGCTGTTTTGAATAGCTTGATTATCGGCTTGAATGCTTTCTTGGGTTTTAAGAATGTTTTCATTAATAGAAGCTTGCATTTGCCCGATTTCATCATAAGCGCTTGGGGGCGTTAGGCTTATGGCATGGTTATTTTTGGGGTTATTAAGCAAGTTGAAAAAATCATTTAGGGTGTTATTGACCCTACTGATGCGTTGGGTTATAAGACTAGAAATAATGACAAAGACTAAAAGGGCTAACACCAGCACGCCTAAAATCAAGGTGGTGATAATAATGTATTTGGTGTTTGTGGCTTCTTTAAAGACTAAAGATTTATTGACATATTTCCCAATTGCCCAACGCCACTGATTGCCGTTATCCCCTTTTTCTTCAAAAAAATCAAAGGGCTGTATGGCTAAAAAGGTTTCTGTATTCCCGCTCAATGAATGGTAGCTCAAAGTGCCCGCTTCGTTTTGATTGTAATACTCCACAGCTTTAGCGACTCTTTTATCCGGATTGATAGCGCTTAAAATCTTATCTTGGATCTCACGATTAGGGTTGATTAAAAGCCTGCCATCTTTCCCCATTAAAAAGGTGTTACTCTTTTTCTTGCCTACCACATCTGTATAAAAAGCGTCAATGTTTAAAAAGAGGTTCAGCGCGCCTATAGTCTTTTGATTCTTGTCCATTAAGGGGAGGGTAATATCCATGCCATAGATTTTATCGCCATTAACCTCTTTATAATAGGGATCTGAATGGGTTGTATCTTTGAGCGAACGGATTTGATTGGTCATATTTTCATTGAGTGCGGTATTAGGGTAGGCGATT
Organism: Helicobacter pylori; assembly: GCA_008032955.1. Lineage (NCBI taxonomy): Bacteria > Pseudomonadati > Campylobacterota > Epsilonproteobacteria > Campylobacterales > Helicobacteraceae > Helicobacter > Helicobacter pylori. The sequence continues at coordinate 1,557,291 of CP032046.1, forward strand.
TTTGAATCCATTTTTATAGCAGTGATGGTCCGTTCATTACTATCCGTATAAATCGCGCTAATCAATAACACATGAGAGTTTGCTAACAAAAACTCAGAGAGCATGCGCTTTTTTAGGGTGTCGTTGATAGCGCTATTTTCATCGCTTAAAAGTTTTTCAAGGGTGTTAGCGCCAATAAAAATGCGTTTCATGATGCCTTGAATCTTAAAACTGACTAACTGAGCCTTTTTTTGCAGCAATTCTGTGGCTTGGCTTTGCAACACGCTTTCAACCTTGTAGCTGATAATAACGCCCATAACAGCGCTAATCGCAATGACAACCGCACACACCATCATGACAATTTTAGAACCAATTCTTGTAGATTTCATTCCCTTTGCCCTTTTAAAACTATTAATAGAGAATTATTATACATTATTTTGAAATTTTAATAGAACAATAATAAAACAAGAGAGGACAAAAAAGCAGAAAATAAAAGAGAGCCAAAACCCTCCAAAGCTCCCCCAAAGGAGAGGCAAAAAGAAATAAAAATTACCTTTTGGAGAATTGCGGGCTTCTTCTGGCCTTTCTTTTACCATATTTTTTGCGTTCAACCACCCTTGAATCCCTAGTGAGCAAGCCTTTAGGTTTTAAAACGGCTCTAAAAGCAATATCATAAGCGTTCAAAGCTTTAGAAATGCCATGCCTTAAGGCTTCCGCTTGCGCTGAGTAGCCCCCACCAAAAACCACCGCTTTAATATCCACAGATTGCTCTTGTTTGGTTAAAAGTAAGGGCTGCATGACTTTCATTTTAATGGCTTCATGCCCGCCTAACCATTGATTCAAGCTCTGTTCATTGATACTCAATTCGCCTTTACCGGGAGTGAGCCACACTTTAGCGATAGCGGTTTTTCTTTTACCGGTAGCATAGATTTTTCTCATTTAGCGTCCTTTTTGCTAGTTTGTGCGGTGTGAGGGTGCTTATCATCACGATAAACTTTGAGTTTTTTAATCATCGCTTTCCCTAATTTCGTTTTAGGGAGCATGCCCCTAACGGCTAAGTGGTAGAGCTTTTCAGGGGTTTTTTCTAGCATTTCTTGGAGAGTCTTGCTCTTAGTGCTGCCAAAATAGCCTGAATGGGTAAAATACTCTTTATCCTCTAATTTCATGCCTGAAAATTTAACCTTATTAGCGTTGATAACCACCACAAAATCCCCACAATCCACATTAGGGGTGTAAAAAGGGCGGTGTTTGCCTCTTAAAAGCACAGCGATTTCAGTGATCAAGCGGCCAAAAACTTTGTCTTTAGCGTCTAAAACGACCCAATCACGAACGATGTCATTGACTTTAGCAGTCTTTGTCATGAGAATCCTTTGATAAAATTAAAGCACCCATTATAAGGAAATAAGCTTAAATGTTGCTGAATTTAAGGAAAGTTTAAAGTTTAAAAAAGGGATTTTGGCTATTTTGTTTTATCGTTTTAGATTTTACTTTACTATATAATATAGATATAGCAAAACTCATTTTCTTAAAGGGATAGGGGGGGCATTTTGAAATAACTCTCCCCTACAACCCCCAACTTAAAAACCCCCTAACCCCAAAAAATCGCTCAAAAAATACCGCTTGATTAAAGATAAGCTCTTTACTATTTGATCGTAAAAATACCAAAAAGCCTTTATTTTTGCTCCTGATTAAGCCTTTCTTCTATCTTTTTGATTTGTTGGCTCATTTGAGCGCTCGCGTTGATTTGATTGATGAGCATGTAAAGGTTTATCATCATCAAAAGCACCACCACAATCCCTAAAAAAAACACGATTTGAACGGCTTTTTTAGCGATCTCTAGGGCTTCTTGTTCTTTTTGCATGCGTTTTTAATTTTCCAATTCTTCTGGGGATAAATCTTTATAAAAGCGTTCTAATGCAAAGCTCTCGCCCAAATACGCAGCGATTTCTTGGGAATCCACAAGGGCGTTTTGCAAGCAACTCGTCGCGCCTGGAGAGGGGGTCATGTTGAAAGTGATGCCTTTATGCGTGCAAATCTTTTTTTCGCCTAATTCCAGCTTTCGCTTGGTTCTGTCTAAAACTTGCGGACGCACTTCGCCAAAACCATGAGCGTATTCTAAATCTTCTAGACTAAGAGAGGGAATGATTTTTTGAGCGTCTTTTAAAAATTTCCTTTTACCGATAATGGGCAATTCAAAAACCATGTTTTTAAACACATAATTACGGATTTCTTTATCGCTCATCAAATCAAACGCGATCTTAAACACGTCTTTATTCAAATCCATTTTCAACAATTCCAAGCTAATGCCCTTAAGCCAACATTTGTTGCGCTCTAATTTAGGCATCGTTAAAGCCGTAGGCCCGATTCGTGTTTTTCCTTTAATGACAGCATCAGGGTCGCCATGCACGGCTGCAAAAGGGAGTTTGGGGTTTTGAACGGTATAGACCTTACCCCTTAATAAATCCGGCACAAAATAAAAGCTGCCCGCCACAGGCAAGCACCCTAAATCCAGGCCATAGCCCATGCTCTGAGCCAAAGGCAAAGCGTAAGAGCCAGCATTGACTAGCACGAATTTAGCATACACTTCTTCAGCGTCTTCTGAAATGAGCGCGTAAGTGTCGTTGCGTTTTTCAATCTTTTTCACTTTGAAATTCAAAAACACCTGGTTGTTAGGCTTTAATTTTAGGGCTTCTTCAACGAAGTTTTCGCTCAACTTCGCAAAATTCATGGTGCTCCAATCTTTTTGATAACCATGCCCAACAATATTTTCATGCCTGTCTATGCCATTAGCCCCTAAAATCACATTAGGCTCTAATTCTTTAATCTTTTGTTTGTCAAATTCTTCCAACCCCACAAAGATTTCTTTAAAGGATTCGTAGCGTTTTTTCATGAACTCGCATTCTTCATCGCCTACACCTATGGCCATTTTCTGGGTTTCAAAAATCACTTCATTTTGCAAGCCTTTGTTCAAAGCGTATTGTCTGGTCTTATAAGCGCTCAAACGCACTTTTTTAGCTTTTTCAGGAGTGTAATTCGTTTCAATAGAGCCATCATGAATGGTTTGCGAATTAGCCTTAGCGCTCGAGCTGATTTGAGCTAATTTAGAGCATTTTTCCACGATAGCCACGCGCTTTAAAGAGCTGTATTCGCTTAGGGTATAAAAGGTCGCGCACCCTGAAACCCCACCTCCAATAATCACAGCATCAAATTCCATACTCATTGTCTTTCTCCAAATGTTTTAAATTGATAAATCGTAATCATAGTATAAGAAAATCAATTCGCATTCAAAGGGCTTGAAGTTTTATTGACAAAATCTTTCAAATCGCTCATTCCAAGCACCCTATCAATCAATAATTTCTTTTTAGAAAACGCCCCATTATGTTCTTCGGCTAACCATAATGAAGTGATCACCACGCCCCCTATTTTATGGCTCAAGGTTTTAAAATGCTTTTGGGTTTGCACCGACCAAATGCTGTGAGCGACTATCGCTTGATGGTTGCGTTCGCCTAAATAGAGCATGATATGCCCTTTTAAATAGATGAGCGTTCCAAAAGGCGTGGCGTTTTTAAGGATGTAGTCTTCTTTTTCTTTAGCTTTCATGGAGCTTAAATCCACATAATTGTTCGCATAGCGGCTTTGCGCGTAGGAATTTCTGGGGAGCAAAATACCAAAATTAGCGAAACCATCCCTAGTGAAAGCCGAGCAATCCCTATTGCCCAATAGCCCACCCCAGCCGTATTTTTGCCCTAGCATGGTGTCTATAAAATACGCCATGTTCTCGCTAGTAAAAGCCTTAGGGAAAACAAAAAAATCCTTTTCATCTAAGATCACGCTTTGTAAAGTTGCATAGCCTTTAGCGTCTCTCAAAAAACCATAGGCTTTCAATTCCTTTTTTTGGGGTTTTTGAGATGCGTTTTGACTTTGGGGGATAAGAGCGAACAATTCGCCCACTCTAGCATTGGTGTAAAAATCCCCATAGTCTGTATAAAGGGGGATTTTATCTTTTATAGGCATGACATAGTTTTTAAGCTTGGTTAAAAGCTCTATGTCTTTATCGCGCATGTAAGCTAAATCGCTGACTTTAATCCAGCCATAAACAAAACTGCTTTGAATGTGGGCGTAAGTTTTATCTAGATTAAAATGCGTGATTAAAACCGGCGTGCCTTGAAAAATCAGCGAATTTTGATACCTATCAAAAGGATAGCCTTTTTGAGAAAGATAATAAGGCTTGTTAGTAGGCACAGCCCTCACATCGCTATCTCGCACCACAACAGCCTTAATCTTAGCGCTTGGGTAATGCGCAATATCCATGCTTTTAATAAGCTCGTCATTGAAAGCTTTTGCGTTGGGTTTTAGATCTTCGCCATAACCGGTGGATTTATTCATTTCCTTAAGGATCCAAAACACTTCTTTTTTATTGCTTTTGACTTTCGCATCTAGCCATGGGGAATACCACGCTTTGAGATAGTTCTCTTTCAGATTTTCTCTTAACGCTTGGGGGTCAATGCTTTGGTTATTATGACTGCCATTTTGAGAGCTTGCAAGATAGCTTGAAGCCTCTTGGGGCAAGGATAAATCTTTGAGCGTGAAATCCTTTTTCATGCAACCCACAAACAAAAACAAGAAAACTACAAGAAAATAACGCATGCTTTAGAGAACCTTAACATCAAATGCGCAAATAGTTTCTTAAAATGCGCCCGTATTGCGGGCTTCTCAATTTTTTAATCGCAGAGCTTTCAATCTGGCGCACCCTTTCTCTAGTAACATTCAATTCCTTACCGATTTCTTCTAAAGTCCGATCGCTTTCATCGTCCAAAAGCCCAAAACGCATGCGGATCACCGCTTTTTCTCGATCATTCAACTGATCCAAAACGCTTTCAATCTGGGCTTTTAAATCTTCTCGCATGATGTGATCAATGGAGCTAACGATATTTTTATCTTCCACGAAATCCCCAAATTTGCCATCATCATCATTGCCGACTGGGGTTTCCAAACTGATAGGCTCTTTAGTAACCTTAATCACATTCTTCACTTTATCTAACGAAAGCCCCACTTCTTCAGCCACCACTTCTAAATCAGGCTCTTTGCCGGTTTCTTGAATGTGTTTGCGCATGACTTTATTGATGCGATTAATCGTGTCAATCATGTGAATGGGGATGCGGATGGTGCGGGCTTGATCGGCTATGGCTCTGCTGATGGCTTGCTTGATCCACCAGGTCGCATAGGTAGAAAACTTGAAGCCCTTTTCATGCTCAAACTTATCCACCGCTTTCATCAAGCCGATATTACCCTCCTGAATCAAATCCAAGAATGGTAAGCCTCTGCTCGTGAATCGTTTAGCGATGCTCACTACCAACCTTAAATTGGATTTAGCCATTTTGTTTTTAGCGCGATCGGAAATCAATTTCCCTCTTTTGATTTGCTCTAAAATTTCTTTTAGCTTGTTAGGGTCTAAATCAAAGCCCTCTTCGCTCGCTTCTTTAGTCAAAAAGAGTTTTTTGAGATCCATATACACGCTTACCATAGTCGCTTCTGGCACTTGAGCGATAATATCTTCTTTAGTCATGCTAGTGATATTGGCAAGGATTTTTTTATGGTTAGCGATGAGAGTGTCATTGAATAAGGGCAGTTTGTATTCCAAGCGTTTCAACTCTTTTTCAAACCCATCGCCGCTTTTTAAAGTGGTTTCCATCGTTTTGACTAATTCATTAATCAGTTTGCTGGTAGGCTCTAAGTCATAGAGTCTGTCTTTGAGCGTTTGGCGTTTGTAAGCTAGGGTCAATAAACGCACTAGCTCATCTTCTTTTTCATCTACAGGGGCTTCAAGGGCTTTGAGCCATTCTTTTTTAGCCTTATCTAGGGCTTTAAAGCTTTCTTGAACCTTTTCTACACGCTTCCTGTCTTTTTCAGAAACGACTTTTTTCCTTTCTTCGTTTTCTTCATCTTCTTCGTTGTCGTCATCTTTTTTAGAATCGCTCACGCTATTTTCATCGTCATCATCAAAGCTCCTAAAAAGCTCTTTAACCCTTCTTTCACGATTGATTAAAGCGTCTTTATACGCATAGATAAAATCAATCAAATACGGCACCGAGCAAATCGCGTCTAAAATAATGTCTTCGCCCAAGCGGATTTGCTTGCTCAATTCAATCTCTTCATCTTTGCTTAAAAGTTTTATATCCCCCATCTCGCGCAAATACATGCGCACCGGGCTATCGCTCCTGCTCCACTCTAAAAAATCCTTTTCTTTCAAAAAGTCATAGCCATCTTCTAATTCTTCATCTAAAACTTTTTGCTTTTCTTCAGTTTTTTTAATCTTGTCAATTGCATTGAGTTTTTTAGCGTATTCTGAAGAGCTGACTAATTTCTTTTGGTATTTTTGGCACAATTCTTTGATTTTTTTGACTTGGGCTAGAGTGGGGACTTTTGCGCTGATTTGAATGATAGACTCATAAGAAACGCAATCGCTTAAGGAATTAGCGAACAATTCTTCTAACGCTTCATTAAAACTAAGCTTTTTAACAGGAACAGGTTCTTTCGCTTTAATTTCTTTGATTTTGCTTTCTTTGGTTTTAGCTTCTTTAATTTTGCTTTCTTTGGTTTTAGCTTCTTTAATTTTGCTTTCTTTGATTTTATTTTCTTTGGCTTTATTGTTTTCTTTAGTTTTATTTTCCTGTGTGGCTTCTGCTTTGGCTTCCTGTTTAGCTCTTTTTGGGGCTTTTTCTTCGTTAGCTTTCTTTTTCATTGGACACTCCATAAAATAAGAACCCATGCTTTTTGCAAGCTAGGTCTATAAGATAAGATACACCTAATCCTTTGTTATTTTACTAAAAGATAGCTTAAATTCTAATTATATTATTGGAATTTGGTTTTATTTCACCGAATATTGATCGCAAAACCATCAAAAAGCGTAACGCTAATCAAGCGATAACCTTTAAAAAATGAGTTTAAATTAAAATTTAAACCCCCCCATTTTTTAAAAAAGGGTTTTAATTGTCTGCGTTTAATAAAAACAAACCTAAAGCTTATCCACCATGCTTTTTAAGAATTTCGCTGAAGTTTGAGCGCTTTTTTCTAAAAATTCATCAAAGCTCATGTTAGCTTCCTCATCAGCGTTATCGCTAATACTCCTTAACACGCAGCATGGCACGCCAAATTTTTGGCACACAAACGCCACGCTCGCCCCTTCCATTTCCACCGCGCTCGCCTTAAACTCGCTAACTAAAAATTCTTTCCTTTCTTTACTATGCACAAACTGATCGCCTGATGCGATGACGCCTTCTTTGAGCGCGATATGTTGCTCATTAGCGATCTTTTTAGCTAGGGCGTTTAAACTTTCGCTCGTTTCAATAAAAATCGCGCTTTCGGGGATAAACCCTAAAGGGTGATCAAACGCGCTCAAATCCACATCATGCTGGACTAATTGATTGGCCACTAACAAATCATTGATTTTTAAATCTTTAACTAAGCTTCCAGCCACCCCGCTAAAAAGCACCTTTTGAACGCCAAACGCTAAAATCATGCTCGTTGTGGTTAAAGTGGAATGCACCTTGCCAATCTTGCTATAAGCGATAATGATTTCCTTATCATGATAAACGCCTTTATGGAAAACATTCCCCCCTAAAGGGATTTCTTCAAAACCTACGCCAAACAATTCTAGTATAGGGGTTATTTCTTCTCTCATCGCCCCTAAAATACCAATTTTTTGCACCATTTTCTCCTAATCACACGTATTCTTCTAAAAATTCAATGGCTTCATCAAGCCCTTTATTATCCCCCACGCTTATAGTAGGCTTGTTGCTTAAGCGCTTGTTAAGCCCCTTTAACACACTCCCACAGCCTAATTCAAAAAAGACATCCACTCGGTCGTTGTTAGATTTCACGCAGTCTTGATAACGCACCGGCTGAGTGAGTTGCAAGCTCAACAATTCAACGGCTTTTGCTTTGTTATGATACGCTTCGTTAGTCGCATTGGAGATGATTTCAAAATGGAATTTATCTTTCAAGCTTTTTTCTAGCAATTCCTGGAATTTAAAAATCATAGGCTCTAAAAAAGGGCAATGGCTCGCCACGCTCATTTCTAAAAAAACCACTCTTTTAGCCCCCATTTCCTTTAAAGTCGGCTCTAGGGCTTTCAAATCGTCTTTAATCCCGGCTAAAACCACTTGCATGCCACCATTGAAATTCGCGCACCACACGTTTTTAGTTCTTTGACACAAGCTTAAAAGGCTTTCTTCAGAAACGCCCAAAACGACCATCATGGAAGCGTCTTTATTCAGGCACGCTTCTTGCATCATTTTGCCTCTTTGGTGCGTGAGCTTAAGGGCTTTTTCAAAATCTAACGCCCCACTCAAAGACACCGCGCTCACTTCGCCGAGCGAATGCCCTAAAGCAAAAACGGGTTTTAACCCTCCATTCACTTGCTTGTTGAGCAATTGGTAAGCGATATAGCTCACTAAATAAATGGCAGGCTGGGTGTAAGCGCTTTCTTTTAAAAGCTCGTTTTCTTCAAAAAGCGTTTTTTTCATATCCACTTTAAGCGCGTTAGAAGCCCTTTCAAACAATTCTTTAGCTAGGGTGTGGCTCTCATAGAATGATTTTCCCATTCCTATACATTGTGAGCCTTGCCCTGGAAATAATAGCGCGTATTGCATGGTGTTATCCTTTAAATTTTATTAATCCGTAATTTAAAATTGTAATATAAAAGCCCTTAGTTTTGTTTAGAAACCATTAAAGTTTAAGGTTTATTTTAACTTATTTTTACTATAATTCTACTTTGTGAATGAGGACAGGTGGGTGAGTTGGCTGAAACCACATCCCTGCTAAGGATGCGTAGCCGTCAAGGTTACCGAGGGTTCGAATCCCTCCCTGTCCGCCAGCCTTTTTGCCTTTAAAAACTTTTTGTTTAGAATGTATTAACGAGACACCATAGTTTCTAAGCATTCCTTTTACGACACTCCTTTTACAGATTTTACAAATACAAATTTTAGGTTGGGTGAAGAGAGACACCCAGCCTAAACCCTATAAGGGTTGTAAAGTGCAAAAAATATATAATTAAAGAAAGACATTAAAACGGAGTAAAAATGAAAAACCATCTGCCCTTTGATACTTTTTTAAAAAGCCTTAAGACAAGCAATCGAACTTTAGATTTTTTCACCGATTGGCAAAAGTGTCTCAAAAATAAAAATGGAATAAGTATCGCTTTAAACCACTTGAATTTTTTACTTGGGAAAGATACAAAAGAACTTAAAAATTGCGTTAAAAGTCTTTTTAAAGAATACCCCAAAGCTTTTAATGTTTTAAATATTCTCATTGCTGTGAGAAATAAAGATGATATAGTGCGTGATGCTAATGGCAATTTTTACCCCCTATATTCTTATTTTGAAGATGATGAAAAAGTCTATGAGTTTATTCGTCAAACGGGGTTAGAGCAAATTTTTTGCAACAGAAACATTAAAGATTTAAATGATTTTGTTTTTGGTATAGAAGTGGGGCTTGATAGCAATGCGAGAAAAAATCGCAGCGGAAAGGTTATGGAAAACCATCTTAGCGGTCTTTTTATTCAAGCTCAATTAAATTTTAAAGAACAAGTAGATATTAGAGAATTTGAGGATTTACGCCAGGCTTTTGGAAATGATATTAAAAAATTTGATTTTGTTGTTTTTGGTAAAAATAAAACTTATTTTATAGAAGCTAATTTTTATACCATTAGTGGGAGTAAGTTTAATGAAGTCGCAAGATCCTATCAGGACCTAGCTTTAAAATTTGAAGCATTCCCCAATTACGAATTTATTTGGATAACCGATGGCACAGGTTGGCTGGACGCTAAAAACAAACTTCAAGAAGCTTACAAATCTGTGGAGATCTACAATTTGAGCAATGTGGGTGATTTTATATCAAAGGTGCAAAAATGGTAATCGCGCATTCTAATGAAATCGCACGCCCCATTTTTAAAAGCCAAGACCAGCTTTTCACTCTTTATCAAGGGGATTGTAATGAGGTTTTGCCCCAATTTGAAAATGCTTTTGATTTGATCTTTGCTGATCCGCCTTATTTCCTTTCTAATGACGGCTTAAGCATACAGAGCGGTAAAATCGTGAGCGTCAATAAAGGCGATTGGGATAAAGAAGATGGGATTAATGATATTGATGAGTTCAATTACCAGTGGATCAACAACGCCAAAAAGGCTTTAAAAAATACAGGGAGTCTTTTAATCAGCGGGACTTACCACAACATCTTTTCTTTGGGGCGCATTTTACAAAAATTGGATTTTAAGATTTTAAACCTCATCACTTGGCAAAAAACCAACCCTCCTCCCAATTTCAGCTGCCGTTATTTGACGCATTCCGCTGAGCAAATCATTTGGGCGAGGAAAAGCTACAAGCATAAGCATGTTTTTAACTATGAGGTTTTAAAAAAAATCAATAACGATAAACAAATGCGTGATGTGTGGAATTTCCCAGCGATCGCTCCTTGGGAAAAAGCAAACGGCAAGCACCCCACTCAAAAACCTCTCGCTTTATTAGTGCGATTGCTTTTAATGGCGAGCGATGAAAATTCCCTCATTGGCGATCCTTTTAGCGGGAGCTCCACCACAGGCATTGCGGCCAATCTTTTGAAAAGGGAATTTATCGGCATAGAAAAAGAAAGCGGATTTATCAAAATATCCATAAACAGAAAATTAGAATTAGACGCTCGCTATAAAGAGATACGATCTAAAATCAAAGATTTGAATTTCCAGTAAGCCCCTTTTTTTAAGCCGCTTTAAGCGTTATACTTTTGGGATTTCACCTCAAAGTGGGATTCTATTTTCACCCATTCCTTACAAAGGATATTTTCATGCCCAAAAAGCCAGTGTTTGGGGCCAATAATGATTTTTTCTGGATTCTTTATCAAATAAGCCGCCCACCAGCTATAAGTGCTATTAGCGATAATGCCATGCTGACAAGATTGCATGAGCAGCATATCCCAATACGCCTCTTCTTCTTTATTTCTAGTGGTCATGTCCATAAAAGGGTAGCCAAGATCAAGGTTTTGCGTGAATTCCAAATCTTCGCAAAACACAAAAAGCTCCATGTTTGGCACGCGCTTTGCCATATACTCAACAGCCTTTTTTTGATAATCAATACCAAGCTGACAGCCAATCCCCACATAATCCCCTCTTCTTATATGCGCAAACACGCTGTTTTTAGCGGCTAAAATCAAAGAGAGCTTGCGGTGGTATTCTTCCTCTTTTTTTTTATTATTTCCATTTTCGGGGGGGGGTAGGGTGAAGGTTTGCTTGATTAAAGGGGATATAGCATCAAAATATCGTGGATCTTGGAAATAGCCAAAAAAATAAGTCAAGCGGCTTGGCTTTAGTAATTTAGGCTCGTATTCAAACACGATTTCTTGGCTCACCCTATCAAACCCCATGCATTTGAGCGCGTCTCTTACTAGCTTGGGGAGGTGTTGCATTTTAGCTATAGCGATTTCTTTAGCGCTCGCATAGGGCAAATCAATAGGGAAAAGTTCTAATTGCATTTTCCTATTGCTCCAATCAAAAGAAGTAATATCTAACAGCACAGGCGTATTAAGGTGTTTTTGCAAACTTTTAGCGAAAGCGTATTGAAACATTTGATTCCCAAGCCCCCCGCAAATTTGCACCACTTTAAAAGCCATTCAATCCCTTTGTTTTTCAAATAAAACGCCTATTTTAGCCAACTTTAAAGCCCTTTTTCAATAAAAGCCTAAAAAGCGGAATAACACCTTCAAATCATTTGAATTTTTTATTTGAAAAAGACGCGTATGAGGGTTCTAGCAAGCGTTCTTGGTATTCTAAAAGAATCCTGTCTTCGCTATTGAGCGAGTAGGCTTCATCGTATTTGCGCTTGATAATGCCCTTTAAAATGGTGTGCTGGACCTGGTATTTGTCTTCTTTAAGCATTTCATCCACTAAAGCGTAAAGCTGAATGTCTTGAATGAGTAAATCTGAAATTTTAACGCTCTCTTTATCAAACAATTCTTCATTAGCGCAATATTCGTTCACTAAAATAAGCACTCGGTTATACACATCAGAGGCGATTTTAGCGTTTAGGGTTCTATAAATGTAAGCTTTGATTTTTTTGAGTTGTTCTTCTAAATCTTCGCTGGCCTTGCTCGCTAAAGCCAGAATGCTTAAGATCTGAATCAGAGTCATCATTTTATGGCTTAAAGAGCGGGTGCGCCATTTAATGAGAAAGCGCATGAAATAAGACATTTTGATAGAAAGGCTACAGGGGAGGGTGTTTTTCTTGGGTTTTGGCATGCTTAGTTTCTTTTAAAAAAGGATTTTGTGGTTTAATTATATAATTTTAAAATTAAATCTAGGAGTAAAGAGATGGAAACATTCAAAAAAGGCGTGGTCTTAGACGCTAAAAGCGTGGGGTTAAAAGCGCTAGAAGTTTTAAAAGAAGTGGCGGATTTTGATTTTTATGAGATCACTTCGCCTAATCAAGTGGTTGAGCGCTGCAAAGAGGCTGAGATTGTAGTGCTGAATAAAGTCGTTATCACTCAAGAAATTTTAAGCCAATTGCCTAAACTCAAACTCATTTGCATCACCGCTACAGGCACGGATAATGTGGATATAAAAAGCGCGAAAGCTTTAGGCGTAGAAGTTAAAAATGTGAGCGCTTATTCTACAGAATCCGTAGCCCAGCACACTTTAGCGTGCGCGTTGTCTTTGCTAGGGAGGATCAATGATTACGATCATTATTGCAAAAGCGGGGAATATAGTCAAAGCGATATTTTTACGCACATTAGCGGTATTAAAATGGGGCTTATTAAAGGGAGTCAATGGGGGGTTATTGGTTTAGGGACTATCGGTAAAAGAGTCGCCAAACTCGCTCAAGCTTTCGGGGCAAAGGTGGTGTATTATTCCCCTAAAGACAAAAAAGAAGAGTATGAGCGCTTGAGTTTAAAAGATTTGCTCACAACAAGCGATATTATCAGCATTCATGCCCCCTTAAATGAAAGCACGCGCGATTTAATCGCTCTAAAGGAATTGCAAAGCCTAAAAGACGGGGCGATTTTAATCAATGTGGGGCGTGGGGGCATTGTGAATGAAAAGGATTTGGCTGGAATTTTAGAAACCAAAGATTTGTATTATGCGAGCGATGTGTTTGTGAAAGAGCCTTTTGAAAAAGATCATGCGTTTTTGAACCCAAAGATCCAAAATAAATTGCTTTTAACCCCCCATATCGCATGGGCGTATAGCGACAGCTTGAAAACCTTAGTAGAAAAAACCAAAGAAAATATCCAGGATTTTTTAGCTTCTCAAAAATAAACGCAAAAAAAAGGGGGTTTTTTGTTGGGCTTTTCTCCCCGCTTTTCTCCCCTTTTGTTGTGAGAGCGCCCCTTTCTAAAGAAAGGGGCTTCCTAATTTAAGGCGTTCCCATTGAACGCTAACACGAAAGGCTCTTTAAGGTCTGCATGGGTATTTTTTGCCCTATAAAAGAGGATTTTAACCTCTTTTAGCTTTGAATATAGCCTAACGGCTATGCACTCTTGCACCCTAAAGGACAGAGTTTTTTGCGCTAGTGGGATAAAATCTAAACAATGGAGTAAGGTTTAATGGTTTTTAACCAAATTAAGAAAAAACCTTTAGGTGGATTGGCCCAAAGGCTTTTATTAAATGGGGATGATCACATCTTAGAAATATCAATTTTAAAGGTGTGGATTTCATCTTCTAAAAAGACTTTAACCACCACCACGCCCGGGGTTTTAAGGTTTTTGGTATCCACCACCACAAACCCTCCCCTAGCCTTACCTTCAACGTTAAGGGTGTTGTTTTTAAGATAATTGATCGCTAGGATCTTTAAAGCCTGGCGGCTTTCTTGCATGACTTCTTGCTCTTCTACATCATCCATCATCATCATGCCAAAGCCCGGCCCATACATGCCCATTCCCCCATACATCATGCCGTTATAAGCTAAAAAACTCCCTTGCCCGTAATAAAACATAGGCGGGGTGATCATATTGATATTATCAATAGGGGCGGTCGGCACGCTGATATTAAAGCTTTGTAAAATGCCTTCAAAATCAAAACTGGATTTCATCACCTGTCTCAAGCTTAAGACCGGTAAATTCGTTTGGTTGATAGACACCGAAATGGCTTTACGGCTAAACACCACAGGATTTCCCTCTATAACTTGCGCCGCTACATACAGCACTAAGGGGGATTCATTCAAACCTTTCAATTTGCTTTGAGCGATTTCTAGCTGGACTTTAGACTTGGCTTGCGTGGAGGTCATCACTTGAATCCCATTATTATAGGATGCAACATGTTCAGGCGTGATCTTATAGCTTGTGCAACCACTTATCAGTAAGGCTATCGCTACTAAAATGACTTTTTTCATCAAAATCCCTTTCATTCAAAGTTTAATCTTCGTTTAGAGTTTATTTATTATAGTGTGTTTTAACTTAAAATGTAACTTTTATTAAGGTTAAAAGCGTAAAAAAAGCTCTAATGCGTGTTTTCTAGCCACAAAAGAATAGAAGATTTGATCTCATTGAGTTTTAAAACTTCTTGGTGCTTGATCCCTCTTTCAAACAAGTCATCAAGGCGTTGGCTATCCGGGGTATTGTAGCTGTTTTTTAGCACTTCTAGGGCGGCTTTATCGTTATCGTTTTTCTTTTGCTCGTTTAGGGCTAAAAGGGTGGTTCTAGGGAATTTTTCATAAGAGGCGGTGGCAGAAACAAGGGTTTTTTCGTTGGTTTTCAAGCTGGCGTTTAAAGCGGTGGCGGTGTGTGGGTCAATCAGGTATTGGTGCTCTGCATAAACTTCTTGGATTGTTTTCAAACAAGCTTCATCTGAGCAACTCGCGCAAGAAAAATGCTCCTGTAAAAGGGCTAATTCTTTAGGCTTTAACGCATAAAATTTCTCTTCTTCTAAAGCTTGCATCAATTCTAGCGTGCGTTCAAACCCATAAAGGCTAAAAAGCACCCTTTCCACGTTAGAGCTTTTTAAAATATCCATAGCCGGCGAGAAAGTTTGCTTTAAAGAGCGGTGGGTTAAATCGTAACGCCCTGTTTCTATAAACTCCCTTAAAACATCGTTGCTGTTGGTTACAACCTTGATTTTAGCAATATTCAAGCCCATTTTTTTGGCATAAAACGCCCCTAAAGCGTTCCCAAAATTACCGCTAGGTATGGCTAGGGTGATTTTTTCTTTAGAATTGATCGCCCCTTTTTTATACAATTCTAAAAAGCCCCAAATATGATAGACGATTTGAAAAGCGATGCGCCCAAAATTCACGGAATTAGCCACGCTTAATTTCAATTGGTGCGTTTTTAGGGCTTCGCTAAAATCGTCGTCTTTTAAAAGGTTTTTGAGCGCGTTTTGCGCATCATCAAAATCCCCACTCACCCCAAAGACCTTTAAATTGCTAGCGCTTTGGGTTACCATTTGGAGTTTTTGCACTAAACTTGTGCCGTCTTTGGGGTATAAACACACCACAAAAACATTAGGCATGTCCGCCAAACTTTCTAAAGTCGCAGGACCGGTATCGCCACTGGTAGAAACGAGCATTAAATACTTTTCATTTTTTCCTACCGCTAGATTAGAAAACAAGCTCGCTAAAGGCTGCAGTGCCATGTCTTTAAACGCCAAACTAGGCCCATGGTAGAGCTCTTGGACAAAAAGCCTTTCATTGAGCGCAAAAATAGGGGCTGGATTTTTAGGGTTATCAAAATTTTCATAGCGTTTTAAAGCGCTTGTTAATAAGCCCTTAGGAATCTCTAAACCCAACCGCTCAAACACGCATTCTACCAGCTCGTTATAGCTCAGATTCAAACAATCCTGCCATTCTAATGTTTCAAAATGCTCTAAAGTGTAAAGCCCGCCTTTTGGGGCGTTGGGGTTTAATATTGCTTCAATAAAATCAATCTTTTTTTCTTTCAAAGAACGCGTGGGGACAAAAGGCATGATGATTCCTTTTTATATTTGGATAATTTCAAGTCGTAGCATACCCTAAAAGAGCGAATGCAACCTTAAATGGTTTTTGATGAGAATGATTGATTGTCTTTTTAATCCAATTTAATTTTTGATTTATGCTTATAATACTATAATGCGGTTTAAAATTTTGCCGCAAATGGGCAAAAAATTTCATCATAGTAAGGTTGTGTTTTGCCTAAAGGTTTGAGTATCGGTAATAAAATCATATTGTGCGTGGCGTTGATTGTGATCGTGTGCGTGAGCATTTTAGGGGTGTCCTTAAACAGCAGGGTGAAAGAGATTTTAAAAGAAAGCGCTCTGCATTCTATGCAAGATAGTTTGCATTTCAAGGTTAAGGAAGTGCAAGGGGTTTTGGAAAACACTTATACGAGCATGGGCATTGTCAAAGAAATGCTCCCTAAAGACACCAAAAGAGAAATCAAAATCTACTTGTTAAAAAACTTCATTTTAGCCAATTCGCATGTTGCTGGGGTGAACATGTTTTTTAAAGACAGAGAAGATTTAAGATTAACGCTTTTAAGGGATAACGATACGATTAAGTTGGTGGAAAATCCGTCATTGGGGAATAACCCTTTAGTGCAAAAAACGATGAAAAATAAAGAAATTTCTAAAAGCTTGCCTTATTATAGGAAAATGCCTAACGGGGCGGAAGTTTATGGGGTTGATGTTCTTTTACCACTATTCAAGGAAAACACTCAAGAGGCTGTAGGGGCTTTGATGATTTTCCTTTCTATTGACAGCTTCAGCAATGAAATCACTAAAAACAGGAGCGATTTGTTTTTAATTGGCGTTAAGGGTAAAGTGCTTTTGAGCGCGAATAAGAGTTTGCAAGACAAATCTATCGCAGAAATTTATAAGAGCGTGCCTAAAGCCACCAACGAAGTGCTAACTATTTTAGAAAACGGCTCTAAAGCGACTTTAGAATACCTGGATCCCTTTAGCCATAAGGAAAATTTTTTAGCCGTTGAAACCTTTAAAATGCTAGGCAAAACAGAAAGTAAAGACAATCTTAATTGGATGATCGCTTTAATCATTGAAAAAGACAAGGTCTATGAACAAGTAGGCTCGGTGCGTTTTATGGTGATCGTGGCGAGCGCTATCATGGTGTTAGCCTTGATTATAGCGATCACTCTCTTGATGCGAGCGATTGTGAGCAATCGTTTGGAAGTCGTTTCTAGCACCTTATCTCATTTCTTCAAATTATTGAACAATCAAGCCAATTCCAGCGGTATTAAATTGGTTGAAGCGAAATCTAATGACGAATTAGGCCGCATGCAAACAGCGATCAATAAAAATATCTTGCAAACCCAAAAAACCATGCAAGAAGACAGGCAAGCCGTCCAAGACACCATTAAAGTGGTTTCAGACGTGAAAGCAGGGAATTTTGCGGTGCGCATCACGGCTGAGCCCGCAAGCCCTGATTTGAAAGAATTGAGAGACGCGCTAAATGGGATCATGGATTATTTGCAAGAAAGCGTGGGGACTCACATGCCAAGCATTTTCAAAATCTTTGAAAGCTATTCTGGCTTGGATTTTAGAGGCCGGATCCAAAACGCTTCAGGTAGGGTGGAATTGGTTACTAACGCTTTAGGGCAAGAAATCCAAAAAATGCTAGAAACTTCGTCTAATTTTGCCAAAGATTTGGCGAACGATAGCACGAGTTTAAAAGAATGCGTGCAAAATTTAGAAAAGGCTTCCAATTCCCAACACAAAAGCTTGATGGAAACTTCCAAAACGATAGAAAATATCACCACTTCCATTCAAGGCGTGAGCTCTCAAAGTGAAGCCATGATTGAGCAAGGGCAAGACATTAAAAGCATTGTAGAAATCATTAGAGATATTGCTGATCAAACGAATCTATTAGCCTTAAATGCCGCTATTGAAGCCGCAAGGGCTGGCGAGCATGGCAGAGGCTTTGCGGTGGTGGCTGATGAGGTGAGGAAACTCGCTGAAAGGACGCAAAAATCCCTCAGCGAAATTGAAGCCAATATCAATATTTTAGTTCAAAGCATTTCAGACACGAGCGAAAGCATTAAAAACCAGGTTAAAGAAGTAGAAGAGATCAACGCTTCTATTGAAGCCTTAAGATCGGTTACTGAGGGCAATCTAAAAATCGCTAGCGATTCGTTAGAAATCAGTCAAGAAATTGACAAAGTTTCTAACGATATTTTAGAAGATGTGAATAAAAAGCAGTTTTAATGCTCATTCATATTTGTTGCTCGGTGGATAACCTGTATTTTTTAAAAAAGGCTAAAGAGGCTTTTGTGGGTGAAAAAATTGTAGGGTTTTTTTATAACCCCAATATCCACCCTTATAGCGAATATTTGTTGCGTTTAGAAGACGTGAAACGCACTTGCGAGATGCTAGAAATTGAACTCATTGAAGGCGATTATGAATTAGAAAAATTTTTAGACAAAGCTAAGGGTAAGGAATTGTTAGGGGAAAAAAGCGAGCGCTGTTTTGAATGCTTTGACTTGCGATTAGAAGCGAGCGCTTTGAAAGCCTTTGAATTAGGGGAAGAAAGATTCACCACCACCTTACTCACAAGCCCTAAAAAAGACCCAAATCAACTCATCGCTAAGGGGCAACACATCGCGCAAAGGCACAATTTGGAATTTGTTGTGTTTAGAAACGATAACTTTGAACATTTTAAGAGCGAGTTGGATTTGAATTTGCAAGCTTTGGCGAGAGAAAACGAGCTTTACAGGCAAAATTATTGCGGTTGCCAATTCGCTTTAAAAATCCAAAAAGAATCCCAAAACAGAAGCCCCTTTGAGCTTTACTCGCCCTTAAAACGCCAGATTTTACCCGCAAGTATTGAAGAAAGGACACAAGTTTTTAGAACATTAGAAGCGGCTAAAAAGGACGCTAATAAGCCTTTTTTAGCCCAAAAAACGATCGCAACTTACCGCTTATTCAATGGGGGCGTGTGGCTTTCTAAAAATTCAAACCCCTTGAATTGCTACATTCTAGCGCGCTCTAAAAGCAAGGCTAAGGTTAGGATCAACGATTTAAGATGGGTTTTTTCTCAGCGTTTAAGCGCTCTAGTGGGCTATAGCCAAAGAGATGAAACCCTGTTTTTAACTTTAGAAGGCCTTAATACCCTTATGGCAAAAAACTACGATAATTTAAAAGAGTTAAACCTTAACCCCTTGAATTATGAAGAAGAGTTGTCTTTAAGGGCGTTAGTGAGCGGGAGCGAGAGCATTAACCCTATTATCGTGCTAGAAGAACGCATAGAAAAAACCCTTTTTGTAGAAATTAAAAGCATTTTTCAAGAAGAAAAGGTGTTTTATTTGCTCTAAGCTAAACTTTAATGGAGCGATAAATTCTCGTAATGAAAAATCATTAAAGTTGGTTTTAGTTATCCATACTTGATGGGAACAAAATCTCAATAGATTGTATTTTAAAATATAGCGTTGCGTGTAAGTAGGAGTTGTATTCAGTCAAAACATGCAAGTAATTTAAAGTTAATTTAAGATAATTAGGCACAATAGCCGTAAAAAGTTTAAGGCTGTATTTGAAAACTCTATTTAGTGTTTATCTCTTTTTATCGTTGAATTTACTCTTTTTAGAAGCTAAAGAGATCACTTGGTCTCAATTCTTGGAAAATTTTAAAAACAAGAATGAAGACGACAAACCTAAACCCCTAACTATTGATAAAAACAATGAAAAACAGCGAATCCTAGACAAAAACCAGCAAATCTTAAAAAGGGCTTTAGAAAAAAGCCTTAAATTCTTTTTCATTTTTGGATACAACTATTCGCAAGCCACTTTTTCAACTTCTAATCAAACCTTGACTCTTGTAGCTAATAGCATAGGGTTTAATACCGCTACGGGCTTGGAGCATTTTTTAAGAAACCACCCTAAAGTCGGTTTTAGAATCTTTAGCGTCTATAACTATTTCCATTCTGTTTCGCTCTCTCAGCCTCAAATCCTAATGGTGCAAAATTACGGAGGCGCGTTAGATTTTTCTTGGATTTTTGTGGATAAAAAAACCTATCGCTTTAGGAGTTATTTGGGAATCGCTTTAGAGCAAGGGGTGCTATTAGTGGATACGATTAAAACCGGTGCGATCACAACCATCATTCCCAGAACCAAGAAAACCTTTTTCCAAGCCCCTTTCCGCTTTGGTTTTATCGTGGATTTTATCGGCTATTTGTCCTTGCAATTAGGGATTGAAATACCCTTAGTGAGGAATGTTTTTTACACCTACAACAACCATCAAGAAAGATTCAAGCCACGATTTAACGCTAATCTTTCTTTAATCGTTTCGTTTTAATCCCCCCTTTCCCCCTTTTAAATAAGCCCATCACTTTCCTAGGGTATTTTAAAAGCATGGAAAAAACATTCGCTTGAATGCCGTTTTCTTTACATGCTCTTATGTTTTCTTTATTCCTTAATAAAAGGCTTTTAAACCCATTCGTGCTAACCCCCCGGTGCGCATCACCACTAACGCTTCTTTCAAGTAAGAAAAGCTTATTTTTTGCACCACAAACAAGCGGATAATCATCTCAAAATCCGCTGAAATCTTATAATCGGTTTTGTATAGCCCATAGCGTTCATGAATGGCTTTTTTGACAAAGAGCGTGGGGTGCACTGGCACCACGCCATAAAGCAAGGTTTTAGGGCTAAACTCCCCACTTTCATAATAACGGACCACTTTTTCTAAACGATTGGGTTTGACAAAAACCAGATCCGCATACACGCTATCGCAATGCTTTTTTTCAAACTCATGCACCACTTTTTCTATCACAAACTCATCAATATAAAAATCATCGCTGTTCAATAAAGCGATAATATCCCCACTAGAACGCCTTATACCCTTATTCATGGCGTCATAAATGCCCTTATCTTTTTCACTCACCACGCAAGCGATTTGATCCCTGTATTTTTGAATGATTCCTAAAGTGTTATCCGCGCTAGCCCCGTCTATAATGATGTATTCAATGTTTTTATAAGTTTGATGAAGCACGGAAAGAATGGTGTCTTCAATGGTTTTTTCGCTATTAAAACATGCCGTGATCACAGAAACTTTTAACAATCCAACCCTTTTTTAATCAACTCCCCCTGATTAAGTTTTAAACAAATTCACTTGTTTGTCTAAACTCATGGTCGTTTCGCTCACATGCGTAGCGATGTTTAAAATATCTGAAGAATCGGCTAAAGTCTCAGAAACCACTTTTTCCACTTCCACAAAATCGCTTACCATAGCTTCAATTTGGTGTCCGGATTTGGCGTAATCGTCCATGCTTTGATTGCTATCTTGCACGACTGAGCTTAAATTAGAACTCATTTTTTCATAAGTTTCTTGCACGCTTTTACTCATATCGCTCAAGTGCTCCATTTTTTGCGAATTGAGATTCATTTGCGAGCTTACGGCATTGATTTCTTGGACAATCACCATGATAGTGGAATTGATTTCGGCTAAAGACTTTTGAGTGCGCCCGGCTAAATTCCTAACTTCATCAGCCACCACCGCAAAGCCTCTGCCATGCTCGCCGGCCCTTGCGGCTTCAATAGCGGCGTTTAGGGCTAATAGATTGGTTTGATCGGCAATATCATTGATAATATCCAAAATGGATTTGACATCATCAGCGTTACGGCTTAGTTGCTCCACTTTGCTAGAGAGTTCCTCTTCAGTGTGCGCGCTCTCTGTGATTTGAGAAAATAAATCCCCAATCGCTTCCTTGCTCTCTTTGACAAGCGCTTGCGTTTCAATCAAACGCTTCCTTAACCTTTGAGACTGCTCTATGGAAGCATTCATCATGCTCGCTATATCAGTGGCTTTATTTTTTACGGAATCTAGAGTGGTTGATGAATTTTTCATGCCCTTTTGGGTTTCTTGCACGATTTGGACTAATTTATCCATTGAAGTTTTATTGAGGGTGGAAATCCCTTTAATCTCTTCCATAATCAAGCGGGCGTTCTCCACAAACAAATTGACCCCACGGCCCACTTGCGAGATTTCATCGTTGCGATCATCCACATCAATTTTGGTCCTCAAATCCTTATCCCCATGGCTGAAAGCGTTGATTTTAAGGACCAGTTCATCAATGCGTTTCACGATCCTTAATTTAGCGTATATGAGCACCAAAACCACTAACGCTATCGTCGCTGTCAGTATCCAAAGGAATAATTTCGTGGTGTTTTCATTAAAAACCTTATCTACGCCTTCTGTGATCGCTTTATTTTCTGTGTTAATGTCAGTGTAATAAGAAGTCGTTGCAATCACCATTTGAGACACTTCATCATAATGCGAGTAGGCGAATTTTTTCTCCGGCACGCCTCCATCATATTTAGGCATTTTATAATAAGTGTAGCCTCCCCCTTTTTTAGCCGCCTCCAAATACCCCTAACATAATACACCCCATCAACGCTCTGAGCGTCAAGTCCTGATTGGCCTACGGTTTTAGGATTGACCGGATCAAACAATACTATCCCATTTTTATCCACCACCACCATATAAATCATGCCCTTATCGTCGTTAATGCGTTTAAAATAATCTAGCGCCATTTTTCTTGCAGTGGCATTGTCAAAATTTTTGTAATACTCATAAATGCCCTGTTCAAGAAGTTTTGTCATGTAAGCGAGCGTTTTTTCACGCTTCTTGTATTGCTCGGTTTCTAAATGCTCCATGAGTTGCGCTAACACATCTTTTTGCATAACCTTTACAAAACCAATAAAAAGCCCCCCTAAACCCAAAAGAGCGGCTAACACGACCAGCATAATACGAGTCCCCAACGAAGCAAACATCATTTATCTCCTATCAATCATTTTTAAGTCAAACCCTAATTTGAGAGTTCAGCCTCCAAATGCACCCCCCCCCCCCCCGAAAAATGAGTGGCGCAAAACAAGATTAAAAATCCGGTTGTTTGAAAACCGCTGAAAAAAGTGAAAAGCCAACAATCTAGAATTATAGAACACCCTTTCTTAAGTTAGGCTTAAAAATAAAATAATAAAAATAAAAAATCTTATTTAACTTCACTCTCTTTAATGGATCTTATGTTCAAAGTCCTCCCGTCTTTTGAAGTGGGGATTTTAATGCTCCCCTCTTTTAATTTTTCTCTCAATTTTTCCAGCAACGGGTTTTTGAAATCGTAGTTGATGATTTCCCAGTTATGTTCCAGTTCAGGGGTTACCTTCCCGCCTTTTTCTTCTGTGATGTATTTGATGATTAAATCTCGTATTTGCCCGTTATCTTGCAATTCATCGTAAGAATTATAATACCTATTAGCGTCTGTAACCAAATTTAATGTCTTGGATAATGTCCCAAATCGGTAATTGTTGATCGCTAATTTATAGACCGCTTTGGGGTCAATGGGTTTGTTGTTGATTGTCGGATTAATAATCCTTGATCCGGCGGGTTTTGTAACATCAACTTGGTATTTCACGCCAGAAAACATATCAAAGTTATAACCGCGAATATTTTCATTAAAACTGATCGTCAAATCTCCTGGTTGCAACTGATTGTAAAATTGATACGACCATTCCATGTATTTCAACAGATTTTCACCCGTTATTTTCACTCCAATGAGCGTATTAGCGAACTTGTAAATATAGGCGACATCTTTTCTTTTGAAAGGCCCTTTTTTCAAATTGGTGCCAAAATTGAATAAGGCTGCCGCTGAAACATCGGCTTTTGCATAATATTTTTGCACTTTATTAATCAATTCTATCACCGGTGTTTCTTGCAATGCGGCGGTGGGCATCGTGGTGATTTTTTCTTCTCCTGTGATAAAATCAGGCCTGTCAATAAAGGTTTTTGTCACTTCGCCGACCACTTCATTAGCGTATTCTTTTGATTTTTTATCCACATATTCGTATTTTTTCGCTAATTCTTCATCTTCGGGCACGCCTTTTGTGGATAGGTTTTCAGTCGTTACGATTTTTTTCTTCGTTTTGGTGTCAAATATTACCACGCCTTTTGCCAGATAAGCCCCATACGCTCCAGGCTCAATGGTGTGCACCTTTCCTATTTTGGTGTTATAAACCGCATGCTCATGCCCTGCAAAAATGATGTCAAATTGCGGGAATTTTTTCGCCAGATCAGGGACTCCATCGCCACCTTTCTCATCTTCTCGCCCCAAATGAAAAGCGCCAATCAAAATATCATACTTCCCTTTTAGCTCTTTTAAGGTCTTTTTTAACGCTTCTTCAGCGTCCAAAAACTCTAAGCCCGCAAAATGTTCAGGCGTAGAAGCCTCCCAAGTGGGGATGTGTGGCACCACATACCCCACAATTGCCACCCTCACGCCATCAATTTTTTTAATAATATAAGGCTTCACAAACGGCTTATTGTCCGCAATTTTGATAATATTCGCATTCACGACACCGCCATTAAATCCCTTAATATTCTTTTCTAAAAAATCTTTACTGAAATTAAACTCGTGATTCCCAAGCACACGAATATCAAATTTCAAATCGTTTTCGGCTCTAACTAGCGGGTGAACAGGCTCATCGTTAAACAACTCCGCGCTATTACCCTGCAACAAATCCCCGCTGTCAATCAAAACCACGTTTTTATTCTCAGCCCTTTGCTTTTTGATTAAAGTCGCAATCCTTGTCAAGCCGTTATTGGGTTTTTGCTCGCCAATCGCATAATCATACGAAAAAAGCCGTCCGTGAATGTCTGAAGTTTCTAAAAACACGATTTTGACTTCTTTTGCAGATATTGAAAGCACCAGCGTTAAAAAGATGACTAAAATTAACTTTCTCATTGAAATCCTTCCATAAAAGAGATTCATAACGATAATTTTTACATAATATTAACGCTGATGCGATGATTCCTGCTAGAATTTAACGCCTATGGGTAAGATTGGTAAGATTGGTAAAACTTATAAGAGAATAGGGGAGCGTTTTAAAATAATCCCCCCAAAACAACCCCTTAAACCCCCACTTCAGACCATTCAGCGCGTTTGTCTAAAAAAGCACGCGCTAAATTCTTAGCACCCTCTAAAGTGTGGTTAGCCGCCCAACCGCATTGCTTTTCATTGCTGGCAGGCACTTCTTTAGCCTTTAGCACGTCTTGCATCGTCTTTTCTAAAACCTCTAAAATCTCTGTGTAATTGTCATGGTTTAACACCGTGAGATAAAATCCCGTTTGGCAACCCATAGGCGACCAATCCACGACATAATTGGCATGGTTGCGGATAATTTCAGCGACTAAATGCTCTAAAGAGTGTAGGCTAGGCATGTCCATGTGATCTTGGTTGGGTTGCTTGAAGCGCACATCGTATTTGACAATCACATCCCCATTAGCGCCCTTTTTGCGATCAGCGACACGCACATAAGGGGCTTTGACTTTGGTGTGATCCAAATTGAAACTCTCTACATTCATTTTCATGTTTTTAACTCCTTTAGTTTATAGATTACAATAAAAACTTTAGCTTATTTTAGCGAACGCTTGCTCTAAATCTTCTAACAGATCCTGTTCATGCTCAATCCCTACAGACAAGCGCACCAAGCCATCTCTAATCCCTGCAGCTTCTCGTTGTTCTTTAGGGATACACGCATGGGTCATAAACGCTGGAATCCCCACCAAACTTTCCACCCCGCCCAAACTTTCGCCTAAAATGAATAATTTAAGGCTTTCTACAAAAGCAACCGCTCCGCTGTCATTTTTGAGGGTGAAAGAGAGCATCCCGCTAAAGCCACGCATCTGGGCTTTGGCTAGCTCGTAATTAGGGTGAGTGGGAAGGCCCGGGTAATAAACCTTTTCTACTTTAGGGTGTTTTTCTAAAAACTCAGCCACGCAAAGAGCGTTTTCTTGATGGGCTTGCATGCGTAATGCTAGCGTTTTAATCCCTCTTTGCAACAGCCAGCTGTCTTGAGGGCCTAAAACCCCACCGATA
The DNA here is from genome assembly GCA_008032955.1 of Helicobacter pylori. Lineage (NCBI taxonomy): Bacteria > Pseudomonadati > Campylobacterota > Epsilonproteobacteria > Campylobacterales > Helicobacteraceae > Helicobacter > Helicobacter pylori. The sequence continues at coordinate 1,583,094 of CP032046.1, forward strand.
GCGTTTTGGAAAAAAGCGATCTCTTGGGCTAGCGCTTCATTATTGGTGGTTACAAGCCCGGCGACCACATCGCTATGCCCGCCTAAGTATTTTGTGCCGCTATGCACCACAATGTCTGCCCCTAAAAGAAGCGGGTTTTGATAATAGGGGGTGGCAAAGGTGTTATCCACGATAGTGAGCAAACCATGATCTTTAGCGACACTAGCGCATTGCGCTAAATCGGTGATTTTAAGCAAGGGGTTACTAGGGGTTTCTAAATAAAGAGCTTTGGTGTTTTGCTTGATAGCCTTTTTGATTTGGGATAGATCGCTAGTGTCTATAATGGTGCAAGAAAGCCCGTTTTTGACAAGCACTTTATTAAACAAGCGGAAAGTCCCCCCATAAACATCATCGCCTAATAACACATGATCGCCTGATTGCAAGAGAGAAAAAACGGCGTGGATCCCGGCTAGTCCAGAGGCAAAAGCAAACCCCTTAACCCCCCTTCTAAATCGGCGATGAGTTCTTCTAAAGCAAAGCGCGTGGGGTTGCCTGAGCGAGAGTATTCATAGCCCTTGTGGCGGCCTATGGCGTCTTGGCGATAGGTGGAAGTTTGATAAATAGGCACGCTCACCGCCCCCGTTGTCGCGTCCTCGCTAATGCCCCCATGGATTAATTTGGTTTGCATGCGCATGGTTTTTCCTTTTGATGAATTTATAAATAAATACCTTTAGAAAGATAACGATCGGCAACATCCGGGAAAATGGTTAAAACCTGGCTGCCTTCGGGGAGGCGTTGCACTTCTTTCAGCGCTGCCGCAAAAGCTGCCCCGCTAGAGCTCCCCACTAATAAGCCGTTTTTCTTGGCTAACTTCCTAGTGTAGCTAAAACCCTCTTCATCTGAGATCGTTTCAAAGCCATCAATATCCAAGTTTGCAAAAAAAGGAGGGATAAACTCCACGCCAATGCCCTCAATCTCATGAGGCCCAGGCTCGCCCCCATTCAAAATAGAACCCTCCGGCTCCACCCCAATCAAGCGAATATTAGGAATGCGTTCTTTCAAATACCTAGCTGTGCCTGCAAAAGTGCCTCCACTCCCTATCCCAGCTACAAAGCTCGTAAAATTTGTGCCTAATTCTTGGACAATCTCAGGGGCTAGGGTGTGGTAGTAGGCTGCGGGATTATCAGGGTTTTCAAATTGCAAGGGCAAATAGCTATTAGGGATACTTTCGGCTAACTCTTTACTTTTTTTAATGGCGCCAGAAATCCCCTCGCTAGTAGGCGTGTTAATTACTAAAGCCCCCAAAGCCCTCATGATTTGCTGTTTTTCTGCGCTGAATTTTTCCGGGACAACAAAGATGGTTTTGAGATGGTGCTTGATCGCCACTAAGGCTAGAGCGATGCCGGTATTGCCTGCAGTAGGCTCAATAATGGTTGTTTTAGAAGTGATTTTGCCTGTTTTAAACCCTTCTTCTATAAGGTATTGGCCTAAGCGATCTTTAACGCTCCCTCCTGGGTTTAGATGCTCTAGCTTGGCGTAAATGACGGAATTTATGGGAATGGGGTAATCCTTGTTAGTGAATTTAAAAATGGGAGTGCGGCCTATGGCGTCTTGCATTGCGGTAAGGATCATTATTCCTCCTAATAATAAAAATAACAATAACTCAACTTTAGCGATTATGCCTAAACTCGTTAAATGGATTAAGATTTAGGGTAAAATGTTGGCTTATTAACGATCAAGGAGCTTTCAATGAAAACGATAGAATGGAATGAAAAGCAAAGAAAAGCGTTCCAAGACTTGTTAAAAGAGTTTGTAGAGTCAATTGATGTTAAAGTGCAAGAAAGGAGACAAACAAGCAAAACCCCAAAGATACCAGAATACGCTTCATGCCAAAACAGGCTGAACAAGTTTTTAGTGCCATGGGGTTATGCGTGCAAAATCAGTCTTGGCTATGGGTATTTATCCCATGAGCCATCCATCGCCTTTTGCCGTCAGGATATTTTAGGGGAAGGGTTTGTCAATGGTGAGAAACCAACCCCAAAAAAAGGTTTTTACCTTTGGTTTGCTTACTGTTGGTGCAACGATGCAGAAAAGTTTTATCTTCGCATAGGTCGATCCACAGAGCAAGATGAGGAAAAAGAGCTTCAAAAATGCCAAGCGTATGACGAGATCATTGATCCTAATGGAGACACATACTACCAAGAGAGCTATGACGATTTAGAAGCCGATCTTGAAAGCATTACCAACGATTTTTTACGCTTTGCTAACGAATTTAATCAAATCCCCACTGCGTGTTTTGAGTTAGAGCCATCTAGCACAAGCCATTAAAACACCCCCCATACCAAAAAGAACTCTCTCATAAGGGATTTTCCTAAAATCCCACCAACGCTTTTAAGCTAAACCTTAAAAAAGCTATCGTTTGGTTACAATCAAGTTTTGATATTTGGATTAAAAAACGCTTTGAGTGTTTGTTAGATTTTGTAATCAGTATCCCATTGATGAAAATGAGAAAAGCAAGCAGGTTTTGATTAAAACCGCTCGCTTGAAAGAAGTTTTAAAAGCGTTTTTACTCCACTTCCGCATCAATCACATCATCGTCTTTTTTCTTGGGTTGCTCGGCGTTGTTTTTATTCGCCATCGCTTCGCCTAATTTTTGAGCCGCTTGCGCTAACGCTTTTGTCTTGTCTTCAAGTTCAGCTTTAGTAGCGTTATCGTTTTTGACGCACTCTTTAAGGGCGTTAATGGCGTTTTGGATCTCGTTAGCGTCGTTTTCATTCAAATTCGTTTTATGCTCATCAAGGCTCTTTTGGGTTTGGTGCGCCAAACTATCGGCATGGTTTCTCGCTTCAATCACTTCTTTTTTCCTAGCGTCTTCTTCTTTGTGCAATTCAGCGTCTTTAACCATTTTTTCAATTTCGCTATCAGACAACCCGCTAGAGCCAGAAATTTTAATCTCTTGGCTTTTACCGGTATTTTTATCTTGCGCTGACACGGTTAAAATCCCGTTAGCGTCAATATCAAAGGTTACTTCAATTTGCGGCATGCCTCTTGGAGCGGGCGCGATGCCTTGCAAATCAAATTTACCCAACGATTTATTATCCCTTGCCAATTCCCTTTCACCCTGTAAAACCATAATGGACACAGCGGGCTGGTTGTCTTCAGCGGTTGAGAACACTTGAGATTTTTTCGCCGGGATAGTCGTGCCTCTATCAATCACTTTAGTCATCACGCCCCCTAAAGTTTCAATCCCAAGGCTTAAAGGCGTAACATCTAATAAAAGCACATCTTTCACATCGCCTTTTAACACGCCCCCTTGAATGCTCGCGCCCACCGCTACGACTTCATCAGGATTGACGCTTTTATTCAAATCTTTGTTGATAAAAGCTTTCACCCTTTCTTGGACTTTAGGGATACGAGTGGAGCCGCCCACCATCACCACTTCTGAAATCTCATTTTTGGTTAGCCCTGCGTCTTTGATCACGTTTTCAATTTTAGAAATCGTTTCTTCCACTAGATCTTCTGTCAGGCTTTCAAATTTAGCCCTAGTGAGTTTTTTCACCAAGTGTTTAGGCCCGGTAGCGTCTGCGGTGATAAAAGGCAAATTGATTTCAGTTTCCATCGCAGAGCTCAACTCTTTTTTAGCGTTTTCAGCGGCTTCTTTCAAGCGTTGCAACGCCATCACATCGTTTTTAATCTCAATGCCCGTTTCGCTTTTAAACTCACTCGCTAAGAAGTCAATCACACGATTGTCAAAATCATCGCCCCCTAAGAACGCATCGCCCCCTGTGGCTAAAACTTCTACAACATTATCGCCTGTTTCTAAAACGGTAACATCAAAAGTCCCCCCACCCAAATCATAAACCATGATTTTTTCGCTCTCTTTTTTATCCAAGCCATAAGCTAACGCCGCGCTTGTAGGCTCATTGATGATCCTTAAAACATTAAGCCCTGCAATCGTGCCGGCTTCTTTAGTCGCTTTCCTTTGGCTGTCGTTAAAATAAGCCGGAACCGTGATAACCGCTTCAGTAACGCTCTCGCCTAAATAACTTTCAGCGTCTTCTTTGAGCTTCATTAAAATTTTGGCTGAAATCTCTTGAGGGGTATAAACTTTACCCGAAATCTCAATCGCACAAGCCCCATTCCTATCCACAATCTTATAAGGCAAGCGTTTTTCGGCTTCTTTAGCCTTATCTTCATTAAACATCAAGCCCATGATTCTTTTAATAGAATAAATGGTTTTTTCTGGATTGGTTACCGCTTGTCTTTTCGCACTCTCGCCCACTAAAATCTCGCCCTTATCCGTAAAGGCTACAACAGAAGGAGTGGTGTTTTTACCCTCTTTATTAGCAATAATCTTTGCTTCATTGCCTTCATAAACCGCCATTGCGGAGTTGGTTGTCCCTAAATCAATTCCAATAACTTTTCCCATGTGTTATCCTTTCTTTTAAAATAAATGTTTTTAATCGTTTTTAGCAATACTCACCATTGCCGGCCTCAAAACCCTACCCTTATACTTGTAGCCTTGTTGCAAAACTTGCACGATTTTCCCGTTTTCTTTTTCTTCGCTTTTGACTTGCATGATCGCATTGTGGAAATTGGGATCAAATTCTTCTAAGCATTCAATCCCCTCAATGCCATGCCTTGCCAAAACTTCATGCAACTTTTCCATCGTAAGCTCCAAGCCCTTGGTTAAAGCGCTCTCTTTATCCACTTCAGCTGCACTTCTATGAGCCCCAAGAAGCGCATCAATCACTGGCAATAGATCCAATGCGATTTTTTCATACGCATACTCTAACGCCATGCTCTTATCTCTTTCTAAGCGCTTTTTCACATTTTCAAAATCCGCATGCACTCTTAAGTATTTTTCGTGCATTTCTTGGTATTTAAGCTCAAAATCTTCCTTAATCTCGCATTCTTTTTTGCTCGCTTCTTGCATTTCTTCACCTTGTTGTTCTTTGCAAGCGCAAGCCTTTTCGCAAGATTCTAGCTCTTCTTGGCTTAAATGATCGTGTTCTTGGTTGTGTTCATCTTTCATTATTTCTCCTTAGAAATGGTTTGAAAAAACCCTTCATAATCGCATTCTAGTTTCCCCACGCAAAGCAGTTGCATTCGTTTGTTTTGAAATTCTATAGGGCGTGTTACTAGCATGCAATCAGGCTCTATAAAATGCAACCCTTTTTTGAAACGCTCCAAAACCTTACCCTCTAAAATGTCAAAAAATAAAGGGCTGTTTAAAAGCGTTTTTAACCCCATCAGATTAAAGCGTGTCATTTGTGCGCTGGAATACTCCAAACGCTCTAATTGCTTGGCTAAACTCAACGCATTGACAGAAGCAGCGATTAAGCGCACTTCTTTAACGCTTCTGCCCACAAGCTCTAATAAAAATTTCTCCATTTTAACGCTGTAACCCACCGTGCAAGAAAACGCCAAAAAATCCAAAATCAAAAAGCGTTTTTCGCATTCAATGACTCTTTCTAAACGCTCCAAACTGGGTTTTTTTAACAGCGTAAAAAGCCCAAAATTTTCACTCGCGCTTTTTAAGCGTTTTTCATTCACCTTTAAAACTTCAAAGCGCAACGACTTGTGCCAATAGTTTTCAAACGCCTTAAAAGTGGGCAATCTAGCGCCGCTAGAATGGGCTTGATAAAGCATGCCTTCTTTAGAAAGGATTTGAAAATAATTCCTGATCGTCGCGCAAGATATTTTCAAGTTTGCCAACTCTTTCAAGCGCTTAGAGCTAATGGGTTCTAAAATCTGCAGATAGGTTTTAACAAACGCATCTAACAAACTCTCTTTTTTATTCAAATTAGAACCTACTTTAATTCTTCTTAACATCATTATTTGAAAAATCTCGTCAATCACCATTCTTGATGAAAGAACCCTCGCATTATAGCGCAAAAAGTTAATAATCTATCACTTGTTTTGAAAAAGTGATAAAAATTAACCGATTTTTCTTTAAAGTTTAGTCTATATCACTAAATTTATTTACTAGCATTAAATTAGGATTTTTTATAGAATTGATTTAATTTAGATCTGTTGGGCAACTAATACCTTTTATTAAAAAAACTTGTTATCATGCTAAACATGAACACACACACAAGAGGCATTGACAGCAATCTGATTCATTCGCTCCAAAGCATTTCATTATCCATGTTTAGAAAGGGTTTTTTTGGGCTTTATCAAGGCTCCATTTCAGCACGCATTGGCGCAAATCAGTTTGTGATCAATAAAAGAAACGCTGTTTTTGATCAATTGAATGAAAACACCTTACTGGTTTTGCATGACAAGATAGATTACCGCTGGAAAGAAGCGAGCCTGGATTCGCCCATTCATGCGAGCGTGTATCGGGAGTTTTTGGACGCTAAATTCATCGCTTACGTGCGCCCTCCTTATAGTTTGGCGTATTCCTTGCGCCACAACCGATTGCTCCCTAGGGATTATTTAGGGTATCGTTCTTTGGGCGAAGAAATTTCCATTTTTAACCCCAAAGACTATGACAGCTGGCAAGAAAGAGCGGATACAGAAATCTTACGCCAACTGCAAGAGAGCAAAAAATATTTTGTTTTCATTAAGGGATGTGGGATTTTTGCCTACCACAGAGAGCTTTCTAAACTCATGGAAGTTTTTGATTTGATTGAAAACTCATGCAAAGTTTTACGATTGGGCGATTTAATGGATTATTGCTATAATGATGATCCACGATTGAGCGTGTAAAAAGCTAAAAAGGATAAAACATGACCATCAACACCCATTACACCCCTAATTTCACGCAACTCCAAACCTTGAACAATATCAATAATGACGCAACCATAAAGGACAGGAATCAAGCAGAGCAGGATTTACAACAAAGCAATATTCAAGATGGTTTCAGCCAAGATAATACGCAAAACGCCCCTGATTTTGACCGATTACAAGCTTTAAACGCTATCAATAACGACGGCACAATCAAAGACAGATCCCAAGTTGAGAAAAATCTTGCTGATGGTGAAAATGTCCCTGAAATTTATTCCAGCTTGGACACATACGCTTAAAAGGGGTGTTTTACCATTCTTTCAAAGCCATTTTGATCGCTTCTATCACGCAATCCATCCCACCCGCTAAACTGAAAAGCCAGTATTTGTGCGCGTAAATGTATTCTAATTGCTTAGCCCTTAATCCGTCTTCATTACTCGTTTTTTTACACACGATTTCAGCGATATGCAATTCCTGGTGGAAGATGTAAGATTGTATCGCATCCATAAAATACGAACTGAATCGCTTGTCATCAAAAAGCTCTTTAACATTATCAATTTCAGCGCTCAAATTTTCTAATTCTTCAAAATCCAACTCTTCTAATTTTTTTTCTTCATGAAGCTTTTCCACTTTTTCTAAAAATTCTGCCACCTTTAAAAACGCTTCTTCAACTTGCGTTTTTTTCTCATTGGCGTATTTGATGATCTCTTCGCATTTTTGCTTGGCGATCTTTAAATTTTTATCTTGCTCTGATTGGGTGGGATAAATAAGATTGATAGGAGGCTTTGGCTTGGACTTATCTATTTTTTCGCACACTTCTTTAAAAGGCATTTCTTTAGTCCCTTTAATCCTAGCCCCCCCTTCAGTAGCGTTAATGACTTCTAGTTTATAGGGCGTGTTGAAAATATCTTTTTCAAAAAATTCTAAGAAAAGTTTCCACACTAAAGTGGTCTCTACTTCCCCATTACCTCCGTATTTTTCTATAAAAATCTTGTCTTTATCTTTTTTAGGCTTGATCTCTCTATCGCCATAAATCGCCCCACTAGCGTGGCTGTTACCGCTTTGTGAAAAGCTCAAATCTTGCCCGATAAACACGCACCTTTTGAAACGAGAATGCACCACTAATTCATACGCCATGTTCGCTGCGCTCATGCCTATGCCCACATAACCATACTGGTGCAAATCAAAAAGGTTGGTATAACCAAAGGGGCGGAAGCTGAATTGCTTAACCCCCTTTTTAATCGCTTGAATCAATCGTTTATGCACAATGGAAGTCAGAGCAAAAATAACGCCTTCTTGAAAATCTAAGGGGGTTTCTTCGTAAAATTTCGCCGTTAAATCCACCCTTTCTAAAGACAGCACAATATCAGGCTTGATACCGGCTTTAGCCAAAATAGGGAAAGAAGCGTCTATGCAAAAAAGCGTTGCGTAAGGAGCGATTTCTTTTAAAAGGGGGAGCTGCTTGTTCAAACTGGGCCCGGTTGAAACAATAATAGCGGTGTCTCTGTTTTTCAAAGCGTTCACAAAATCCACTAAACTAGGGCTTTTGATGACTTCAGGCAAATTAGCGGCATGCTGTTTGATGCCTATGAGTGCGTCTTTAGCGTCATTGCCCACGCTAATAGCGCCATGCTCTAAAGCGCGCGTGAAATGCTGGTTGATTTCTATCATTTGACTAGAATATCGTTCATAATAAGCGTTAAAAAGTTTTAAATCATACATTCTTGCGTATAAACGAGACTTTTTATCCATATCAAACAATGAAGCGATCATGTTGTAATTGCAAAAACTTGCATGCAATAAAATCAAACGATTTTCTAAAATCTCAGTGGAAAAATCCAAAAGATTCAACACAATGAAAATAATTTCTATTTCAGGCTCAATGACCACCAAGCGTTTTAAATTTTCATTGCCTAAAAGCAAGCGATAAAACACCCCATTACCCAAGCCAAAATAATACAAATAAGGATAAAGCATGTAAATTTCGCTATTTTTGTATAGCTCTAAGCTTGAATCTAGCGGGCTTTTTTCAAATAAGGGCGTGTTTGTTTCTTTATCTAAGAGGTTGAAATTCGCGCTATCATTCCCTAAAAACACTTCGTATTTTTTGTTTTCTTTAATGGCTTTGAGCTTTGCGAATAAGAGAGGGTCTTTTTTGAAAAGAGCTTGTAGGTTTTTTTGATAAATATCCATCATTCCAACTTATAAAAATAACTGATAAAAAGGGCTAACGCCCCTTTGAATTAAAAGGGCTGTTATTGTAAAAGCCTTAAGACATTTTGTTGCACCGCATTCGCTTGCGCCATAGCAAAACTCCCGCTTTGTGCCAAAATATTGTATTTAGAAAAGTTCGCGCTCTCTTCAGCAAAATCCACATCTCTGATTTGAGATTCAGCCGCTTTAACATTCACTTGGGTTACAGAAATATTATTAATGGTGGTAACCAATTCCATTTGCACCGAACCCATATCCGAGCGGATCTTGTCTAATTGTGTGCGTGCAGAATCCGCCATATCCATCACAATCATCGCCCCTTTAAGGCTTGTTACCCCAGCCCCTATACCTTGAGAATTGGTCTCTGCTTGTGCACCATTAGCGTTCGCTCCAGCTGCTGAAGCCACATTCGCATCAAAAATACCCCTAACCGCTCTCAAATTCACGGTGTATTCTGCCACCCCTTGAGCGGAATGAAAGCCCACATGGCTAAAGTTCACACCGCTCACAATGATATCTCTGGCGTCGGTTCTAGTTAAGGTTAAGCGCCCAATCACCGCATGCTGTGTCCCAGAAATCCCTGCAAAATTCCCTCCCCCAAAAACCTGACCGCTCGCGCTCGCCGCATGCACTGAAATCGCACGCCCATCAATGGAGTGCAAATTAATGCGCCCTTGAATATCCAAGCTCGCTTCCACGCCGGTCCTGTCTTTGACGGAGTTAATGGCGTTAGTCAACCTCCCATCAGCGTCGTTTTTATGCACATCATTCACGGTCCCAATTTCTACGCCATTAATGGTAAGCTCCCTAACAGTTCCTGATTGCACGGGAGTGCCGCCGGTAGCCATGACGTTATAAGACGCCCTAACGCCTAAAGTGTTAGAAAAACGATTGATGATTTCGCTTAACGCCCCAATCCCTGTGCCAGCGCTTGTAGAAATACGCACGGTTTCAATCTTATAATCATTCACGCCATTGACTTGTTTGAAATTCAATCCCACTTCAGTCAAGTTTTGCGCCGCCGCACTAGCGAGCATGCCTGCACCGCTAAAAGAAGAGGTTTCCATGCGTACATGCCCAATCTTATCTGAGCTTGTTGAGCCAATAGACGCTTTAACCGTGGTGTTAGAATACGCGCCAATTTGAAATTCTTTGTTAGAAAAACTTCCTGAAAGCATTTGTTGGCCGTTAAAGCTTGTGGTGTTAGCGATATTGTCCAGTTCTTCTAACAACCTTTGAATATCGCTCTGGAGCGCTCTTCGGCTTTCTAAAGTTTGCCCATCTTGAGCGGCTTGAACGGCTTTGGTTTTAATGGTGTCTAAGATTTTGATTTGCTCATCCATCGCTTTATCAGCGGTTTGAACCATACCAATAGCGTCATTAGCGTTGCGGATCGCTTGACCCAAATTCGCGCTTTGACTCCTTAAGCTATCAGCGATCGCCATCCCACTAGAATCGTCAGCGGCTTTATTGATCCTAAGCCCTGAGCTTAACTTTTCAAGCGAGCTTGAAAGGTCTCTGTTGTTTTGAACCCCTACCGCATGAGAAGTTAAAGCGGCGATATTGGTATTTATCCTAAAACTCATGTTTGCATCCTTTGCATAGATATTTGCTTTTAATCAAGCAAAGGGTGTTCCAACTCTTTGATTTTTAGCGCTGTTATGGTTTTTATGGTTTAATGAATCGTTTAGTCAAAATTCTATGCTACAATCATTCATTAATAGGTATAAACATTCCATTAAAGGCGTTCAATGAAGCACCTTATTATCGTAGAATCCCCAGCAAAAGCCAAAACCATTAAAAATTTTTTGGATAAAAATTACGAAGTCATCGCCTCTAAAGGGCATGTTAGGGATTTATCCAAATTCGCTTTAGGCATTAAGATTGATGAAACAGGCTTCACTCCTAATTATGTCGTGGATAAAGACCATAAAGAGCTTGTCAAACAGATCATAGAGCTTTCTAAAAAAGCATCTATTACTTATATCGCTACCGATGAAGACAGAGAGGGGGAAGCGATAGGCTATCATGTGGCATGTTTGATTGGGGGGAAATTGGAGAGCTATCCTAGGATTGTTTTTCATGAGATCACGCAAAATGCGATTTTAAACGCTCTAAAAACCCCACGAAAAATTGACATGTCTAAGGTCAATGCCCAACAAGCCAGACGCTTTTTAGATCGAATCGTGGGTTTTAAGCTCAGCTCGTTGATTTCATCAAAAATCACTAAAGGTTTGAGCGCTGGGCGGGTACAGAGTGCTGCATTAAAGCTTGTGGTTGATAGGGAGAGAGAGATCAAAGCCTTTAAACCTTTAACCTACTTCACGCTAGACGCTTATTTTGAGTCGCATTTAGAAGCGCAACTCATCAGCTATAAGGGTAACAAACTCAAAGCCCAAGAAATTGTTGATGAAAAAAAAGCCCAAGAGATTAAAAACGAATTAGAAAAAGAAAGTTATTTTATTTCTAGTATCGTTAAAAAATCTAAAAAATCCCCCACACCGCCCCCTTTTATGACTTCCACTTTACAGCAAAGCGCTTCCAGCCTTTTAGGCTTTTCGCCCACAAAAACCATGAGTATCGCTCAAAAGTTATATGAAGGCGTAGCCACCCCACAAGGCGTTATGGGCGTGATCACTTACATGAGGACCGATAGCTTGAATATCGCTAAAGAAGCTTTAGAAGAAGCGAGGAACAAGATTTTAAAAGACTATGGCAAAGACTACTTACCCCCTAAAGCCAAAGTCTATTCCAGCAAGAATAAAAACGCCCAAGAAGCCCATGAAGCGATCAGACCCACTTCTATTATTTTAGAGCCAAACGCTTTAAAAGACTACCTTAAGCCTGAAGAATTAAAGCTCTATACTTTAATTTACAAACGCTTCTTAGCTTCTCAAATGCAAGACGCTCTTTTTGAAAGCCAAAGCGTGGTTGTGGCTTGCGAAAAAGGCGAGTTTAAAGCGAGTGGCAGAAAACTCCTTTTTGATGGCTATTATAAAATTTTAGGCAATGACGATAAGGACAAATTGCTCCCCAATTTGAAAGAAAATGACCCCATTAAATTAGAAAAACTAGAGAGCAACGCCCATGTTACAGAACCTCCAGCACGCTATTCAGAAGCGAGCTTGATTAAAGTTTTAGAAAGTTTAGGCATAGGCAGGCCCAGCACCTACGCCCCAACGATTTCTCTTTTACAAAACAGAGACTACATCAAGGTAGAAAAAAAGCAAATCAGCGCTTTAGAGAGCGCTTTTAAGGTGATAGAAATTTTAGAAAAGCATTTTGAAGAAATCGTGGATTCCAAATTCAGCGCTTCTTTAGAAGAGGAACTGGACAATATCGCTCAAAATAAAGCCGACTACCAACAAGTCTTAAAGGACTTTTACTACCCTTTTATGGATAAAATTGAAGCTGGGAAAAAGAATATCACCTCTCAAAAAGTGCATGAAAAAACCGGCCAATCATGCCCTAAATGCGGGGGGAATTAGTAAAAAAGAATAGCCGTTATGGGGAGTTTATCGCTTGCAACAATTACCCTAAATGCAAATACGTCAAACAAACTGAAAACGCCAATGATGGAGCCAAGCAAGAATTGTGCGAAAAATGCGGAGGGGAAATGGTGCAAAAATTCAGCAGAAACGGGGCGTTTTTAGCTTGCAACAACTACCCTGAATGCAAAAACACCAAATCGTTAAAAAACACCCCTAACGCCAAAGAAACAATAGAAGGCGTGAAATGCCCAGAATGCGGAGGGGATATTGCCTTAAAAAGGAGTAAGAAAGGCTCGTTTTATGGCTGTAACAATTACCCTAAATGCAATTTTTTATCCAACCATAAGCCCATCAACAAGCGTTGCGAGAAATGCCATTATTTAATGAGTGAAAGAATCTATCGCAAAAAAAAGGTGCATGAATGCATTAAATGCAAAGAGCGCGTGTTTTTAGAGGAAGATAATGGCTAAAGAAAATCCGCCTATCGTTTTTGGGCCTATTTTATCTAGGCGTTTTGGGAAGTCTTTGGGCGTGGATCTATCGCCCTCTAAAAAACAATGCAATTACAATTGCATTTATTGCGAGTTGGGTAAAGCCAAGCCCATTGAACGCATGGAAGAAGTGATCAAAGTGGAAACCTTGATTAACGCCATTCAAAACGCCCTAAACAACCTTGCTACCCCCATTGATGTTTTAACCATTACCGCTAATGGCGAACCCACGCTATACCCTCATTTATTAGAGCTTATCCAAAGCATTAAGCCTTTTTTAAAGGGCGTTAAAACTTTGATTTTAAGCAACGGATCGCTCTTTTATGAGCCAAAAGTCCAACAAGCCTTAAAGGAATTTGACATCGTTAAATTTTCTTTAGACGCTATTGATTTGAAAGCCTTTGAAAGAGTGGATAAGCCTTATTCCAAAGACATTAACAAGATTTTAGAGGGGATTTTGCGCTTTTCTCAAATCTATCAGGGGCAACTGGTGGCTGAAGTGCTGTTAATTAAGGGCGTGAATGATAGCGCGAACAACTTAAAACTCATCGCTGCCTTTTTAAAACAAATCAATATAGCCAGAGTGGATTTAAGCACCATAGACAGACCCTCAAGCTTTAAAGCCCCAAAATTGAGCGAAGATGAATTGTTAAAATGCTCTTTGTTTTTTGAAGGGCTTTGCGTGAGTTTGCCTAAACGATCCATTACTCAAGCTAAAAAATTGATTTCTTGCGATGCGGACGAATTGCTCGCTTTAATTTCCAGGCGCCCTTTAAGCGCAGAAGAAGCCCCCCTAATACTGGATCCTAACGCTTTTAAGCATTTAGAAACTTTATTAAACCATAAGCAAATTACGATTAAAAAAGTCGGCTCTTTGGAGTTTTATTGCACGTTTTAACCTCCATTTGTTAGTTTTACCTTACTTTAGGGAGCTTAAGCTTTTAAAAAGGTTCTCTTTTATTACCAAATAACGCTACCATAAAAAATCAAAAGCCGACAGATCATTAAAAACTTGGTGTAATATTTTAATCGCTACATCCTTTTACTATAACCATAACCCGCTTTTTCTGCTTTCTTTTCAGTATTAGCAACTGCTTTTATTTCTTTATTAACATCAGCAAATATTTTTTGAAGGAACAAAAGGCTTTGAGAGGTTGAAAGGTGGGCTTGTGGGTTTCTCATTTCAAGCATTTTAGCTTGAGCTTTAGAGCGTATTTTTAGATTTTCTTTTTGCCATTCTTCTGTAGCTTTAAAATCTCTAGGATCTAGTTCTAAATAAGCGATAGAACTTGGCCTGTAAAAATCCACTTGTTTAGCGATAGCTTTTTGTGAATAGGGCAGAGATTCTAATTCTTTTTGCAAATAAGCTATAAGCTCTTGCGCTTTTGATCCTCTTTGAGAGCGGGGTTGTTTAGAGTTTGGGAGGTGTTTTGGCTGGATAGGGGTTTGATTGGTTTTTGTGGGCTTAGGGGTTTTGCATTCAGCTTCTACTTCTATACCAATACCAGCCTTAATTCCTCCTTTTTTAATAAAGAATTGGCCATGATTTTCTTTGCAATTTTGTTCTATGTATTTAATGAAATCTTTCTGTGTATTAATTGTCTTTTGTTTTTCTTGTTCTGTCTTTTGTTGTTCTTGTTCTACTTTTATTTGATTATTGGTTTCTATATTGCTTGTCTTTTGTTTTTCTTGTTCTACTTTTATTTGATTATTGGTTTCTATATTGCTTGTCTTTTGTTTTTCTTGTTCTACTTTTATTTGATTATTGGTTTCTATATTGCTTGTCTTTTGTTTTTCTTGTTCTAACTCTATCTGTTTATCAGTATCACCAGCGCTACAAGCGGCTAATAATAAACTTGTCGCTATTGTGAGTCCTGAATACTTCCACCAATTGATTTGATTTTCTTTTTCAGCTTGTTTGGATTTATCCTGGACTTTATCGTCTAATTCTTTTGCCCTCTTGCATGCAACATGGGTCAATACTACTAATGCCGCATTGCTTTTCTTGGGGTGTTTTTTTACAAGTTCTCTAACTTTCTTTACAATTTTTGTAAAAAACCCACCAATTGATCTGAGCGTATTTGTAATGGCGCTCGCTTGTTTGAAATGAGTCTCTTTATTTGCCTTTGTGTTAGCTGTCTCTGTGTTTTTGCCAACCTTATTTGTTTTTCCTGTTTTTATTGATTCCATTACCAACCTTTTTTCAAAAAACAATCCCACTTTTCAAAATTATACCATGGAAACTAATACGAAAAACCCACTCAAGTTAGATCAACCCCTTTATTATCAATGCGCAGTTAAGCCATGGTCTTTCAATTCTTTTTCTAACTTGGCTACGGCGTTCCAAGTGGGGATCACGCTATCAGGGTTTAAAGAAATGGAAGTGATGCCCTCTTTGACTAAAAACTCTGTCACTTCAGGGTAATCGCTTGGGGCTTGCCCGCAAATCCCGCAATATTTGTTGTGCCTTTTACAAGCTTCAATCGCTTTTTTAAACATTTTGAGCATCGCTTCATTCCTTTCATCAAAGACATGGCTGACTAATTCGCTGTCTCTATCCACGCCTAAAGTGAGTTGGGTTAAATCGTTTGATCCAATAGAAAAGCCATCAAACAAGCTTAAGAAATCATCAGCTAAAATGACATTCACTGGCAATTCGCACATGATATAAATTTCAAGCCCGTTTTTACCGGATTCTAAATTGTTTTTTCTTAAGATTTCTAGGACTTTTTTACCCTCTTCAATGGTGCGCAAAAAAGGGATCATCACTTTCATGTTCGTTAAGCCCATTTCTTCTCTCACTAACGCTAAGGCTTCACACTCCCATGAAAACGCTTCATTATAGCTTTCTGAATAATACCGACTAGCCCCCCTATAACCAAGCATGGGGTTTTCTTCATTAGGCTCATAGCTAGAGCCGCCAAGCATGCGCATGTATTCATTGGATTTGAAATCGCTAGTCCTTACAATCACAGGTTTAGGGTAAAACGCCGCACTGATCATGCCAATGCCTTCAGCGATTTTTTTCACAAAAAAATCTTTAGGGTTAGCATAGCCTGCCATGAGATTTTCAATTTCATTTTTTTCTTTCACGCTTTTTTTGTGGTGCAAATCCACTAAAGCTAAGGGGTGGGCTTTGATTTGATTTAAAATAATCATTTCCATTCTGGCTAACCCTACGCCGTGATTAGGGAGTTGAGAAAAGCTAAAGGCTTTTTCAGGGTTTCCAATATTGATGTAAATTTTTGTTTGAGTTTCTTGCATGTTAGAAAGCTCCACCCTTTCAATTTCATGCTCATAAATGCCTGCATACACATAGCCCTCTTCGCCCTCAGCACAAGAAACCGTGATTTCCATGCCGGTATAAAGGCTATCAGTCGCCCCACTCACCCCAACAATGGCTGGCACGCCAATTTCTCTAGCCACAATAGCGGCATGGCAAGTGCGCCCCCCACGATTAGTGATAACCGCGCTCGCTTTTTTCATGCAAGGCTCCCAGTCTGGGTCGGTATTATCCGTAACTAAAATTTCGCCCTCTTTAAAAGAATTCATGTGCTCCAAATCATTGATGATACGCACTTTCCCTGATCCGATTTTACTCCCAATCGCTCTGCCTTGTAGGATAACCTCTTTCTTTTCGCTAGGGTTTTTGAATTTGAATTTTTCAAAGACTTGATTTTCTTCTTTACTTTTTTGGCTTTGAACGGTTTCTGGGCGCGCTTGAACGATAAAAATTTCCCCACTATCGCCATCTTTAGCCCATTCTATATCCATAGGGCGGTATTGTTTGGCTTCTTTAGAGTAATGTTTTTCAATTTCAATGGCGTATTTGGCTAAAATCAGCACGTCTTCATCGCTCAATGAAAAGGATTGCCATTCTTTTTTGGTGGTTTTAATGTTTCTAGTGGGGTGTTCGCTCCCTCTTGGGGCATAGACCATTTTTTGCGTTTTATTGCCGAGTTGCCGTTTGATAATGGGGCGTTTGTTTTGTTCTAAAGTGGGCTTAAACACATAAAATTCATCAGGGTTTATCGTGCCGCCCACCACATTTTCGCCTAACCCCCACGCTGAAGTGATAAACACCGCGTCTTTAAAACCGGTTTCAGTGTCAATAGAAAACATCACGCCCGCGCTGCCTTTATCCGCTCGCACCATTTTTTGCACCCCCACACTCAAGGCGACTTTTAAATGATCAAACCCACGACTCGCTCTATAGCTAATCGCTCTATCGGTAAAAAGCGACGCTAAACAGGATTTGATATAGTGGATCAATTCTGTTTTACCCTTAATGTTTAAATAAGTGTCTTGCTGCCCGGCAAAAGAAGCGTCTGGCAAATCTTCTGCAGTAGCGGAACTCCTTACTGCCACATCGGCTTCTTTCATGTCGTATTGTCGGCTTAAAATTTCATAAGCTTGAAAAATCTCATCTCTCAAATCGCTAGGAAAAGGCGTGCCAAAAATAAGCTCTCTGATTTGTTTGGAGCGGATTTTTAACACATCAATTTCCGTGGCATCAACATTTTCTAAAAGCTCTATGATCTTTTGTTTAGCCCCCCCTTGCTCCAAAAGATACCAATACGCTTCGCTGGTGATCGCAAAGCCATCAGGCACTTTAATACCAATTGGCACTAATTCTTGAAACATCTCGCCAATGCTAGCGTTCTTGCCCCCAACCAGATTCACATTCTTATTGTTCAACTCTTTGAAAAACTTGATATATCGCACAAAACTCCCTTAAAATTATCATTAAGTCTCTTAAAACAAAAATATAATAATGATAGCATGATAGAGCTTTAGTTTAAGCTAGTTTGTATTACTAAGCTTTTTAATTAAGAGGGTGTATTCTTTTTGGTTTATGATTTTATTGTATAATGGGCGGTTAGTTAGGTATTTTTGAATATAGGAAGGGTGGTTTTGTATAGGCGGTTATTGTTGAATTTGCTTTGTATGGTGTTTTTACAAGCGTGTTTAAAGCCTATGAGCGACCCTAAAGCTGAGAAAGTGGATTCGCAAGTGCAATGCGGGTTTGGCTCAAAAGATTGCTAAATTTTAAGGTTTATAAGAAAGGAAACATAAGTTTTAAAGAATGAGTGCGGAACTGATTGCTGTTTATAAAGACGAGCAAATAATAGATTTAGAGAGTGCGAAAGTCTTAGGGCTGAGCGATGGGATTGAAGCGTTAAAAGGGAGCGAGCCGATATATTTTGATGATTCGCCTTTGGCTTTAGAAGTGATCAGGCATTCATGCGCGCATTTGCTCGCACAAAGCTTGAAAGCCCTTTATCCGGACGCGAAATTTTTTGTAGGCCCTGTGGTAGAAGAGGGGTTTTATTACGATTTTAAGACTTCTTCAAAAATCAGCGAAGAGGATTTGCCTAAAATTGAAGCGAAAATGAAAGAGTTTGCGAAGTCAAAGCTCGCTATCACTAAAGAGACTTTAACCAGAGAGCAAGCTTTGGAGCGTTTTAAGGGCGATGAATTAAAGCATGCGGTGATGAGTAAAATCAGTGGCGATATATTTGGCGTGTATAAACAAGGCGAGTTTGAAGATTTGTGTAAGGGGCCGCATCTCCCAAACACCCGTTTTTTAAACCATTTCAAGCTCACTAAATTGGCCGGGGCTTATTTGGGTGGCGATGAAAACAATGAAATGCTCATTAGAATCTATGGCATCGCTTTTGCCACCAAAGAGGGCTTAAAAGACTATCTTTTCCAAATAGAAGAAGCGAAAAAACGAGACCACAGAAAGCTGGGCGTGGAGCTAGGGCTTTTTAGCTTTGATGATGAGATAGGGGCAGGCTTACCTTTATGGTTGCCTAAAGGGGCAAGGCTCAGAAAACGCATTGAAGACTTATTGAGTCAAGCGTTGCTTTTAAGAGGCTATGAGCCGGTCAAAGGCCCTGAGATTTTAAAGAGCGATGTGTGGAAAATCAGCGGGCATTATGACAATTATAAAGAAAACATGTATTTCACCACGATTGATGAGCAAGAATACGGCATAAAGCCTATGAATTGCGTGGGGCATATTAAAGTCTATCAAAGCGCTTTACACAGCTACAGAGATTTGCCTTTAAGGTTTTATGAATACGGCGTGGTGCATCGGCACGAAAAAAGCGGCGTGTTGCATGGGCTTTTAAGGGTTAGGGAATTTACCCAAGATGATGCGCATATTTTTTGCTCTTTTGAACAGATCCAAAGCGAAGTGAGTGCGATTTTAGATTTCACGCATAAAATCATGAAAGCGTTTGGTTTTAGCTATGAAATGGAATTATCCACTAGACCAACTAAATCCATAGGCGATGATGAAGTTTGGGAAAAGGCCACTGACGCTTTAAAAGAAGCCCTAAAAGAGCACCGCATTGATTATAAGATTGATGAAGGGGGAGGGGCTTTCTATGGGCCTAAGATTGACATTAAAATCACTGACGCTTTAAGGCGTAAATGGCAGTGCGGCACGATTCAAGTGGATATGAATCTGCCTGAACGCTTCAAGCTCGCTTTCACGAATGAGCGTAATCACGCTGAACAGCCGGTGATGATCCACAGGGCGATTTTAGGCTCGTTTGAAAGGTTTATTGCGATTTTGAGCGAACATTTTGGGGGGAATTTCCCTTTCTTTGTCGCGCCCACTCAAATCGCTCTCATTCCTATTAATGAAGAGCATCATGTTTTTGCTTTGAAATTAAAAGAGGAATTAAAAAAGCGCGATATTTTTGTAGAAGTGTTGGATAAAAACGACAGCTTGAATAAAAAAGTGCGCTTAGCCGAAAAGCAAAAATCCCTATGATTTTAGTTTTAGGGAATGAGGAAATGGAGACCGAAATTCTATCCATTAGAGACAGAGAAAAACAAGCTCAATATAAAATGCCCTTAAAGGAGTTTTTAAACATGGTTGAATCTAAGATGCAAGAGGTTAGTTTTTGAGTAGGAACGAAGTGTTGTTAAACGGAGATATTAATTTTAAAGAAGTGCGTTGCGTGGGCGATAATGGCGAAGTGTATGGGATCATTTCTTCCAAAGAAGCGCTCAATATCGCTCAAAATTTAGGTTTGGATTTGGTTTTGATTTCAGCGAGCGCGAAACCTCCCGTGTGTAAGGTGATGGATTATAATAAATTCCGCTACCAAAATGAAAAGAAAATCAAGGAAGCCAAGAAAAAGCAAAAGCAAATTGAAATCAAAGAGATCAAGCTTTCCACTCAAATTGCGCAAAACGATATTAACTACAAAGTCAAGCATGCGAGAGAATTTATTGAAGCCAATAAGCATGTCAAATTCAAAGTGGTTTTAAAGGGTAGGGAGAGTCAAAACTCAAAAGCTGGGCTTGATGTGCTTTTGAGAATCCAAACAATGATGGAGGATTTAGCTAACCCTGAAAAGGAGCCAAAAACTGAGGGGCGTTTTGTTTCATGGATGTTTGTGCCTAAGGCTAAAGAAGCCCCCAAAAACGAAAAGAAAACCAAAGAAAATAACCCACCTTTTAATCGTATTAACCTTATGAAAGGAGAAAATCATGCCAAAAATGAAGACTAATCGCGGCGCGTCTAAGCGTTTCAAAGTCAAAAAAAACTTGATTAAGCGTGGCAGTGCTTTTAAAAGCCATATTTTGACTAAAAAAAGCCCTAAGCGTAAAGCCAATCTAAACGCGCCAAAACATGTGCATCACACTAACGCGCATTCTGTCATGTCGCTGCTTTGCAGGGCTTAGGAATGCTCATTAGAAAGTGGAGTTAATCCCCTTATTTAAGGGAAAGTCGTTTGAAAAACGCACCTAAAAATATTTTAAAAAGAAAGGTAAAGAAATGAGAGTTAAAACAGGCGTTGTGCGCAGAAGACGCCATAAAAAAGTCTTAAAACTCGCTAGAGGGTTTTATAGTGGCAGAAGAAAGCATTTTAGAAAGGCTAAAGAACAGCTTGAAAGGAGCATGTATTACGCCTTTAGGGATCGCAAACAAAAGAAAAGAGAGTTCAGGAGTTTGTGGGTGGTAAGGATTAATGCGGCTTGCAGAATGCATGAAACAAGTTATTCGCGCTTCATGCATGCCTTAAAAGTGGCTAACATTGAATTAGACCGCAAGGTTTTAGCAGACATGGCGATGAACGACATGCAAGCCTTTAAGAGCGTGTTAGAGAGCGTGAGAGAGCATCTTTAATCTCTATTGGCTGTTAGGTTTAGTTTTAGCCTAAAAAAGGTGAGAGGATTTAGGAATTTTTACTAAAAAGTTCCTAAAATTGATTTTTGTTTCAATTTATTCTCATTCAATCGCTATATTTAATCAAAAAGAAAGCAATTTTATAGTAGAATGTAGCATTTAGAACTCAAGTAGAGAAAATGTAGAAGGAAGGAATACATGAAGAAATCTGTTATAGTAGGTGCTATCTCTCTAGCGATGACAAGCTTATTGTCAGCAGAGACCCCTAAGCAAGAAAAAGCTATTAAGACTAGCCCTACCAAAAAAGGTGAAAGAAATGCTGCTTTTATAGGGATTGATTACCAGTTAGGTATGCTCAGCACTACCGCTCAAAATTGTTCCCATGGGAATTGTAATGGTAATCAAAGTGGGGCTTACGGCTCTAACACGCCTAACATGCCTACAGCGTCAAACCCCACAGGAGGGCTTACTCATGGCGCTCTAGGGACTCGTGGGTATAAAGGCTTAAGCAACCAACAATACGCTATCAATGGTTTTGGGTTTGTTGTAGGGTATAAGCATTTTTTTAAGAAATCCCCGCAATTTGGAATGCGTTATTACGGATTCTTTGATTTTGCAAGCTCTTATTATAAGTATTACACTTATAATGATTATGGCATGAGAGACGCTCGCAAGGGTTCTCAAAGTTTCATGTTTGGCTATGGGGCTGGCACAGATGTGTTGTTTAACCCGGCTATTTTCAATCGTGAGAACTTGCATTTTGGGTTTTTCTTGGGCGTTGCGATTGGTGGCACCTCTTGGGGTCCAACAAACTATTATTTTAAGGACTTAGCTGATGAATACAGAGGGAGTTTCCACCCATCAAATTTTCAGGTCTTAGTTAATGGCGGGATTCGCTTAGGCACTAAACACCAAGGTTTTGAAATTGGCTTGAAAATCCAAACCATTCGCAACAATTACTATACCGCTAGCGCGGATAATGTGCCTGAAGGGACTACTTATAGATTCACCTTCCACCGCCCCTATGCCTTTTATTGGCGTTACATTGTAAGCTTTTAAGGTGTTTTAGGGTTAATTTATGGGGGGTATAGAAAAGGGCTTTTGCTCTTTATGGCCTTTTATGACTTTCTTGTATCAAAGCCGTTGTTTAATCAATACGGCTACTTGGCAAAAATTAAAGCACAATCCTTACAAGCAATTGAACTTACCAACAACCGCACACAAACAAATCTTTGAAAAATCAAAAATAAATTGATTATTTTTAAAAATAAGGGATATAGGTTAGCTGTTTTAATGGAGCGCTGATCATAAAATCTAAAAATCAATTGGCTATTAAAGCGCTATAAGTTATCTTTAATCAATCAGATGATAGAATTCATTTTTTATTTTTGAATTGGGAGCATTTGATGAAAAAATTAGCGGTTTCTTTATTATTTACAGGGACTTTTTTGGGGCTTTTTTTGAATGCGAGTGACTTTAAGAGCATGAATGATAAGCAACTATTGGAGCAAGCAGGGAAAGTCGCTCCTAGCGAAGTTCCAGAGTTTCGCGCAGAAATCAATAAGCGATTAGCAGTGATGAAAGAAGAAGATCGTAAAAATTATAAAGCGGATTTTAAGAAAGCGATGGATAAGAATTTGGCTTCTTTAAGTCAAGAAGATCGCAACAAGCGTAAAAAAGAAATCCTTGAAGTGATTGCTAACAAAAAGAAAACAATGACCATGAAAGAATACCGTGAAGAGGGGTTGGATTTGCATGATTGCGCATGCGAAGGCCCTTTTCATGACCATGAAAAAAAGGGAAAAAAAGGGAAAAAACCAAGCCATCATAAGCATTAGCGCTTAGGGTGTGCTAACTTTTTTTGATTTTTGTAAAAATACGCCGTAAATCTCTAGCTTTTGGCTGTGGGGGTGTAAGGCGTTTTTTTTGTTATAATTCTGTTATAGGGTTTGAGCATTGACTCTTAAAATAGAGACTATCTATCTGGTGGGTGGGCTTTGTTGCTCTCAAATCCTTTAGCTGTAAAGAGCGTCTCAAATTTTTAGGGTTAAAGTTTTTGGAGTGTTTGTATTTTTTGGATATTTATAGTATCATACCTAGTAATGAAGACCCTTTGAAAGTCTGTATTTTAAGACGGCTAAAACAGCTTGAATTCTAGGTGGTTTTTTATCAATAGAATATTTCAAAAGAGAGCTTTTTATGAAGAACGGTATCTATTTTTGTTGCGGTTATATATTAATTAGGAGTTTGGTGTGAAGCGAATTTTATTTTTTTTAGTGGCTACGACTTTTTTGTTGAGAGCAGAAACGGCTTCTGCTACTATTAACACTACAGTTGATCCCAATGTTATGTTTTCTGAAAGCTCTACGGGGAATGTGAAAAAAGACCGCAAGAGGGTTTTAAAGAGCATGGTTGATTTAGAAAAAGAGCGTGTGAAGAATTTTAACCAGTATTCTGAAACCAAGATGAGTAAGGGCGATTTATCCGCTTTTGGAGCTTTCTTTAAGGGGAGTTTGGAAGATTGCGTGGAGCAAAAGATTTGTTACTATGAGCATAGGAATGGCAAGGTTTCTTTTGTGGTGAATGACAGAGAAAAGTTTTATAAGCATGTGCTTAAAGACTTAGGGACAGAGCTTTCACTCCCCTTATTTAATTGGCTTTACAAAGGCTCAGATTTTGGGGCTTTGCATGAGCAGTTTGGGGACATGTATGATGGGTATATCAAATATTTGATCAGCATGGTTAGAATAAGCCAAAAAGAAAAGGCTAGAAAAGTGGATGCAATCGTTCTTAAAAAAATGGAAGAACAAGCTGAGAAAGACACTAAGGCAGCATTCCAAAAGAGGAGCAGTGGGGAGCTTGAAAGCCATACTGATAGCCCTGAATTTATAAGCTCTTCTAAGACACAGAATTCTTCTAACCCAGATCTAGACCCTATGACTAACGCTAACACGCTCAAAGAAACAGCTTCAAAAGAGCCAGAGACTTCTTCAAAAAAGGAAAAAAAGCCCAAGAAAAAACGACGCCTTTCAAAGAAAGAAAAGCAACAACGGGCCTTGCAACAAGAGTTTGAAAAACAAATTAGCGATTCTAGTAAGTCTGAAAAATAATAAAATAGCCTAGCTTACCTTTTTGGCTAGGGGGCTTTAAATAAGTTTCTTAAGCACTCCTTTTTAGGCTTTTAGCTCTCTATCACTAAGCTCTGTGTCCTATTGGTTAGGACTATCTCTTTTAAAAATCACTGCTTTTTTAAAATCTTTAGAATTTAAGCTTTTTGGCTTTTTTGTGGTAACGATTGGTAAGCTTAAGGTTTTGTTACGCAAAAATCTTTGAAATATAGCGATTGACAGAGTTAAACATAACCTCAAGACATTCCAACGCATTTTATAAAGCCTATAAAAATTTTTAATGGAGTGTTGGTAATCAAATTGATGCCTTTGAGGGTTTTTCACAATCAAAATAAAAAAGCTAAGCTAGTGATAATTTCTCATAACATGCTCTTATGGAGTTAGGGGGATTTTTAAAAGGGGTTGTAGGGGAATGATTTCAAAAAATATCCCCATCCCCTTATGAGTTTAAATAAACTTTTTACTATAAAATGGAATCCAAAACGACGGAATAACGCTTTAAAACCCTATGTTTAAAATTTTTGAAGGATATTAAAGTTGGATAAGATTTATTTGCATTTGATAAAAACAAAGCCTTTTTTAGGAAATAAAACCCCTAAAGATTAGAGCTATCCCTTAGCATTCTAAAGTCTTAGCTAACCCCCCTAACGAAGTCTCTTTGTATTTTTCATTCATGTCTTTTCCGGTTGCATACATCGTAGCGATCACTTCATCTAAGCTCACTTTAGGCTTGTATTCATATTCTAAAGCCAGTTTAGAAGCACTAATCGCTTTGATCGCTCCTAAAACATTGCGTTCAATACAAGGGATTTGCACCAAGCCCCCCACCGGATCGCATGTCAATCCTAAATGGTGTTCCATAGCGATTTCACTAGCGATTAAAACCTGTTGCGTGGTCGCTTGGCACAAATGAGCTAACCCCCCCGCAGCCATAGAGCTTGCCACGCCAATTTCAGCCTGACACCCCGCTTCTGCGCCGCTCAAGGAAGCGTTTTTCTTGTAAAGATAGCCAATCGCCGCACTGGTGAGTAAAAAATCATTGATAGATTTTTGCGATAAATTTTCAAACAAATGGTTTTTAGCGTATAAAAGCACGCTTGGCACTACTGCGCACGCTCCATTAGTGGGGGCGGTTACCACCTTGCCTCCGCTAGCGTTTTCTTCAGCAATGGCGCGAGCGTAAAGCGAAATGTAATCAATCAACGCTAAGGGGTCTTTCCCGCTTGTGGGGTGTTTTTCTAAGCGCGTTTTAATGCTTGGGGCTAATCGTGTTACCTTTAAAGAACCAGGCAGATACCTTTCTTTAGAATTAACCCCATTATCATAACACTCAAGCATCGCATGGTAAATTTTAGCCATCGTTGCATCAGGGCAGTTTTTCAGGGCGTCTTCTCTCAAACGCACGATTCCAGCGATGCTTTTTTGGTGTTTTTGGCATAATTCTAGCAATTCCTTAGCGCTTGAAAAATCATAGGCAATGCTTTCATTTCCACCCTCTTTAGATAAGTTGTCTAATTCTTTTTCAGTATAGACAAACCCTCCACCGACAGAATAGTAAGTCTCTTCTTTTAAAACCTCATTTTTAGCGTTAAAAGCTTTTAGAATGAGAGCGTTTTGGTGTCTGGCTAAGGGTTTGTTGTCAAAAATCAAATCTTTAGCATAATCAAAAGGAATGCGATGTTGGTTAGCGAGTTTTAAAACTTTGTTTTCAAGCGCTTCATGCAATAAGGCTTTTTTGGTTGTTATATCTAATTCGTTAGCGTAAATGCCATGCAAGCCAATTAAAACCGCTTCATCGCTCAAATGCCCTTTACCGGTTAAAGCCAATGAGCCATGCAAGGTGATTTGAACGCGTTCAACCTGCTCTAAAATGCCTTTTAACAACCCGCAAAATCTCGCCCCCGCTTCCATAGGCCCTATGGTGTGTGAAGAGCTAGGCCCCACGCCGATTTTAAAAATGGATAAAATAGAAAAACTAGCCATTAAAATAGTCCTAAAAACACGCTCAAAGCCGTCAAGCTCCCAAAGACAAACACAAAAATATCCACTTTGAAGTTTCTAAAACGCTTCAAACTAGAAACGCTATAAAACGCTATCATGGGCATCACAAATAGAATGAGTGCGATAATGGGACCGCCTAAATTTTCAATAAAATCCAAGATATTAGGGTTAATATAAGCCACAAGCGTGATAGTCAGCCATAAAAAAATCGTTACGCTAACGCTCAAGGGTTTAGAAGCTTGTTTCAATTTTAAACTTTGAATGATAATGCCTTCTAAACCCTCCTTAGCCCCATAATAATGCCCAAAAAAAGATGAAAAAATCGCTAAAAAAGCCACCACAGGCCCCGCATAGTTGATTAAAGGGTTGTTTAAAGTGTTAGCAAAATAGCTTAAAATGGGGATATTTTGTTCCCTTGCTTTCACAAAATCATCAGCATTCAAGCACATGACGCACGAAAACACAAAAAACATCACAAACCCTAAAAGCATCAGCGATGTCCCTAATTCAATTTGATTGAGTTTATACTCTTTGAAAGCGCCGTATTCTTTTTCCACATTTTGAGTGAAGGTTGAAATGATGGGGCTATGGTTGAATGAAAACACAAGCACCGGTAAGGTTAGCCAAATAGCTAACACAAATTCTTTAAAACTCGGCACCACAAAAAGATTAGCGCTCTGCCAATAAGGGATAAGATACAAAGAAAAAAGCAATAAGATCAAGCATAAAGGATACACTAAAGCGTTACAAATGCGCGTAACAATCGTAGCGTTAAAAACCATCACCAACATCATTAAAGAAACTAACGCTACAGCCAGTAAGCCCCGATTAAAAGGCGTTAAATGCAACTGGTTGGTGAAAAAATGATCAAACACATTAGTGATACCCACCCCATAAGCCAAACAAATAGGATAAATCGCAAAGAAATAAAGCAAAGTGATAAGAAAACCCCATTGAGCACCAAAATAAGAGCGAACGACCATAGTAATGTCTTCTTTATCTTTAGATCCTATGAAATAAGCTAAAGCTCTATGCCCCAGATAAGTTAAAGGGAATATGATCGCACTCATCACCACAATAGCCCATATCCCATGCCCACCAGCTCTAATAGGCAAAAATAAAATCCCAGCCCCAACGGCTGTGCCAAATAAAGACGCCATCCAACGCAAATCAAACGCGTTGAGTTTTTTAGGATCTCTTATAAGTGCTTTTTCTTGTGCCATGCTATTAAACCGCCTTTTTATTGTGTCAAAGAGTTCTCATTGTAACATAAAGCTTTTTATGATTGGGTTTTTTTGAGATTAAGGGGTGGTTTTGGGTGCACATTTATTTTCTAAAATCCACGATTTAACCCGCACAAGCTATAATAACGCTTAAAAAAAAATTAATAAAGGATTGTAGAAATGTCAAACACAACTTGGTCGCCCGCTTCATGGCATTCTTTTAAGATAGAGCAACACCCCACTTATAAAGATAAGCAAGAATTAGAAAGGGTCAAAAAAGAATTGCGCTCTTACCCTCCCTTAGTGTTTGCTGGTGAAGCGAGGAACTTGCAAGAGCGTTTAGCCCAAGTCATTGACAATAAGGCGTTTTTGTTGCAAGGGGGCGATTGCGCGGAGTCGTTTTCTCAATTTAGCGCTAACAGGATTAAAGACATGTTTAAAGTGATGATGCAAATGGCGATTGTCTTAACTTTTGCTGGCTCTATACCGATTGTGAAAGTGGGGCGCATTGCCGGGCAATTTGCCAAGCCTCGCTCTAATGCGACTGAAATACTAGATAATGAAGAAGTGTTGAGTTATAGAGGGGATATTATCAATGGGATTTCCAAAAAAGAAAGAGAACCAAAGCCTGAAAGAATGCTTAAAGCCTACCATCAAAGCGTAGCGACTTTAAACCTTATTAGAGCCTTTGCTCAAGGCGGGTTAGCCAATTTAGAGCAAGTGCATCGTTTCAATTTGGATTTTGTCAAAAATAACGACTTTGGGCAAAAATACCAGCAAATCGCTGATCGGATCACGCAAGCTTTAGGGTTTATGCGAGCATGCGGGGTGGAGATAGAAAAAACGCCTATCCTTAGGGAAGTGGAATTTTACACCAGCCACGAAGCGTTACTGCTCCATTATGAAGAGCCTTTGGTGCGTAAGGATAGTTTGACTAACCAGTTTTATGATTGCTCCGCGCACATGCTGTGGATTGGTGAAAGGACAAGAGATCCTAAGGGCGCGCATGTGGAGTTTTTAAGGGGGGTTTGTAACCCTATTGGCGTGAAAATCGGGCCTAATGCGAGCGTGAGCGAAGTGCTAGAATTGTGCGATGTCTTAAACCCGCACAACCTTAAAGGGCGTTTGAATTTGATCGTGCGCATGGGTTCTAATATCATTAAAGAGCGCTTGCCTAAGCTTTTACAAGGGGTGTTGAAAGAAAAACGCCACATTTTATGGAGCATTGATCCCATGCATGGCAACACGGTCAAAACCAACTTGGGGGTTAAAACAAGGGCTTTTGATAGCGTGTTAGATGAAGTGAAAAGCTTTTTTGAAATCCATAGGGCTGAAGGGAGCTTGGCTTCAGGGGTTCATTTAGAAATGACGGGTGAAAATGTTACAGAATGTATTGGTGGCTCGCAAGCGATCACCGAAGAGGGTTTGAGCTGCCATTACTATACGCAATGCGATCCAAGACTGAACGCCACTCAAGCCCTAGAACTCGCTTTTTTAATCGCTGACATGCTTAAAAAACAACGCGCTTGATTAAAATCAAAATAATAAGAGGCTTTAGTCAAGCGATCGTTTCTTCTAATGCGTTCTATAGGGGGATTTAGTTGGGGGTTGTAGGGGGAGAGTTATTTCAAAATACCCCAGTTATCCCCTTAAGAGAATGAGTTTTACATAAAACAAAGTTTTAAAAATTAAAGAATAATAAGGTTAAATAAGGTTTTGAGTGCCGACATTTGATGAAAGCAGAGCTAAATATTAATCTATCTTTAACTCTTTTTCTTTATAATTATCGTAAGCATTTTAATATTCAAAGGAGCTTAGAATGAGAATTTCTCTTTTAGCTGTAATTTTAGCGTTATTGTTTGTGGCTTGCCATGAAACTAAAAAACAAATTTTGCAAAACGAAGCCGATAGCACCCCCTCAGAAAAGACCATTTGGCAACCTGAACAAAAATAGAAATTTAAAAAAGCTAAAAAGCGTTTTTTACCATCAAATTAAAAGGGCTTGATTTTAGTTAAATAGTGTTTTAAAAAGCGTTTTTGTGGGGTTATTGTCGCAAAATAACCCTATTTTTTATGAGTTTTAGCGTAAAAAATAAAAGTTTTTGTTAAATAAGACTCAACCAATGTTTGAAAAGAGCAGAGCCTTAGAGTTTGAGGATTAAAAGGCTTGAGAGCGAAACTACAAACTCTCTAAAACTTTTTGAGCATGCCCTTTCGCTTTGACATTATAGAAGCATTTTTCTAAAACGCCTTGCGTGTTGATAATGAAAGTGGAGCGGATAATCCCCAAATGCTCCTTCCCATAAAGCATGCGTTTGCCATAAGCTTTGTAAAGATTGGCCACTTTCTTACCTTCATCGCAGAGCAAGATCACATTCAAAGAGCATTGGCTGATAAATTTTTGATGCGATTGCGCGTTATCAGGGCTTACGCCCACGACAACAGCGTTTTTCTTTTCAAATTCGCTAAACAGAGCGCTAAAATCTTTGGCTTCTAAGGTGCATCCGGGGGTGTTGTCTTTAGGGTAGAAATACAACACCACTTTTTTATGGAGCAAATCTTTTAAAGAAATTTCCACGCCATCGCTGTTTTTCAATCTAAAATCAGGGGCTAATTGCCCCACTTCTAATTTTTCCATTCTTATCCTTTAATAGAGAATGACAGCGACTTTTTGAGGCCCATGCACCCCAAAAACGGTTTTTAATTCAATGTCGGCTGTCCGGCTAGGCCCGCCAATAAGGAGCATGTTTGTGGGCAATACGCCGTTTTGGCTTTGATTTTTCAAAGCTTGCATGCCTTCACTCAAGTTGCGCACAATGGATTCTTTTTTCAATAAGATGATGCAATTAAGGGTGATGAGTGAAAGCAACCTTGGGCTTGCATGCGAAGAAACCGCCCCAATCATGCCCAAGCTTGAAATCCCACAAACCCCATGCAATAAAGCGGTATCAATCTCAAACAACTCTTCACGCATCGCTTCAATTTCTTTATCATAAGGCTGTAAAGTAAAATCCTTGAACGCTTCAAAATTCAAATTCAAATCTGTAGAGTGTAAGATTTTTTTGCTTTTAAAATTTTCTAAAGCCTTTAAAATGGCTTGCTCTAAATTTTCTTTAGCGCTTTCAATGACTTCAGCTTTATTCAACACTTGGAAATGTTTGTATTCTTCCACCAAGTCTTCAAACTCCACTTTAATGATATTCCTGTAAGCAGGGTTTGCTCCCTGAATGGCATTCTTGGCTCTGGCTTCTTTAATGCGCTTTAAAATAAGCTCTTTACTCATAAACCACCCCTTCTAAGTGTTGGACTTTTGCATGCAAGCTTGTGTCCATATTGGGTAAGGTTCTCACGCTCGCCCACTCTTTGACTAAAGGCAGTATGGGAGCTAAAAGCTTGCCTAAAGGCGAGAAAAATTGAGCCATTTTCAATTGGAAACGCCACTTAGCCCCATCGCTTGCCATTTTGGCAAACATTTTCATAGAGAATTTTTCCATCCCGCTGTGTTGGGTGCTTTTAGCCCCCTTAACTACGCCCCTGCCTTCGCCCACTTTATCCGATCGTAAATCTCTAATAAGCTCGGCTAAAGGGATTTCTACAGGGCACACTTCAGTGCAACGCCCACAAAGACTGCACAAATTAGGGATATGCCCGTAATTATTCAAGCCAAAGAGTTGAGGGGATACCACCACGCCTATAGGGCCAGGATAAGTAGAAAGATAGGCATGCCCACCGATTTTGTCATACACGGGGCAGTGGTTCAAACAAGTCCCGCAACGAATGCATGAAAGAGCGCGATAATACTTTTCATCAGCCAAAATATTAGAGCGGTTGTTGTCTAATAAAATGATGTGGGCTTCTTTAGGGCCGTCTAAATCGCCCTCTTTTCTGGGGCCTGTGATAATGTTTTGATAGCATGTGATAGGCACACCCACAGCGCTTGGAGCGAGCAGATTGTTTAAAATCGCCGCATCATCAAAGCTTTCTACTAATTTTTCAATCCCGCAAATAGCGACATGCACATCGCATGCGGTGGTGCTCATGCGGCCATTGCCTTCATTTTCCACTAACCAGATCGCACCCTCATTAGCGATAGCGAAATTCACCCCACTAATCCCCATTTTAAAGCTTTCAAATTCTTTGCGCATGTGCTTTCTGGCGATCGCATTAAGCTTTTCAGGCTCTTCTTCATAAGCGGCGTTGAGTTTTTCTTCAAAAATCTTACCGATTTGCTTGCGGTTTTTATGGATAGCTGGCACGACAATATGCACAGGGTGTTCATTAATGAGCTGGATAATCAATTCGCCCAAATCCGTTTCTTGCGCTTGAATGCCCTTTTCTTTGAGGTAGTGGTTCAAGCCAATTTCTTCGCTCGCCATGGATTTTTGCTTCAAAATGCGCTTGATATTCTTTTCTTTAGCGAGGTTGTAAATGATTTCATTAGCTTCATCGCCGTCTTTAGCGTAATGGATTTTAAAGCCGTTTTGAGTGGCGTTTTTTTCAAACAATTCCAAATACTCATCAAGCCTGGATAAAATTTTAAGCTTGACTTCTTTGCCTAATTCCCTTAAATTTTCCCACTCGCTGTAACGATTTTTAATCAAATTCTTACGATTAGCCCTTAAGGTATCCATTGCAGAACGCAAATTTTCCCTTAATTGCATATCGCCCAATTGGTCGGTGATGATTTCTTCGTATTCTTGGTCGCTATGATATTTTTCCATGATTATTCCTTAAAACAATTTTTTAATGTTAAAGCCCAAGTCTTGAGGCTAAAAAGTCATAAAAATGCATGGGTTTTGTGGGAGAGCCCATTTTTTGCATAGCGGTGCTGATATTCATCAAACACCCAGCGTCCGCTGAAACAATCACATCCACTTGACGGCTTTCTATGTCTTTAATCTTTTCTTTGACCATAACCGCTGAAATTTCAGGCTCTTTGACTGAAAAAGTCCCCCCAAACCCGCAGCATTCTTCTTCTTTTTCCAATTCAATGAGTTCCACATTTTTAAGCTGTCTGATGAGATTTTTCGCCGAGTCAATCACTTTAGCCACCCTTAAGGCATGGCAATTAGAATGCCATGTGATTTTAAGGGGTTCGCCCTTATCTTCATATTTGACTTGCAATTTTTTATCCAAAAACTCGCTCAATTCATACACCCTAGAGCAAAAATCTTTAACCATGTTAAATTCCGCATGCCCTTCAAACAATTCCAAATAATCATGCCGCATCATCCCTGTGCATGAACCGCTAGGCAAGATAATAGGGTAGTCGTTATTGGAATAAAGTTTGATATTGTATAAAACGACTTTTTTTGTTTCTTCATAATACCCTGAGTTGTAGCTTGGTTGGCCGCAACAAGTCTGGTCTTTTTTAAAAACCACTTCCAAATTTTCCTTACGGAGTAATTTGATAGCGTTAAGCGATGCGTTGCTGTATATGGCTGCTCCTAGACAAGTAGCAAAGAAATTGACTTTCAAAGAAGGCTCCTTAAAATTCCAAATTAAGAGTTTCAAACATAATATAATACTCAAAATTAGTAAGATTGTAATCACAAGTTGATAAACCCACTCGCTCAAACATTGTTACTAAAATAAACCACAAAACCATTAAATTTGACTTAATATTAAATGCTACTTAAAATTAGTTTTTTCTTTTAAGTAAGATTAAAAAAATACTTTTAATTATTCAAGGAAAATTTATGGAATTTTATCAAGTCTATGACCCATTAGGCAATATTTGGCTGAGTGCTTTAGTGGCGCTATCGCCTATTGCGCTCTTTTTTATTTCTCTTATTGTCTTTAAACTTAAGGGGTATAGCGCTGGGTTTTTAAGCTTAGTGCTTTCAATCATTATTGCGTTATTTGTGTATAAAATGCCTGCTCAAATGGTGAGCGCGAGTTTTTTCTATGGCTTTCTTTATGGCTTGTGGCCGATCGCTTGGATTGTGATCGCTGCGATTTTTCTTTACAACCTTTCAGTGAAATCCGGGTATTTTGAGATTTTAAAAGAAAGCATTTTAACCCTAACGCCGGATCACCGGATTTTGGTGATTTTGATTGGCTTTTGTTTTGGCTCGTTTTTAGAAGGAGCGATCGGCTTTGGAGGCCCAGTAGCGATCACAGCGGCGATTTTAGTCGGTCTTGGGCTAAACCCCTTATACGCTGCCGGATTGTGCCTGATCGCTAACACCGCTCCTGTAGCTTTTGGCGCGGTGGGTATTCCTATTACGGCAATGGCTAGCGTGGTGGGTATCCCTGAATTAGAGATTTCTCAAATGGTGGGCAGAGTGTTACCCATTTTTTCCATTGGTATCCCTTTTTTCATCGTGTTTTTAATGGATGGTTTTAAAGGGATTAGAGAAACTTTTCCCGCAGTGGCTGTTACCGGGTTTAGTTTCGCTATCGCACAATTTTTAAGCTCTAATTATCTAGGGCCGCAACTTCCGGATATTATTTCAGCTTTAGTGTCATTGATCGCTACCACTTTGTTTTTAAAATTCTGGCAACCCAAGCACATTTTCACCAGCAATGGCAAAGAGCCTATAATCAGCACAAAAAAACACCATATTTGTAAGGTGGTTGTGGCGTGGATGCCTTTTGTGTTGCTCACTATTACAATTATCATATGGACGCAACCCTGGTTTAAAGCGCTCTTTAAAGAAGGCGGGGCTTTGGCGTTTTCTAGCTTTGCGTTTGAATTCAATTCTATCAGTCAAAAGATTTTTAAAACCGTTCCCATTGTTACTGAAGCGACCAATTTTCCTGTCGTGTTCAAATTCCCTCTAATCCTAACGACAGGCACTTCCATTTTTTTAGCCGCTCTTTTAAGCGTGTTTTTGTTGCGCGTGAAAATCAGCGATGCGATAGGGGTGTTTGGGGCTACTTTAAAAGAAATGCGTTTGCCGATTTTAACCATTGGCGTGGTTTTAGCGTTTGCATATGTGGCTAATTATAGCGGCATGAGCGCCACGCTCGCTTTAGCGTTAGCGGATACTGGGCATGTTTTCACTTTCTTTTCGCCTGTTGTAGGCTGGCTTGGGGTGTTTTTAACCGGAAGCGATACGAGTTCTAATCTTTTATTTGGCTCTTTGCAAATGCTCATCGCTACACAGCTTGGCTTGCCTGAAGTGCTTTTTTTAGCGGCAAACACTTCAGGGGGTGTTGTGGGTAAAATGATAAGCCCTCAAAGCATCGCTATCGCTTGCGCGGCGGTGGGGTTAGTGGGGAAAGAGAGCGAATTGTTCAGATTTACAGTAAAATACTCTATCGCTTTGGCGATCATTATGGGGATTATTTTCACTCTTATTGCTTATGTCTTCCCCTTTATTATCCCGGTTACTCCTACTTAATGGAGGGGGTTTAGGGGAGTAAGAGAATATTTTTTAAAGGGATTTTTAGTGTCAGAATTTCATCAAATTTATGACCCTTTGGGTAATATTTGGCTGAGCGCTCTTGTGGCCTTATTGCCGATTTTGCTATTTTTCTTATCTTTAATGGTTTTTAAACTCAAAGGTTATGCGGCGGCCTTTTTGAGCGTGGTTCTGTCAGCCGTTATTGCGGTTTTAGTGTATAAAATGCCTGTTAGCATGGTGGGTTCAAGCTTTCTTTATGGCTTCCTCTATGGCTTATGGCCGATCGCATGGATTATTATTGCGGCGATTTTTTTATACAAACTCAGCGTTAAATCCGGCTATTTTGAAATTTTAAAAGAAAGCGTCCAGTCCATCACTTTAGATCACAGGATTTTAGTGATCTTGATTGGCTTTTGTTTTGGCTCGTTTTTAGAAGGAGCGATCGGGTTTGGAGGGCCTATTGCCATTACCGCAGCGATTTTAGTGGGGTTGGGGTTAAGCCCTTTATATTCTGCCGGGTTATGTTTGATCGCTAATACCGCTCCTGTGGCTTTTGGCGCAGTGGGTATCCCTATAAGTGCTATGGCGAGCGCGGTAGGGGTGCCAGCGATTTTAATTTCAGCCATGACGGGTAAAATCCTCTTTTTTGTGAGCTTGTTAGTGCCGTTTTTCATTGTGTTTTTGATGGATGGCTTTAAAGGGATTAAAGAAACTTTTCCGGCTGTTTTTATCGCGGCTTTTTCTTTCGCTGGCACGCAATTTTTAAGCTCTAATTATTTAGGGCCAGAATTGCCTGGTATTATTTCAGCCCTTGTTTCACTCGTTGCAACAGCGCTCTTTTTGAAATTTTGGCAGCCTAAAGTGATTTTTAGAAGCGATGGCAAAGCGGCTTCATTCACTAATAGTAACCATCATATCTGTAAGGTTTATGTCGCTTGGTCCCCTTTTGTGATTTTGGTTTTAGTGATTGTGTTATGGATACAGCCTTTTTTTAAAGCTTTATTTGAAAAAGACGGCTTGTTAGCTTTTTCTAATTTTTATTTTGAATTCAATAATATCAGTAACCACATCTTTAAAAGCCCGCCTTTTGTAGAATCCGATCAAAGCGCGAGTTTTCCGGTGGTGTTTAAATTTTTCTTAATCAACACGGTTGGCACTTCCATTTTTTTAGCCGCTCTCATTAGCATGCTCGTTTTAAGGGTGCGAGTGAGCGATGCGCTGGGCGTCTTTGGCGAGACTCTAAAAGAAATGCGCTACCCCATTCTTACCATTGGTTTAGTCTTAAGCTTTGCCTATGTGTCTAATTACAGCGGGATTTCTTCCACTCTAGCCTTAGCGCTCACCCATACGGGATTAGCTTTCACCTTTTTCTCGCCCTTGATCGGGTGGGTGGGCGTGTTTTTAACCGGGAGCGATACGAGTTCTAATCTTTTATTTGGCTCTTTACAGCAACTCACCGCCCAACGATTGCATCTCCCTGAGATTTTAACCCTAACGGCTAATACCGTGGGTGGCACTTTAGGCAAGATGATAAGCCCTCAAAGCATTGCTATCGCTTGCGCGGCAGTGGGATTGGCTGGGAAAGAGAGCGATTTATTCAAATTCACGGTCAAATACTCCCTTATTTTTGTAGCGATCATGGGAGTTGTGATTAGCGCGATTGCGTATTTGATCCCTGAAGTGGTGCCTGCGATAAAGTAGAGCCATTTTAGATTTGGCAGGGTTTAACCCCCAAATAAATTTTTTTGTTTTAAAAAATTCAAAATTTTAAGCGTCATAGAGCTTATGGGTAAGGTTTCTAAGTCTTTAAGGCTATAAAAACGAATAGGGTTTTTTAAATCTTTTATCGCAGCTAAATAGAGGTTTAAATTGAGCTTGAATTTAGTGTGGCTGTGTTTGATCGCCCCTAAAAAGGGGAGTTTGTATTCTAGGTTTTCTTTGAGATTGGGGAAATGGTGCATCCCAAAATAGAGTTTTTGCTCTATTTTTTCTAAAGCGATTTGGTTATTTTGGATCACAACGCCCAAGTAACGCTCTTCTTGAATGATTTCTTGTTTTTTCTTAAGCGTGTGTTTTTCTGGGTGGTTTTTACCCAAACAATAAGGGTTTAAAGGGCAAATCGTGCATTTGGGTTTAGGGGAGCAGATTAAAGCCCCTAGATCAATTAGGGCTTGGTTATGATTAAAGCTTTCATTAAGATTGAGAAAGTCATTCGCTTTAATTTGCAGATCTTTAGCCGTGATATTAGGATCCAAACCAAAAAGCCTTAAAAGCACTCGTTTGATATTGGCATCCACGCATGCACTCTTTTCTCTAAAACCAAAACATAAAATCGCATTAGCCG
Source organism: Helicobacter pylori (assembly GCA_008032955.1). NCBI lineage: Bacteria > Pseudomonadati > Campylobacterota > Epsilonproteobacteria > Campylobacterales > Helicobacteraceae > Helicobacter > Helicobacter pylori. Next base: position 1,620,201 of record CP032046.1, read on the forward strand.
TGTATGCGCCAATCCCGGGGAGTTTTAATAGGCTTTGATAGTCATTGGGTAATTGTGAGTTGTGTTCTTTAACGCAAATTTCAGCGCTTTTTTTTAAATTTTTAGCCCTTGAATAATAGCCAAGCCCTCTCCAGAGCAATAAAACCTCTTCTAATTGAGCGCTCGCTAAGTCTTTTAAAGTGGGGAAAGCTTCTAAAAAGGGGGAATAAAAACGCTCAATTACCGTGTTGATTTGGGTTTGTTGGCTCATCACTTCACTGATATAGACTTCATAAGGGGCGTTAATGCCCTTTAAATTCCTAAAAGGTAAATCCTTTCGCCCAAATTCTTCATACCATTTTAAAAGGGCGTTGTGTAAAGTTTCCAGCTACAACCACCTATAAGCGATGAATTTGACCCAAGGCACGCACACGCTTAAAAACACGATCAAATACACCACGCCAAAAATAAACCCCCATTTCCAAAAATCCTTGCTTGAAATATACCCGCTCCCGTAATAAATGGTGGATGGGCCTGTGCCATAGGGGGTTAAAATCCCCATAATCCCTAAAGAAAGCATTAAAAACAAGCTCAATTCTTGCAAATTGACCCCTTGAATGTGCGAACCAATCCCCACAAAAAGCGCAAATAACGCACTCACATGAGCGGTGATGCTAGCGAAAAAATAATGCAACAGATAAAAGAGGGCTATAATAAACAAGACCGCTATTAACGGATCCAAGTTGGCATGCTCTAAAAAATTTTTAGCCGCATTGCCGATAAAATTTAAAAACCCTACATTTTTAAGCCCGCCAGCCATTGTGAGCAGCGATCCAAGCAATAAAAAATGTTGAACGCGCTCTTGTTTTTGATGATGTCTTCATAGCTTACAATCTTACAAAACGCCATTAAAACCATGACAATCAAAGCCGTCGTGCTCGCATGCAAGCCTAAAGGTTTGCTAAAAATCCAACCCAATAAAGCTAGTAAAGTGAGACTGAGCATTAAAATTTCTTTTAAAGAAAACCTCCCCATGCCCTCTAATTCTTTTTTAGCCCACAAGATCACTTCTTTTGAGCCTTTTAAGGTGGGTTTGCAGGTTTTATACGCTAATAAAGGCGCAAGCAAGATCAAAACCACCCCACAAGGCAAGAACGCTAAAAACCACGAAAACCATGAGATTTCATTCACGCCCATTTTGGTAGCGATTTCCATTGCTAGGGGGTTAGGAGCGAGCGCGGTTAAAAACATGGACGAAGTGATGCAAGTTGAAGCCAAAGCGACCCACATCAAATACGCACCGATTTTGTCAGGGTTATCATTTGGAGCAGATCCCATTAAAGGCGGGATAGATGAAACGATTGGATAGAGTATGCCTCCACTTCTAGCGGAGTTGCTAGGGATAAAGGGGGCCAGACACAATTCGCTCAAACCAATCGCATAGCCTAAACCTAAAGGGGTTTGCCCTAAAAACCTAATGAGTAAAAGAGCGATCCGTTTCCCTAACAAGCTTTTTTCATACCCTAAACCCAAAATAAAAGCGACAAACACAAGCCACACCGTTTTATTCGCATACCCGCTCAAACCCCATGAAATAGCCTTATTAGCGCTCGCTACTTCATCACTCGCTCCAATTTTTAACGCCACGCACAACACTAACGCGCTCAATGCCACTAAACCTGGTGGCACCGGCTCTAAAATTAGCCCTATAATCATGCCTATGAAAATACAAAAATAAAGCCATGCGTTAGGGCTTAACCCATCTGGTGCGCCTAAAAAATACAATAGCGTTGCGACAAAAAAAGGGGTAAGAATGATGAGGATTTGTTTAATCATATGTAGCCTTTAGCCAAAGATAGTAATAATTTGGCTTAAAAATATCATTCAAATGGGATTGAGTTATTACAATGTTACAGAAAAAGATTAAAAATTAAGCTTTTTGAAAAAGATAAAATTTTATAATTGTGTTTATCTTTGTTGAATTTACTACAAATAGGAGTATTGCATGCAAGAAAATGTGCCTTTGAGTTATGATTATTCCATTAGCAAATTGTTTCTTTATGCGATGGTTGGCTTTGGGATAATAGGCATGTTAATAGGGATTGTGTTAGCCTTTGAATTGTCTTTCCCTAACTTGAATTACATTGCAGGGGAGTATGGCGTTTTTGGCCGCTTGCGCCCTTTACACACGAATGCGGTGATCTATGGTTTCACCCTTGGGGGGATTTGGGCGAGTTGGTATTATATCGGTCAAAGGGTGCTTAAAATCACTTATCACCAACACCCCTTTTTGAAAATTGTAGGGTTATTGCATTTTTGGCTCTGGATTCTTCTTTTAATTCTAGGGGTTATTAGCTTGTTTGCTGGTCTTACTCAATCTAAAGAATACGCTGAATTGATGTGGCCTTTAGATATTATTGTGGTTGTGGCATGGGTGCTATGGGGGGTTAATATGTTTGGGAGCATGAGCGTTAGGAGAGAAAATACCATTTATGTGTCTTTATGGTATTACATCGCTACTTATGTGGGTATAGCGGTGATGTATCTCTTCAATAACCTTTCTGTCCCCACCTATTTTGTCGCTGATATGGGGAGTGTTTGGCATTCTATTTCTATGTATTCAGGCAGTAATGATGCGCTCATTCAATGGTGGTGGGGGCATAATGCGGTCGCTTTTGTCTTTACGAGTGGGGTGATTGGCACGATTTATTATTTCTTGCCTAAAGAGAGCGGCCAGCCTATCTTTTCTTACAAACTCACTTTGTTTTCTTTTTGGAGCTTGATGTTTGTTTATATTTGGGCAGGCGGGCACCATTTGATTTATTCCACCGTGCCTGATTGGGTGCAAACCCTTTCTAGCGTGTTTTCAGTGGTGTTGATCTTGCCTTCGTGGGGGACAGCCATTAACATGCTTTTAACGATGCGAGGCCAGTGGCACCAGCTCAAAGAAAGCCCTTTGATTAAATTCTTAGTTTTGGCTTCAACTTTCTACATGCTTTCCACGCTAGAAGGATCCATTCAAGCCATTAAGAGCGTGAACGCCTTAGCGCATTTTACCGATTGGATTATAGGGCATGTGCATGACGGCGTGCTTGGGTGGGTAGGCTTCACTTTGATTGCGAGCATGTATCACATGACGCCTAGGCTTTTTAGAAGAGAGATTTATTCAGGCAGGCTTGTGGATTTCCAATTTTGGATCATGACTTTAGGGATTGTGCTTTACTTTTCGTCCATGTGGATTGCAGGGATCACGCAAGGGATGATGTGGAGGGATGTGGATCAGTATGGGAATCTCACTTACCAGTTCATTGATACGGTTAAGGTGCTAATCCCTTATTACAATATTAGAGGCGTTGGGGGTCTTATGTATTTTACCGGATTTATTATCTTTGCCTACAATATTTTTATGACAATCACAGCAGGCAAAAAATTAGAGCGTGAGCCCAATTACGCCACGCCTATGTCTAGATAGGGGAGGTTGGAAATGTTTAGTTTTTTGGAAAAAAACCCGTTCTTTTTCACTCTTGCGTTTATTTTTGTGTTTGCGATCGCAGGCTTGGTGGAGATTTTGCCTAACTTCTTTAAATCCGCTCGCCCCATTGAAGGCTTACGGCCTTATACGGTTTTAGAAACAGCGGGGAGACAAATTTATATCCAAGAAGGTTGCTATCATTGCCATTCCCAACTCATCCGCCCTTTCCAAGCTGAGGTGGATCGATACGGCGCGTATAGTTTGAGCGGGGAATATGCGTATGACAGGCCATTTTTATGGGGATCTAAAAGGATTGGCCCTGATTTGCACAGGGTGGGGGATTATCGCACAACCGATTGGCATGAAAAACACATGTTTGATCCCAAAAGCGTTGTGCCGCACAGCATCATGCCCGCCTATAAGCATTTATTCATAAAAAAGAGCGACTTTGACACCGCTTATGCAGAAGCTTTGACGCAAAAAAAGGTTTTTGGCGTGCCTTATGACACCGAAAACGGCGTGAAATTAGGGAGCGTGGAAGAAGCGAAAAAAGCCTATTTAGAAGAAGCTAAAAAAATCACAGCCGATATGAAAGACAAGAGGGTGCTAGAAGCGATTGAGAGAGGTGAAGTGTTAGAAATTGTGGCTTTGATCGCTTATTTGAATAGCTTGGGTAATTCCAGGATCAACGCTAATCAAAACGCTAAATAAGGGGTGAATGATGGATTTAGAAAGTTTGAGAGGTTTTGCGTATGCGTTTTTTACCATTCTTTTTACGCTCTTTTTGTATGCCTATATTTTTAGCATGTATAGAAAGCAAAAAAAGGGTGTCGTGGATTATGAGCGATACGGGTATTTAGCGTTAAATGATGCTTTAGAAGATGAGTTGATTGAACCACGCCATAAAAAAGTTCATGATAAGGGCATAAAGGAAAGTTGAAATGGATTTTTTAAACGACCATATAAATGTTTTTGGCTTGATTGCAGCGCTTGTGATTTTAGTTTTAACCATCTATGAATCCAGTTCGCTCATTAAAGAAATGCGCGACAGCAAATCTCAGGGTGAGCTTGTAGAAAATGGGCATTTGATTGATGGGATAGGGGAGTTTGCCAATAATGTGCCAGTAGGCTGGATCGCAAGCTTTATGTGCACGATTGTGTGGGCTTTTTGGTATTTTTTCTTTGGGTATCCGCTGAACAGCTTTTCTCAAATCGGGCAATACAATGAAGAGGTTAAAGTGCACAACCAAAAATTTGAAGCCAAATGGAAGCATTTGGGTCAAAAGGAATTGGTGGATATGGGGCAAGGCATCTTTTTAGTCCATTGTTCGCAATGCCATGGCATCACCGCTGAAGGCTTGCATGGGAGCGCTCAAAATCTGGTGCATTGGGGTAAAGAAGAGGGCATTATGGACACCATTAAGCATGGCTCTAAAGGCATGGATTATCTCGCTGGGGAAATGCCCGCTATGGAATTGGACGAAAAAGACGCTAAAGCGATTGCGAGCTATGTGATGGCAGAAATTTCTAGCGTTAAAAAAACCAAAAACCCTCAACTCATTGATAAAGGCAAGGAATTGTTTGAAAGCATGGGCTGCACAGGTTGTCATGGCAATGATGGTAAGGGCTTGCAAGAAAATCAAGTGTTTGCGGCCGATTTGACCACTTACGGCACAGAGAATTTTTTAAGAAATATCTTAACGCATGGCAAAAAGGGCAATATAGGGCATATGCCATCATTCAAGTATAAAAACTTTAGCGATTTGCAAGTTAAAGCGTTGGCCGAATTTATCCAATCGCTAAAACCCTTAGAAGATTAAAGGAAAAGAGATGAAATTTTTAAACGGATTAGCAGGGAATTTACTGATTGTGGTTATTTTATTGTGTGTGGTCGTTTTTTTTACGCTCAAAGCGATCCATATCCAAAAAGAGCAAGCCACCAATTATTACCGCTATAAGGATATTAACGCTTTAGAGACAAAAAACACCCAAAACCGGGCTAATTATGAATTGATCAATCAAGGGAGTAAAAAATGAAATTCACCACTTTAGAAAAAATCTTAGCCTTAATGGTAGTAGCGACCATTTTAATGACGATTGTTATTTCTTTTGTGCCTAACTTGTTTTTGTTTAGCACATGAGGATCTTATGGCTTGTAATAGCCTTTGTTTGTTGTTTGGGGGCTAGTGATTATGTTTTGAATAATTCTAAAGGGCGTTTGGTAAAAAAAAGCGTTGCGTTTGTGGAGGGTGTTTCTAAAGAGCTTTATCTTAAAACAGGCGTACGTTTTGCGATTGACATGACGGATTTTGAAAAAAATCCTATCGCTTTGGCGGATAAAAATGAACGCCAAAATTATCAAGAGGGCTTTTTAAAACAGCTCAAACCCCCTTTTGTGGTATTCTTTTTCTACCATGACGCTCAAAAAATAGAATTAGTGGCTAACCCTAAAGATTTGTTGGATACTGATAAAATCTTTTTTGAAAAAATCGCTCCCTTACTCCCTACAAACGCTAAAGAATACACGCCTCAAAGGATTTCAGCCATGCTCATTAACGGCTATTCGGTCGCAGTAGATGCTTTAGCGCAAAAATATCGTGTGAATATCGCGCAGAATTTTAACGCTCCTAAGGGAGTAACTTTTGTAAAGGTGGTTGTTTATATTTTATTATTGACGCTTTTAGGTGCGTTTTTGGGGCTTTATTTTTTTAAAAAATCTTAAGAGAGAAATCAATGAAAGAAAAAAACTTTTGGCCTTTAGGGATCATGAGCGTGCTCATTCTTGGGCTTGGGATCGTGGTGTTTTTGGTGGTGTTTGCCCTAAAAAATTCGCCTAAAAACGATTTAGTGTATTTCAAAGGGCATAACGAAGTGGATTTAAACTTTAACGCTATGCTTAAAACTTATGAAAATTTTAAGTCTAATTATCGTTTTTTAGTGGGTTTAAAACCCCTTACTAAAAGCCCTAAAACCCCCATTTTGCCCTATTTTTCTAAAGGCACGCATGGGGATAAAAAACTCCAAGAAACCCTTTTAAACAACGCTTTGATTTTGGAAAAATCCAACACGCTTTATGTGCAATTGCAACCGCTCAAACCCGCTTTAGATCCGCCAAATATTCAAGTGTATTTAGCGTTTTATCCCAGCCCATCACAGCCCAGATTATTGGGGACGCTTGATTGTAGAAGCGCATGCGAGCCTTTAAAATTTGATTTGTTAGAGAGCGATAAAATGGGGCGTTATAAGATCCTTTTTAAATTTGTTTTTAAAAATAAAGAAGAATTGATTTTGGAGCAACTGGCTTTTTTCAAGCAGCGCGTTTAAAAAATGCCTTTAGCGTTTTTATTGGCACTTGATGATAAAAAGCCTGAATTTTCTATCCAAACGGGTATAATAAGGCTATGGGTTTTTTAAAAGTTTTTAAACATGATGCTTTGGGGCAATTAGGGAATGTTGTTGTGGGGAATTTTTTAATAACGCTCACTATTTTAGCGGTTTGTTTTTCCTCTCAAGGTGCTGAAGAAACGACCATGCTCACCCTAAGCTACACGCTCTTTTTTGTCTTGGGGGCGTTTTTACTGATTGCAATCAGTGTGGGAGCGATCAAAAATCTCAATGCGCTTTTTTCTAAAAGGGGGGTTTTAAGCTTTTCTTTACCCGTTAGTTTAGAGTCTTTATTGCTCCCTAAAATCTTGCTCCCTATGGTGTTTTTTATCTTCAGTTTGTTCTGGTTTGTGGCGAGCGTGCGTTTGGGCTATTATCTTTTTAACGCGCAATCCAGCGTGCTGTTTATCTTGCACACCGCTTTAAAAACCTTTGTGTTAAAACCCACTAAAACCCTAGGTATCGCGCTGTTTTTAGGGCTTGTTTTAATGAAATTTTTATTTGTTTTGAGCGTTTTAAACGCTGCTAGGATCAAAAAAGCGCGTTTTTTACTAGGGGGGCTGTTGTTCATTCTTGTGGGGGTTGTTTTGGAATTAGCGTTTAATTCGTTACTGCCCTTAATGAGTTCTAGTTTAAGCATCAATGAGGGGTTTTATTATTTCTTGCAACAACAAGAATTACAAGAAAAACAATACTACCTTTTATGGGGGGTGGATTTTTTAAAAATCCTTTTATTGTATGCGATGAGTCGTTACTTGCTTGCACATAAATTAGAATTGGATTAAGAAAAGCGGTATTGCAAATACTCATCAGTGAGTAAGCAATCTTTAGCCTTTAACAAACTGGCATAAAACCCATGCTGATAGCCTAATTCAAAAAGCTTGTCTATGGCGAGAATCTGAATCTTGCTTAAGCGCGTTGAAGTTTCATTCGCATACAAGCTTAAATAAGTTTGCAAGCACTCTTTATTGACACGAATGAGCGAGCGCTCTAAGAGCATGTTAGAGAGCAGATTTTGGTGTTTTAGCGCGACTTCAACCGCTTTAATCAAAGCCTTTTTAATCAAAATCGCGCGATACAAGGGGATAGAGCGCCTAATCGCCATGCCCCCTAAAGGCAAGGGTAAATCCACTTTAATGAGTTCTTTCCAAACATCCCACAATTCTTTTTCCACTTCTAATTCACTATGGAAATCCAAGATATTTTCATGGATTAATACGCCCGCATGCACTTTTCCTTCCAAAACCGCTTTTTCAATGTCTAAAAAATTCATGTAAGCGATGCGCGCATGTTTGTAATAGATCTTAAACAAGAGGGCGTTGGTGGTATGCTCCCCACTTAATGCGACTTTAAAATCTTTTTTCAATTTCACGCCCTTTTTTTTCACTAATTTAGGCCCATAGCCATTCCCAAAGCTCGTTGCCGTGGGGAGTAAGGCGTAATCGTTCGCAATTTTAGGGTATAGCCCAAAGCTTATCGCACTCACATCATAAGTGTTTTTTAGGGCTTCTTGGTTTAGGGTTTCAATATCAAGGGCAATGTTTTTGAATGTTTTATTCTTAATGGGGCAATCTATCCAGCCAAACTTAATCGCATAATACATGAAAATATCATCAGCATCAGGGCTATGAGCGACACTAATCAAAGTAAAATCCTTTTGTGATAGGGTAAGTCCTTTTATTATAATAGATTTTAGGCTAGGATTTGATAGAATAAACAAATCAAATTCAATAAGGTAATTTAATGGCAATAGATGAAGACAAACAAAAAGCGATTTCTTTAGCGATCAAACAAATTGATAAGGTTTTTGGTAAGGGGGCGTTGGTGCGCCTTGGGGATAAGCAAGTAGAAAAGATTGACGCTATTTCTACAGGCTCGTTAGGATTGGATTTAGCTTTAGGGATTGGGGGCGTTCCAAAGGGTAGGATCATTGAAATTTATGGGCCAGAGTCAAGCGGGAAAACCACTCTAAGCTTGCACATTATTGCAGAATGCCAAAAAAATGGGGGCGTGTGCGCGTTCATTGACGCTGAACATGCCCTAGACGTGTATTATGCCAAGAGATTGGGCGTGGATACAGAAAATCTACTCGTTTCTCAACCAAGCACAGGAGAAGAAGCCTTAGAGATTTTAGAAACGATCACCAGAAGCGGAGGGATTGATTTAGTGGTGGTGGATTCGGTGGCGGCTCTTACGCCTAAAGCGGAGATTGATGGGGATATGGGCGATCAGCATGTGGGCTTGCAAGCAAGGCTTATGAGCCATGCGTTAAGGAAAATCACCGGTGTTTTGCACAAGATGAACACTACTTTAATCTTTATCAATCAAATAAGAATGAAGATCGGCATGACGGGCTATGGGAGTCCAGAGACCACAACCGGGGGTAATGCCTTAAAATTCTATGCGAGCGTTAGGATTGATATTAGAAGGATTGCGGCTTTAAAACAAAACGAACAGCATATCGGTAATAGGGCTAAAGCCAAAGTGGTTAAAAATAAAGTCGCTCCGCCTTTTAGAGAAGCGGAATTTGACATCATGTTTGGGGAGGGGATTTCTAAAGAGGGCGAAATCATTGACTATGGCGTGAAATTAGACATTGTGGATAAGAGTGGGGCATGGCTTAGTTACCAGGATAAAAAGCTAGGGCAAGGCAGAGAAAACGCTAAAGCCTTACTGAAAGAAGATAAAGCCCTAGCGGATGAAATCACTCTTAAGATTAAAGAGAGTATTGGCTCTAATGAAGAGATCATGCCCTTACCCGATGAGCCTTTAGAAGAAATGGAATAAAAGGATTTTGATGCTAACCATTAAAGATATTCATGCTTTAGAAGTGATGGATAGTAGGGGCAATCCTACCATTCAAGCCAGCGTGATTTTAAGCGATAACACTAAGGCGAGCGCGATTGTGCCTAGCGGAGCGAGCACCGGTAAAAGAGAAGCGTTAGAGTTAAGGGATAATGACAAAACCCGTTTTTTGGGTAAAGGGGTTTTAAGGGCATGCGAAAATGTCAATAGCGTGATCAAACACCATTTGATAGGGCTTGAAGCGATCAATCAAGCCTTTGTAGATGAGAGGTTAAGGGCTTTAGACGGCACGCCTAATTATGCTAATTTAGGGGCGAACGCTGTTTTGGGCGTTTCTATGGCGTTAGCAAGGGCTAGCGCGAAAGCCTTAAATCTGCCATTATACCGCTATTTAGGGGGGGCTAACGCTCTGACTTTGCCGGTGCCGATGCTCAATATCATTAACGGCGGATCGCATGCGAACAATTCCATAGACTTTCAAGAATACATGATCATGCCTTTAGGGTTTGAAAGCTTTAAAGAAGCCTTAAGAGCGAGCGCAGAAGTCTATCACACGCTTAAAAAACTTTTAGATGAAAAGAATCAGCTCACAAGCGTGGGCGATGAGGGGGGTTTTGCGCCTAATTTTAACAACAATGTAGAACCTCTTGAAATCATTTCTCAAGCCATTGAAAAAGCCGGCTATAAATTAGGCGAAGAAATCGCACTCGCTTTAGATGTAGCGAGCAGTGAGTTAGTGGATGAACATTTCAATTACCATTTAAAGGGTGAAAATAAGATTCTAGATTCGCATGAATTAGTGGCTTATTATAAAGAGTTGGTGGCAAAATACCCGATCGTGTCCATTGAAGATGGTTTGAGCGAAGACGATTGGGAGGGTTGGGCGTTTTTGAGCGAGGAATTAGCGCGTCAAATCCAATTAGTGGGCGATGATTTGTTTGTAACGAACGCAAGCATTTTACAAAAAGGCATTGAAAAAAACATTGCGAACGCCATTTTAATCAAACCCAATCAAATCGGCACCATTAGTGAGACTTTGGAAACCATAAGATTAGCCAAACACCATGCCTATCAATGCGTGATGAGCCATAGAAGCGGGGAGAGTGAGGACAGCTTTATCGCTGATTTTGCAGTCGCTCTCAATACGGGAGAAATCAAAACCGGATCCACCGCAAGGAGTGAAAGGATCGCCAAATACAACCGCCTTTTAGAGATTGAGCATGAATTAAAAGGGGGATTTATATCGGTAAAGAGTTGTTTAAGCATGGCTAGTGGCCTTTTTGAAAACGATGAAATCAAAGAAAACAAAGCACGAGATTTTTTCTATAGCCATAGCTCCCTTATTGTCTTTTTCCTTTTACTGCTTGGGTTTGGGTATTATTTAGGGAAGTTGCTTTTTGGGGGTTCTTCTTTAGAGGTTTATTTGGATTTAAGAGACAAGCATGAACGATTGCAACAAGAAATCACCGAATTGCAAAGCAAGAATGTGCGTTTGCAAAAGCGTTTGTTTGAGTTGAAGGAATTACGGCCTAGAGATTAGATTTAAGGAAATGGTAGTGTTAAAAAAGATGATAGGTTTGGTGGTGGTTTTAAGCGTTTTATTGGCTAGAGACAACCCTTTTGAGCCTGAAATTAATTCCAAGAATTTGCAAGGGGGCTTTAATGGGATCTATGATAGCTATTTTAAAGAAATCCATGTGGATTTGCCCACGAGCGCAGGATCTTAAAAAAAATCACGCTCACTTACCAGGATATTGATGGCTCTATCCATTCTAAAGTCGTGGGCATTGATAAAAGCATTGATTGGCACTACCCCTTAAAGCTCTCCCAACACCTCTTGATCAAGACGCCTTTGAAAAACGCTACCAGATCCAAGATTTTGATTTTTTAATGGCAAACAACATGATGATTTTGCGCTCCCCTTATAAAATTTTACGCTCTTTTGTGCTAGTCAATCCTTATAGAATCGTGTTAGACACGCAAAAAGGCCCTTTGGATATTTATCAAAATAGGGATTTAAACCAGAAGTTTTTTCTCAATTAAGTCGGCACGCACAAGATTATTACCGCATCACGCTCATTTAGACGGGAAATACCGCTATCTTTTGGAAGAAAAATGGGGTGTATGAATTAAAATTGAAATAAAAGCATGCAGCATTTAGTCTTAATCGTTTTATGGGGAGCGGTAAAAGCTCTTTGGCGCAAGAATTGGGCTGGCTTTGAATTAGAAGTGTTGGATACGGATATGATCATTAGCGAGAGGGTGGGCTTGAGCGTGAGAGGGATTTTTGAGAGCTGGCGAAGACAATTTCAGGATGTTTGAAAAAAATTTGATTGATGAATTAAAAACGCTCAAAACCCCCATATCATTTCTACCGGTGGGGGCATTATCATGCATGATAATTTTAAGGGTTTAGGCACAACTTTTACCTCAAGATTGATTTTGGACCTTGATTTAAGCGTTTGAACCAAAAGAAAGGGAAAAACGCCCCCTTTTGAATGATCTCACTCAAGCCAAAGAGCTTTTTGGAAAAACGCCAAGCCCTCTATGAAAAAAACCCTCCTTTATCATTGACGCAAGGGGTGGTTTAAATAATTCTTTAAAACAAGTGCTACAATTCATCGCATAAATTTTTTTTAAAGGCTTGTGATGTTAAGTAGAGACATTGTCCAATATTCCAAGATCCGCACCGAGTTATACGCCTACCTCACT